>JAFYGX010000028.1 GCA_017543025.1 Solobacterium sp.
GCAAAGAGAACGAAATGATTCTGCTGCACGAAGGAAAAACTGCGCTGTGTTCAGATGGCAGGCGGTCGGATGATCCGCATTGACAGAATGAATGGTTCAGAAGAAAATAACGGGGAATTGGAGAACGTACGATGAAGAGAACAGCTGCGATTCTGCTGTCCGTATTCCTGTGTTTCAGCGGTGCGGGTGCTGCGGCAGAAAATGATCCGGATCCTTCCGCATCTGATGAAACGGACGAACTGACAGAAGAATCAGGGGAACTCTCTGAGTCAGAAGATCAGCCTGCCGAACAGAAGGATGAACAGACTGCGGCAGAGCCGGCCTATTCGTTTGAAGAAAGTGCATGGATGATGGAAGAAGCTGCGGCTTCGGCTGCGGGCGATCTGCAGATGGACGCCGAACCGGAAGGAATTCTGCTGCAGCGCAGGAATGCAAAGCGAGAGAATGTGGATCTCTTCCGTGTATATAACCCGAACACCGGAGAACACTTTTATACCACTGATATGAAAGAGCGGTATATGCTGGTAAAAGCCGGCTGGAAGTATGAAGGAATCGGGTTTACGGTACCGGCAGAATCCTCGGAGCCGGTGTATCGCCTGTACAATCCGAATGCAGGAGATCATCATTACACCAAGTTCAGCGATGAACGGGATGCACTGGTAAAAGCCGGCTGGAAGGATGAAGGAATCGGCTGGTACAGCGATGACGCAAAGACGGTGAAGATGTACCGTCTGTATAACCCGAATGCGACCGGTCCGGGGTCGCATCATTATACCGGAAATCCGGATGAACAGAAAAACCTGGTAGATCACGGCTGGAAGAATGAGGGAATCGGGTTCTATTCACTCGACAATTCTTCTTCTGCTCAGGTATGGGAGCTCACCGAACACCCGGATGATTCCGGTGCGCAGGGAATGTTTTATTCGCTGTATAACCTCAAAGACGGGTCGCTGATCATTGTGGACGGAGGTTCGGAAAAGAATGCGGCACGTGTACGTTCGGTGATCAATCGATATGGCGGAACTGTGGACGCTTGGTTACTGACGCATTTCCATGAAGATCATATCGGTGCATTCAATGCCATCTATGAAAATCCGGGTGCCATTAAGATCAAAGATATCTATGCGTCTTCGTTTGACCGGGATCCGGAACGGTATCTCTCCTTATGCAAGTCATGGGATACGCCGGAGACGTTCCGCAAGTTCTGCCGGATTACATCGAATGCACTGATCCACCATCCGTCCAGAGGAGATTCCATTACGATCGACGGACTGCAGTTTCAGTTTTTCAATACCTATGATATCGTGATGGACCAGCTGGCAGAGGGGTATGATCTGCCGAATAACTGCTGTCTGACCTTCCGCATCACGGGAAGCGAAGATACAATCCTGTTTATGGGAGATATCACTTCGGCGGCTGTCACAGACCATATGGTCGATCAATTCGCGGAGAATATCAAAGCGGAATATGTCAATGCATGTCACCACGGCAATTCTCCGGTTCCGTATTCATTCTATGCCTATGTAGATCCTGCGGTCATATTTCTCGACGGTCCGGAGTGGCTGATGACCGGAGATCAGTTTACGGCAAAGGATCTGATCAGATGGTGTGAGAAAAACGGCATCCGGCATTACGATTTCCGTACGGGAGAGAACGTGTTTGCCTTCCGGTAAGCAGATCATTATATTGATTACAATCTGAAAGAACAGGAGAAGGTAGGGTCGCTTTCTCCTGTTTTCAGTATGGAGGGATCACTGAACCGGAACGGAACACAGTTTACCGGCTGTGATGGAACTGAAATGGTATAAAATGAAAGTGATGAAAAAGACAGTTGGCCCAATCGTTATTCTGCTTGGAATCGTATTCGGTTTTCTTTTTTTATACCCGGATCTGCATTTCTATTTCTGGGGCGATGAAACAAGACAGGTAATTCCGTTAACAATATCCATGATTCACGACATCAGGCAGGGAACCTTCGGGTTCTGGAACTGGGAGATGGGGTTTGGGGCAACCAACGCAATGCACTTTCTTTCCTATCTCGGGTCTCCGTCCTTCTGGCTGCTGTATTGTCTGCCGGATCCGCAATGGGTGATCAATGCACTGCCGCTCACTGCATTTCTTTCGCTTTCGCTTGCGGCTGTGTTTTCATTTCTCTGGCTGAGTGATCTTACAGACGATGAACTGGCCCGGTTTGCCGGTACTGTGATTATGACGTTTTCCGGCTGGGCGATCTTTCAGTTTCATTATTACAGCTATCTGGATGCCTGGATGGTTCTGTGCTTACTGCTGTATGGCATGGAAGAGGTGCTGCAGGGAAGAAAGAAGCTGCTGTTTCCCGTTATCATCGCAATGCTTACGGTGCTCGATCTTTATACGATGTACATGGCAAGCTGGCTGATTCTGTTTTACATGGTCACGCGTCTCTTTATGAGGCATGGTTCGCTTTCGCTGAAGGAAGTGATCCTGCATCTGTTCCGGCCGTTTCTGCTGTATCTGCTCGGGCTTGGAATGGCGGGTGCGGTGTTTGCCATGGATACCGTGATTCTGCTGAGTTCCAGCCGGGTAGGCGGGGAGCCGATTCTCTCATTGAAGAATCTCTTTGTGACACCCGGCGGGTTTTACCGTATTCTGACATCCATGTTTTCACCGGTTACGAATGACTATGATTACAATCTGTTTTCGTCTCCGTTTAAAGAGGGAACGATTCATACCTACGCCCTGTTTACCTACAGCTTTATTCTCTGCCCGCTGCTGCTGCCGCAGCTGTTTGTGAATGGAAGAGAAGAGAAGAAACCGGTCAGAAGAATTCTGATTCTGCTGTATGTTCTGGCATTGATTCCGGTTTTTTACTATGTGTTCAACGGTAATATTACAAGCCGCTGGAGTTTTTACTACATCGTATTCCACGTGCTGGCAATCGTGCTGATTCTCAGCAGACGCAGTGAACTGAATCAGAAGCTGCTGATCCGATCCTGTATCGGGACCGTGGTTCTTCTGCTCGTGTTTACTGCAATTGCACTGGTCTTTCATACCTGTTCCGAGAATAACCGGCTGGCGCTTGTTCTGATTATTCCATGTCTGTGTCTTGCGTGCATTGCGTATACGTTCGGACTTGTGAAGCAGAAGCGGAATCTGTTCTGCACTGTGCTGCTGCTGGAAGCACTGTTATGTGTATGTGCGAGAATCGTAAACGGCAAAGTCGTTACAATCGGGAAGGGAGAGCGGGCTTTGCAGTATGAAGCGGCGCTTCTGGATACGTCGGTCATGGATCGCATTACAGCGGAAGATCAGGGATTTTACCGGATCGGCACCGATGAGTCTGTGGCGGAAAACTATCTGCTTCCGATGGCGAAGAATTTCCGGGGAAATTCGTTTTACTTTTCGCTCTTCAATCCGGCAAATGAAGCTTACTACCACAGGCGGATCACAGAAGACTGGTTTATCCCGTTTCTTCCATCCAAAATGCTTTCCTATGATGTGTTCGGCAATACCTATCTGGTGCTGTATGATGCGGATGCGCCGGTACCTGCCGGGTATGAGCTGCTGTATGAAACGAAAGACAGACAGTCGCATCCGGTACGGGTGCTTCATCGCTCTTCCGCTGTAACGATGGGCTATGCGGATACGGTCAGGATCAATGCGGCATATGCGGAAGAAGCGGATAAGAGTCTGGAAGACTATCTGATGAATATCGGCGTGCTCTGTGAAACGGGGACACAGATGCCACAGGCAGATCGCTCATTTGTTTCGCTTGGCACAGTGAATAACGGTGTGATTGAATATGCGTTTGACGAACCTGGCACGCTGTATCTTGATTACAGCAATACCGAGCCGTTCGGGGGAGGCAGCTATGAACTCTACCGGAACGGGGAAGCGGTTGTCTATCGGGAATTTGAAGAACACGGCTATCACGCGGTACGGATTACGGAGAAGTTTGATGCGGCTGGCGTTTATGCGCATAATACCAACTTTCCGGACGCCTCGATTGATGTGCATGTTTACTGGCTCAGCGATGCGGCGTTAGCGTCTGTGCGAAAGGAGCGGGAAACGAAAGATGCACTGGTGTTTGAGTCGGAAGAAAAAGGGAATGTAAGAGCCCGGATCAAAGTGACAGGCGAAAAGAAGCTTGTGGCATCTTCTGTTCCATATGACCCGGGCTGGAAGGTGATGGTGAACGGAACCGCAGTGAAGCCTGACATTGTGAACACTTCCTTTATCGGGTTTGAACTGGAGCCGGGAGAATATGAGATTGAATTTGTCTATACGCCGGTTGGCTTCCGCACCGGATGTGCGGTGTCCGTTCTGAGTCTTGTGATCTATGCACTGCTGGGTCTTATGAAGCTGCAGAAAGGAAAGAGGTAGTGCCATATGAATTTTAACAGTCTGCTGTTTATCGGATATGCGCCTCTGGCCATTCTGCTGTATTATGCGGTTCCGGAAGTATTGAAGACATTTGCGTTGCTTGTGATCAGTCTGGTATTTTACGCGTTCTTCGGACCGGCAATGCTTGCAGGTCTGATTGCCGTATGGGCTTGGACAGCGCTCAGTGCACAGGTGATTCACCGCACCCGTCACAACTGGGCGTCCGTTCTCGGCATCGGCGTGCTTGCCGCAACGCTCTGTTCGATCCGATTCATCGATCGAACTGCCGGTACGTGGTTTGGCCTTCCGGTTTCGTTTTCCATTGTGGTTCCGGCCGGGTTTTCCTTTTTTACGCTGAATGCGATCGGTTATCTGACTGATCTTTCAAAGGGGAAGAAGGAAGCGCCTTTAACCCTGCTGGAAACCGGCGTCTTTCTTTCCTTCTTTCCGGTGGTGACCTCCGGCCCGATCCTGAGGGCTGACCGGTTTGAGGCTGAGCTGCGGAAGGAGAAGGTGCCGCTGGAATA
>JAFYGX010000213.1 GCA_017543025.1 Solobacterium sp.
CCGGAGCCGGAAGAAAACGAATGGGTGCTGGCAGTGGAGTATCTGCCGGGTCAGTTTGATCAGCGCGCAGATTCTGCGGCCCAGTGCATTCAGCTGATGACGTGCGGCGTCCGGCCGGAAGTCCGGACCGCCAGAGTTTATTATCTGAAAGGGCAGTTTTCAGAAGAAGACAGAGCCTTGATCAGAGAGACGCTGATCAACCCGGTCGAAGCACGGGAAGCGTCGCTGGAAAAGCCGGAAACGATTAAAGCGGAGTATCCTGTTCCGGATCTTCCTGCAGCTGCGGAAGGGTTTACGGCGATGAGCAGTGCGGAACTGGAAAATCTGCGCAGTGAAATGGGGCTTGCAATGGACCCTGCAGATATCGAATTCCTGCAGGCATATTTCCGTGATACGGAACACCGGGATCCGACGGTTACGGAGATCCGGGTGATTGATACGTACTGGAGCGATCATTGCCGGCATACAACATTCAATACGATTCTTGACAATGTGAAGATCGAACCGGAATACATCCGCCGTACCTACGAAGAATATCTGGATGAGAGAACCCGGCTGTATGGGCCGGAGACGGAAAAGCCGGTTTCGCTCTGGGATCTTGCGACAATCGGCGCAAAGGCGCTGAAGAAGCAGGGAAAGCTGAACGCACTGGATGAAAGCGAAGAGATCAACGCCTGTTCGGTAAACGTACAGGTGGATGTCGACGGGAAAGATGAGCCCTGGCTTCTGATGTTCAAGAATGAAACGCATAATCATCCGACGGAGATTGAACCGTTCGGCGGAGCAGCAACCTGCCTTGGCGGCGCAATCCGCGACCCGTTGAGCGGAAGGGCGTATGTCTATCAGGCAATGCGTGTGACCGGCGCAGCAGATCCGCTGAAGCCGGTAGAAGAGACCATCCGGGGAAAGCTGCCGCAGAGCCGGCTTACGGTAACGGCAGCCAACGGATACAGCTCATACGGAAATCAGATCGGCCTTGCGACCGGACTGGTTCATGAACTGTATCATCCGGGTTATGCCGCAAAACGGATGGAGATCGGAGCGGTGCTCGGTGCGGCTCCGGAAGCCAATGTGGTACGGAAGCGTCCGGTTCCGGGCGACGTCGTAATCCTGCTGGGCGGAAAGACCGGCCGTGACGGCTGCGGCGGGGCAACGGGGTCTTCGAAATCGCATACGGTTGAGTCGATTGAAACATGCGGAGCGGAAGTGCAGAAAGGAAATGCGCCGGAAGAGCGCAAGCTGCAGCGTCTGTTCCGGAATCCGGAAGCGACTGCACTGATCCGCCGGTGCAATGATTTCGGGGCAGGCGGCGTTTCGGTTGCGATCGGTGAACTGGCAGACGGGCTGGTGATTGATCTGACGAAAGTGCCCAAGAAATATGAGGGGCTGGACGGAACCGAGCTTGCGATTTCAGAGTCACAGGAGCGGATGGCGGTTGTGGTTTCCGCGTCCGATGCGGACAGATTCCGGCAGCTGGCAGAAGAAGAGAATCTTGAATCGACAGTCGTAGCGGAAGTGACGGAAGAAAAACGTCTTGTCATGAAGCTGAACGGACATACGATTGTGAATATTTCCCGTGCATTCCTTGATACAAACGGAGCGAAGCGGTCGGCAGATGTGCTGATTGAAACGCCTGTCATGAAGCAGGAAGCGGTGAGCGGATCGTTTGATGAGCGGCTGAAAATGCTGGTCAGTGATCTGAATGTCGCAAGTCAGAAAGGACTGGCGGAGCGGTTTGACTCAACGATCGGAGCCGGAACGGTACTGATGCCGTTCGGCGGCAGAACGCAGCTGTCGCCTTCCCAGGCGATGGCGTGCCGGCTGCCGGTACTGCATGGTGAAACGAAGACCTGTTCGCTGATGGCGTGGGGGTTTGACCCGTATGAATCCGAACAGAATCCGTATATGGCTGCGCAGGACTCGATCATCACCAGCGTGGCGAAGGTGATTGCGGCAGGAGGAAGTCAGGAAGCGTGCTGGCTGTCTCTGCAGGAATACTTCGGGCATACGGGCAGCGACCCCAGACGCTGGGGGCTTCCGATGGCAGCACTGCTCGGAGCGTGGAAAGCGCAGATGGAACTCGGTACAGCGGCGATCGGCGGAAAGGACTCGATGTCCGGAACCTTCGAAGATCTCGATGTGCCGCCGACGCTGGTCAGCTTTGCGGTATCGGTTGCGGAGGCAGATCATGTGGTTCCTTCTGAATTCCAGGAAGCGGGCAATGAAGTGATTCTGTTAAGCCCGGACCGTGATCTGCACGGGATGCCGAACTACAGGAGCGTCAATCTGATCTTCCGGGAAACAGAACAGCTGATCCGGGAAGGAAGAGTGCGCTCGGCACGCGTCATTGAGCGGGGCGGAACGGCAGAAGCAGTGTTCAAGATGACGCTCGGAAACCGGATCGGTTTTGAACTTCCGGGCGGATTTGACCCGAACCGTCTGTTTGATGTGCATTATGGCGGGTTTGTGCTGGAACTGACGGCGCATACCGAACTTCCGGTGAATGCTCTGAAGATCGGAACGACCATTGAGCCTTATGTTATCAAGCAGGGACTGATGCGCATGCCGCTGCAGGAACTGCAGGATCTCTGGGAGGCAAAGCTGGAGCCGGTATTCCCGTATCTTACCCAGCCGGAAGAGAAACGGATTCCTTCGTTTACCTATCAGGCAGGCGTGCCGATTCATGCGTCCTATATCGTGGAGCACCCGCGTGTTCTGATTCCGGTATTCCCCGGTACCAACTGCGAGTGGGATACCGCAAGAGCGTTTGAAAGAGCCGGCGCGGAAACAGAGATCTTCGTGATCCGCAACCGGACGCCGGAAGCGATTGAAGAAAGCGTGGAGAAATTTGCCGAACTGATTCAGAAGTGCCATATCATCGCACTTCCGGGCGGATTCTCCGGCGGTGATGAACCGGAAGGATCGGCGAAGTTTATTGTCAGCTTCTTCCGCAATCCGCGCATCCGGGAAGAAGTGCATAAGCTTCTGGATGAGCGGGAAGGGCTGATGTGCGGCATCTGTAACGGATTCCAGGCGCTGATCAAACTCGGACTCGTGCTGTTTGGCCATATTACGGAAACCGATTCCCATTCCCCGACATTAACGTTCAATTCGATCGGCCGGCATCAGTCGATGCTGGTACGGACACGGATCGCATCAGTGAAATCCCCGTGGCTGCGTTACGCGATCCCGGGTGAGATCAGCCACACTGCAATCAGTCATGGAGAAGGACGCTTTGTCTGTGAACCGCAGCTGTTTGATCAGCTGGTGAAAAACGGACAGATTGCATCGCAGTATGTCGATGAAGAAGGGTATCCGACATCCGATATCCGCTTTAACCCGAACAATTCGTACATGGCGGTTGAAGGCATCACCTCTCCGGACGGCCGGATTTTCGGCAAGATGGGACACAGTGAGCGCAGCGGTGAGAATCTCTACCGCAATATACCTGATCTTCATACACAGGAATTTATTTTCCGCGGAGCAGTGGATTATTTCCGCTGATGTCTGCGGGACAGCAGGAGGGCCTCTGAGAAGGCTCTTTTGTTCTGGGCGCCAGGGCAGAAGGTACCCGCCCTTCGGTGTACTTCCGCACGTTCTTTGCAGGGAGCGAACAGACATTGTATTTTACGGAAAAGAGTCTAGAATTTAACATATCAGTCTGAAATGCGGCAGGAGGAAACCGTTTATGAAGATTTTGATCGCCGGCGGAGGCAAGATCGGCACATGTCTTACCGAGCAGCTGACAAATGAAGGTCATGAACTGACGATCATTGACTGCAGCACAAGCGTGCTGGAGGATGTGATGGAAAAATATGATGTGATCACTGTGGCGGGAAACGCCGCAAGCATGGCGGTGCTGGAAACAGCCGGTGTGAAGGAAATGGATCTGTTCATTGCCGCGACCGATATGGACGAGGTGAATATGCTTGCGTGCATGACAGCGCACGGGATGAATCCGAATCTTACGACGATCGGCCGGATCCGGAATCCGGAGTATCGGCTGCAGGCGTATGAGATGCGGGATGTATTCGGCCTGACGCTTTCAGTCAACCCGGAGCACCGGGCCGCAAGAGAGATTGCCCGGCTGCTGAACTTTCCGGGCTTTCTCAGTGTGGATACCTTTGCCAAAGGATATGTTGAGATTGTGGAGCTGAAAGTCGATTCCGGCAGTAAACTGGTCGGTACGAAGCTCTCCCGGATGGAAGACATCGTACATACGCAGGTACTGGTCTGCGCGGTTTACCGGAATGGTGAAACGATCATGCCGGACGGCAACTTTGTGATCCGGGAAAACGATACGCTGTTCATTACCGCAAGTACGGATAATCTGACCAGTCTTCTGAAAAATCTCGGCATCATTGCGAAGAAGGCGAAGCGTGTGGTGATCGCAGGCGGCGGAAGAATCAGTTATTACCTGGTCAAGGAACTGGAGAAGTCCGGCATGGACTGCACGATTGTGGAGATCGATCCGAACCGCTGCCGGGAGCTGGCGGAAGTGCTTCCGAATGCGACGATTGTTCACGGTGATGCGAGCAGTCAGGCATTTCTGGATATGGAAGGGGTGGGCGAATCAGATGCACTGGTTACGCTGACCGGACTGGATGAGCTGAATATTGTCATCTCGCTGTACGGAAACACCCGCAATGTTTCGCAGGTTGTCACGAAGCTGAGCCATGCGGAAAACAACCGGATTCTCGATACGCTTCCGATCGGATCTGTGATCTCACCGAAAGAACTTGCCGGTTTTTCGATTCTCCGGTATGTCCGGGCAATGCAGAATCAGGAAGGAAATGCGATCTCGGTTCATCGGATCGGCGGCGGAAAAGTGGAAGCGATGGAGTTTATCGTTGATGAGAATACCCGTCACTGCAATGAGAAGCTGAAGAATGTGAAGACGAAAAAGAATGTGCTGATCGTATCGATTCTGACGAAGACAAAGGTGGAGATTCCGACCGGCAGCTCAAAGTTCTCAGAGGGCGATACCGTTGTCATTGTGACCAACAGCTCAACTCCGATTCTTTCACTGAATGATATCTTTGAGGACTGATCATGCGGAATGCGATGAATTATAAACTGATCGGCCGCATCATCGGATTCATTCTGGTGCTTGAAGCGCTGTTCATGGTTCCGGCGTGGGGAATTTCCCTGTATTATCATGAGGCTAACGCAGCCTTCTCCCTGCTGAAGAGTCAGCTGATCATTCTGCTGGTAGCGGGAACGATGATTTTCTTCACAAGAGATGCGAAACACAACTATTACGCCAAGGAAGGCATGGTTACAACGGGTCTGGTATGGATTGCGCTGTCCCTGCTGGGGGCGCTTCCGTTTTATATCTCCCGGGAAATACCGGCGTATATTGATGCGGTGTTTGAGACGGCTTCCGGGTTTACGACAACCGGTTCTTCCATTCTTACAGATGTTGAAGCGATGTCGCGCGGACTGCTGTACTGGCGCAGCTTCAGCCACTGGGTCGGCGGTATGGGCGTACTTGTCTTCCTGCTGGCAATCGTCCCGCTGAGCGGGAAAAACGAAGGCTTTACCCTGCATATCCTGCGGGCGGAGTCACCGGGGCCGTCGGTCGGAAAACTGGTTCCGAGAATGCGGCAGACCGCAAAGATCCTCTATCTGCTCTATGTGGCGCTGACAGTTCTGGACTTCGTGTTTCTGGTCATCGGCGGGATGCCGGTCTTCGATGCGGTCTGTCATGCCTTTGGCACAGCCGGTACCGGAGGATTTGGAATCAAAGGAGACTCCTACGGCAGCTACAGCCCGTATCTGCAGAATGTGACAACCGTATTCATGCTGTTGTTCGGAGTAAACTTCAGCTGCTATTATCTGCTTCTGATGCGCCGCTTCCGGGATGTGTTCAATGATGAAGAACTGCGGCTTTATATCGTGATTATCATTGTGAGCACATTGCTCATTGCGTGGAATATTTCCGGCATGTATACAACGATCGGGGAGACGCTGCGACATTCTGCCTTCCAGGTTGCGACCGTCATCTCAACGACCGGTTTTGCGACAACGGATTTTGACAAATGGCCGGCGTTTTCCAAGGCAATAATGCTGTTTCTGATGATCAGCGGAGCCTGTGCCGGGTCGACTGGCGGCGGTATGAAGGTTGTGCGTCTGCTTCTGCTTGCCAAGAGCGGGCGAAGAAGCTTCCATGTCAGCCTGCGGCCGCTTGAAGTCCGCAAGGTACGGGTGAACGGGGCGTGTGTGGATGAAAAAGTCATGAACAGCGTCAACGGTTACCTGGTCCTGTATGTGATTATCATCATCGGATCATTCCTGATTATTTCGCTGGACGGCTTCTCGGTAGAGTCCAATCTCTCCGCTGTAATGGCGACGTTCAATAACATCGGACCGGGGTTCGATGCGGTCGGACCGACCTGTAACTTCAGTATGTACAGCCCGCTGTCCAAGATTGTGATGATCTTTGACATGCTGGCGGGAAGACTGGAAATTCTGCCGATTCTGGTACTGTTATCCCGCAGTACATGGAAGAAAAACTGAAGCGAGCTACATGCGTATAAAAAAGATCCCGGCGGGGATCTTTTTAAATTACCGGTGCGTCAGTCTTTCTGCCGGAAGGTACTGCCCGTCATTGCGGAAGCAGGCAATTCCTGGTCTTCTGCTTCTTCCCGCCGGTTATAGCGGAACTGATATTCACCTTTGACTTCCAGCGTGGAGCCGTTGTCAATGCGCACCCGGCCGGAACGGACCCGGCGTGTTTTTCCGTTGGCATCACGCACCCGCATCTGAGATGCTTCTACCGGGTTCACCCAGTAAGTGCCGCTCTTGATGTTTTTGGGTACGTTGTAACGGCCGGATGTCAGCGTCATTGTGTTTTCGCTGGCAAGATAGATCAGACTCTTTTTCCGGCTGTCCATCGCAGCGACCGCAAGATGGTAGAACACGGAACGCAGATGGAACAGATCCGCATGGGGCAGATGATAGGAATACTGCCTGCCATGCTCAATCACATGCACTGCATCCGTGTCGATGTGATCGGTGATGATTGAAGTAAGCCGATGACAGTTGATGAAATTCTCCGACATGAAGTAAAGCGCGGCATCCGTTTCGTACAGAGTGCCTTCGATGGAAACGGCTTCTGCGCCATCCCGTGCATTGGGAAGGTTGTTAATATCCCGGCGGCCGATATCGGTGATGCCGGTAACGGCTTTGCGGCGGGGTACTGCATTCGCTTCTACGGTAATTGATGCAGTCCGCATGTTAATGCAGTGTTCTCCCTCATGCAGAGGCATGCGGATCAGCGGATAATATTTGGCAATCGCATCTGCCGGACGGTGATGTTCGAGATAATCTCCCATCATCATTTCCTGCATCCGCGGTTCGGATGTCACAAGAAGCTGAAAGAGGTCATATTTTACCGGGAGGTCGTAAGATTCGATGATCCTGCGGCATTTTCTGCAGACAAAATGACCGTCAGGCAGTTTCTCCGGCTGCCGGAACAGGCCTTTTCCTTCTTCCAGACAGAAATCACATACTTTGTTTGCCATTCCATTCCTCCCTTCATTCCCCTATTGTACTTTATCTGTCAATGGTTTTCAGTATGCGGAGACTGATCTCTTCAGACCAGCTGTCTGTAACGGAACGGGTCTGGATCCGGTCAATGAATATCTGTGTCTCAAAGGCAAACTCACTGCCGTATATAAAACGGATTTCTTCTTTTTCTCCATTTCGGGTCAATTCATAATGATCGGCCTTCCAGAAAGAAGGACAGCTGATACTGCCTGTTTCACCGTGAATCTGAAGCCCGCAGAATCCGTCTTCCGTCATGGAATATTCAGCGATGAGATCGGTTTCACCTTTCCGGAAACGGATTGATCCGCCTGTAATCAGATCTCCTTCTGTGATTTCCTTCCGTTCAAGTTCTTCACAGTCGGTTCCGAACAGCCCGAAAATTGCCGCAAGCGGATAACAGCCGACATCATAAAGTGCACCTCTGCCCGGCATTGTTCTGCGCCATGCATTTTCTTCCAGATGTTCATTTCTGCAGAATCCGGCCCGCACTGTGTGAACAGTTCCCAGCGCATTTGCCTCAAGCAGAGATCTGATTTCCAGGAATGCCGGCAGATAAAGGGCTTTCTGTGCTTCCATGAAAACAAGGCCGCGCTGATGCGCAAGCGAGAGAAGAATTTCATATTCTTCCCGCTTCACCGTCACGGGTTTCTCACAGAACACATGCAGATCATGTTCAAGGCAGAGGCGGATGTGATCTGCGTGCAGAAAGGTCGGAGAAGAAATATAAACCCCTTCGATCCGGCGTGTGCGGATGACTTCTTCAAAAGTTCCGACAGTACTGATCCCATATTCTGCAGCGTATTTCCGGCAGTTTTCAGGATTGCGGGTGATGAATGCGGTGACCCGGGCACCGCGGACATCCTTCATGCCCTCCATGAAGCGATGACTGATTGTACCGGGAGAGAAAACAGCAAGTTCAGGCATGCAAAACTCCTTTCCGCTTTGAGCGCGGCGGGAGGAAAGACTCCCTTCGAGGACATGATAAAATAAAACGGATAAAATCTCTGCCGGTACTGCATCATGTTTTCGGAAGAAATGAAACGGCTGAGCAGACCGAAAGCAGAAACAACCACGAACCGTTCAGAATCCGGGCTGAAGCTGGCTGGTCTGGCTGAGAAAACGGAACCGCTTTCCTGTCGGAACGCACCGGCAGAATTATCTGATATGCGTGATAAAACGGAGGACCAGCTATGAAAACGATGACATTATTTACCGCATTTCCGCTTTCTGCAGAGGTATCGGAGCTGGCATCTGAGCTGCAGGACAGACTGCGGGAACGGATTGCGGGAAGCTATCCGCGGAAAGAAAACCTGCATGTGACCCTTCATTATTTCGGGCCGACAGAAGAAACGAAGACGGCTGATCTGATCCGGATTCTGGAAGAATGTCCGTTTCCGGAGATGTTTCTGAGGTTTGATCAGTTTCATGTTTTTCCTGCCCGGAAAGGAGACGCGGTCACGCTTGGCGCAGAGGCGGATGATGTGCTCCGGAAGATGTACAGAGAGCTGGAAAAGACCCTGCAGAGTGCGGGATTCTCCCCGGAACAGAAAACCTATCAGCCGCATATCACACTGGTGCGGGCGAAGCAGAAGAACGTGGATCTGAAAGGGATTGAAATCCATCCGGCAGTGATGGAGCTGAATGAATTCGGACTGTATGAATCGCTGCAGATACACGGGCTGCGGGTATATCGCCCGCTGTATATCAGACAGAGAAAGGAAGAACAATATGAGCATTAAGGCTGTGCTGTTTGATTTTGACGACACACTTGGCAACCGGGAGGAGTATACGCATCGGACGTATGCGATGCGGATGGAGGAACTGCTGAAAGACGAAGATCCATGGCGGAAGGAAGCTGCGATTCAGAGCTGCCTGATCTATGATCAGCACGGAGATGTGCCGAAGCGGTTTGTGCGCGAGCGGCTGACAGAGACGATGGGAATTGATCTCGGAGAAAATCTGGAACAGTACTGGCGCGAGCATCAGTACCTGAATGTGGTGCTTTATCCGGACGCCAAGCCGGTACTCTGCGAGCTGAAGCGAAGGGGATTCCGGATCGGCATCCTCTCCAACGGGGATTCGCTCTGTCAGCGGCGCAAGATCGATGCCTGCGGGATCAGTGATCTGCTGGATGTGATGGTGATCAGCGGGGATACGGATACCCGCAAACCGGATCCGGAAATCTTCCGGCTGACTGCGGCGAAGCTTGGTCTGACCTGTGAAGAGTGCGTGTTTGTCGGAGATATGTTTCTGAATGACGTTATGGGTGCGCATCTTGCCGGAATGAAACCGGTCTGGGTCTGGCCGCACGGAACGCGGTATAACGAAATCGGCGTGCCGCAGATTTCCCGCCTGAGCGAACTGCTGGATCTGATTCCGCAGAAGCCCGGAGAAGATCTGAATCTGTAACAGAACCCCGGGGTTTCCGGTCAGAAAAAACCGGCACCGCTGCTGAACGCTGATGCCGGTTCTGAAACCCGTAACGGAATAATCCGGAGCGGATACCGGAAAGAATTGTGTGCTGTCTGAATAGATTATGGCTCTTTCCTGCCCACCGGAAGTACCCAGAGCACAGAAAAGCAGAACTTCCGGAACGGGGTGTCGCCGTGATCGGCCAGATCAATCGGGTCGGCATGGCGCATGATCCAGTTCAGATGAATGCCGAAGCGTGCGAGCCATTTGCACCAGTAAAACAGTGCGGCATGAAAAAACAGTTCTTTTGCGATTTCCTCGCGGGTCATGAAGGCAATCCTTCCCTCTTCCAGAATCCGGTCCGCTTTCCTGAGACACAGGTGTTTTACAAGCAGGGTCCGGTCTGCCGGAAGAGAAAAGGTGCGGATGTTTCGTTTTATATTTCTCATGGTTCCATTTTACCTCCGGATCGCTTCCGTGAAACCCCGGGCTGTACTTACGTGCCGGAAGCGGAACGGTGTATGATAGGATTCGTGAAATGCTGAGAAAGAAGGTGGTATTGCTTGAATACATTTATTCGGCTTGGCCGGAGCGTACGGGAATTCCGGAAACCGGCGGTCCTTACGCCGGTCTTTGTCATCGGAGAAGTGATTTTTGAAGCTCTGATACCCTATACGATCGCGATGCTGGTGAACGAGGTAAAAGCCGGCAGCGGGGTTGACCGCATTCTGAATTATGCCTGGATTCTGCTGGCGATGTCGGTTGCGTCGCTGATCTTCGGATACCTTGCCGGTATTACCTGTGCAAGGGCGTCCTGCGGTTTTGCGAGAAATCTCAGAAAGGATGTGTTCTACCGCATTCAGGAATTCTCCTTTTCGAATATCGACAAGTTCAGTTCCGCATCGCTTGTGACCCGTCTTACTACGGATATTCAGAATATTCAGATGGCTTTCATGATGATCATCCGGACAGCGATCCGGGCACCGCTCAACCTTGCCTTCTCCTTTTTCATGGCGTTTTATATGGGCGGTTCCATGGCGGTCATCTTTCTTGCGGTTATTCCGATTCTCGGCGGCGGGCTTTATGCAGTGGCGAAGTTCACGATGCCGCTGTTCCGGAAAGGGTTTCCGAAATATGATGCGCTGAATGAATCGGTTGAAGAGAACATCAAGGGAATCCGGGTTGTCAAATCCTTTGTCCGGGAAACATATGAAACGGATAAATTCCGGGCGGCCAGTGAAGACATCCGCAAGATCTTTACAAAAGCAGAACGGATTCTTGCGCTGAACGGTCCGCTGATGCAGATGTGCATGTACGGCGTCATGATGTTCGTGCTTTCAGCCGGCTCCCGCGTCATTATCACTACGCACGGGCAGGCACTGGATATCGGACAGTTTTCCACCCTTCTTACCTACAGCTTCCAGATTCTCAGCAGTCTGATGATGCTGTCGATGATCTTCGTCATGATCACCTTCTCGGCAGAAAGCGCGCAGCGTGTATGTGAAGTGCTGGAAGAAACGAGCACGATCACAGATCCTGAGCAGCCAGTCATGGAGGTGAATGACGGGTCGATTGATTTCAATGATGTTTCGTTCCGTTATTCGAAGGATTCGGAAGACGCGGTGCTTGATCATATCGATCTGCATATCCGCTCCGGTGAGACGATCGGTATTATCGGCGGAACCGGTTCTTCCAAGTCTTCGCTTGTTCAGCTGATTCCGCGTCTGTATGACGTCAGTGAAGGAGCGGTGAAGGTCGGCGGCGAGGATGTCAGAAATTATGATCTGAAAGTACTGCGTGATTCGGTTGCGATGGTACTGCAGAAAAATGTGCTGTTTTCCGGTACGGTAGCGGAAAACATCCGCTGGGGCGACCGCAATGCGACGGATGAGGAAGTCCGTCATGTATGCCGGCTGGCTTGTGCGGAAGAATTTATTGAACGGATGCCGGACGGGTATCAGACCTATATCGAACAGGGAGGCACCAATGTGTCTGGCGGGCAGAAACAGCGCCTCTGCATTGCGCGGGCACTTCTGAAGAAGCCGAAGATCCTGATTCTCGATGATTCCACTTCAGCAGTTGATACCCGTACAGATGCACTGATCCGCAAGGCAATGAAGGAATATATTCCTTCCACTACAAAGATCATCATCGCCCAGCGGACCTCGTCCGTAGAAGATGCAGACCGCATCATTGTGATGGACAATGGAACGATCAATGCGATCGGTACAAGTGAGGAACTTCTGAAGACGAATCAGATCTATCAGGAAGTTTATTATTCCCAGCATCATCAGGAAGCGGATCAGAATCTTCAGCCGCAGGAGGTGACGGCATGACACAGCAGAGAAAACCGAAACCCGCGAAAGGGACCGTCCGCCGGCTTGTTAAAATGCTGTTCGGGTATTTCCCGCGGCTGCTGCCGGTCATTATCGTTCTGATCTGCGTCAACGCGGTAATTTCTGCGGTTCCTTCGATATTTCAGCAGAAGGTGATCGCAATTATTCAGGAATCCTGGGAAAGCGGTGCTTCCTGGGAAACCGTCAGACCGCAGATTGTGTCCAATGTGCTGACGCTTGCCGGGCTGTATATCTGCTCGCTGATCGCGGGATTTGCCTACAATCAGCTGATGGCGGTATTTACACAGGGAAGTCTTGCCAAACTCAGAGACGAGATGTTCTCGCATATGGAAAAGCTCCCGATCCGGTTCTTTGATACAAATAAGCGCGGATCCATCATGTCCTATTACACAAATGATGTGGATTCCATGCGGCAGATGATCTCACAGTCCTTTCCTCAGCTGATGATCTCGCTGATTACCCTGACTACGATTCTGTGCATCATGATGTACTACAGTGTCTGGATGGGGCTGGTCATCATAGCCGGCTCGGCTGTGTCGATCGGAATTACCCGGGCAGTCGGCGGGAAATCTGCGAAATACTTTATTGCGCAGCAGAAGGACGTCGCTGCCACCGAAGGCGTTGTGGAAGAAATGATCAACGGCGGAAAGGTCATCAAGGTATTCAATCACGAAAAGGAAGCGGAGGCGGCGTTTGATGCGGCGAATGATGCGCTGTATGAAGCGGCGTACAACGCAAACCGCTATTCCAATATTCTGATGCCGATTCTGAACAATGTCAGCTACATCATTTATGTGCTGGTGGCGGTAGCGGGAGGCATTCTGATCGAATATCATGTACCGAACCTCTCGTTCTCCGGTCTGCCGATTTCAATCGCAGTCGTTGTTCCGTTCCTCGGCATGTCACGGCAGTTTGCCGGCATGATTCAGCAGGTGAGCCCGCAGATCAACTCAATTGTCATGGGAATTGCCGGAGCCGAGCGGATCTTTGCGATGCTGGATGAGGAAGCGGAAACTGATGAGGGCTATGTCACACTTGTCAATGCGACGGAGAAGAACGGCGTTCTGGAAGAAACAGAAGAATCCACCGGTCTCTGGGCGTGGAGGCATCCGCATCAGGCAGACGGAACCGTCACCTATGAGCGGCTGCGCGGGGATGTCCGTTTCTTTGATGTGGATTTCGGCTACACGCCGGATAAAATCGTTCTTCACAATATCACCCTGTACGGTAAGCCTGGCCAGAAAATTGCCTTTGTCGGCGCAACCGGAGCCGGAAAGACTACGATCACGAATCTGATCAACCGGTTCTATGATATTGAAGACGGCAAAATCCGCTATGACGGAATCAATATCAACAAGATCAGGAAATCCGCACTGCGGAAATCACTCGGTATTGTGCTGCAGGAAACGGTGCTGTTTACCGGTACGGTCATGGAGAACATCCGGTATGGCCGGCTTGAGGCAACCGATGAAGAGTGCATTGCGGCCGCGAAGCTGGTCGGTGCGCATTCGTTTATCCGTCATCTGCCGCAGGGCTATGACACAATGCTGGACGGAGACGGATCGAATCTGTCACAGGGTCAGTGCCAGCTGCTTGCGATCGCAAGGGCAGCAGTTGCGGATCCTCCGGTCATGATCATGGACGAGGCGACTTCTTCCATTGATACGCGTACCGAGCAGATCGTTCAGCGCGGTATGGATGCGCTGATGAGGGGCCGGACGGTATTTGTCATTGCCCATCGTCTTTCTACGGTCAAGAATTCGAACGTGATCATCGTACTGGATCACGGGCGGATCATCGAACGCGGCACGCATGAAGAGCTGATCGAAAAGAAGGGACAGTATTATCAGCTGTATACCGGAGCGTTTGAACTCGAATAACCGATACGGGCATATGCGCAGGCATGTGTCCGTTTTTGATATAGACTGTCTGAAAGGAGGTGGCGATATGCCGGATTTACTGATTCCCGAACAGGAGGATCTGAATTATCATGACTGTCTGATGAAGCATGGGCCGACGCTGCACGGAATCCGGATTGTACCGGGTACCGACCCGACGCTCTGGAAGGAAGACTGGAGGAACAGCGAACGGAAGGACCGGATCTACCGCCTGATCTTCTGTGAAGGCTGCGGATATTATGTGGGTGAGGCTGCATATCGGAAAACCGAAGGCACAGAAGCGAATCTCTGGCTTCTGATTGACGGGGATCTGCGCCGGGAAGGGTATGGCGCTGCCGTTCTGAAAAAACTGGCAAAAATGGCGTGTGAGAGCGGGATCCGTACATTTGCGGTCTGTGTGTATGCCGATCACCCGAATCTGGATTTTTTCCGGAAACGCGGCTTTCAGGAAACGGATGAATCAGAAGGAGTGCTGACCCTGAAGGCGGATACAGAACTGCTGAGCCGCTGCCGCTGCCATGGAACGGCATGTTCGCTGCATGCGCAGACGGAGTGAATGGAGAGAGAGAAAATGAGAGTTTCTGATTCTGTGAATTACGGATGGGCTGAAGCGGAGGCTGAGAGATGAGTGAGGCATTTATCCGGACCGCCCGGGTCATGGGCATCCGGGCAATGGAAAAAATCCGCGCTTCCCGGATTGCAGTATTCGGGGTCGGAGGCGTCGGAGGCAATTGTGCGGAAGCGCTTGCCCGCAGCGGAGTCGGAGCGCTGGATCTGATCGATAATGATTCTGTGGCTGTGTCGAATCTGAACCGTCAGGTATTTGCGGTTTACTCAACGGTCGGTATGCGGAAAGTGGAAGCTGCGAAGCTCCGCCTGCTTGACATCAATCCAGATCTGAAGATCAATCCGGTTGATCTCTTCTATCTGCCGGAAGAAAGCGGAAAAATTGATTTTTCGGAGTTTGACTACATTGTGGACGCAATTGATACCGTGACTGCCAAACTGGATATCATTGAGCGGGCAATCAGGTGCGGAACGCCGGTGATTTCTTCCATGGGATGCGGAAACCGTACGGATCCTTCGAAACTGAAGATCTGTGATGTGTACGAAACCAGCGGTGATCCGCTGGCAAAGGTGATGCGCAGAGAGCTCCGGAAGCGGGGGATCCGCAGGCTGACGGTGTGCTGTTCGGAAGAAGCTCCGGCTGTGCCTCTGAATTACGCGGAAGCAGATGCTGATCAGCATCGCCGCAGTATTCCCGGATCTACCGCATTTGTACCTCCGGCGGCGGGGATTCTGATCGCTTCTTATGTGATCCGCCAGCTGGTACAGTATGATCCGGCTGACAGGGAATAAATGAGGCAGGGCTGTTTTTGCGGAACGCCAATGTGAACTATAATGGATCACGGACTTCCGTAATACGGAAGACAGGAACACAGAAAGCGTGAGGATGCATGAGTTATGAACTATGATGAACTGGCACTGAAATATCATGAAGAACACAGAGGGAAACTGGAAGTGACGCCGAAGTGCGTCCTGAAAGACAGGGATGACCTCAGTATTGCATATACTCCGGGCGTTGCCGCACCGTGTCGGAAAATCGCCGCGAACAGAGAGGATGTATACCGCTATACCGCCAGAGGGAATATGGTGGCAGTCGTAACAGACGGTACGGCTGTACTGGGACTTGGCGATATCGGGCCGGAAGCGGGATTGCCGGTCATGGAAGGAAAGGCGGTGCTGTTCAAGCAGTTCGGCGGTGTCGATGCATTTCCGATCTGTCTCGATACAAAGGACACCGATGAGATTGTGGAAACAGTTGTCAGAATTGCGCCTTCATTCGGAGGAATCAATCTGGAAGACATTGCGGCTCCGCGCTGTTTTGAAATTGAACAGAAGCTGATTGAACGCCTGGATATCCCTGTGTTTCATGATGATCAGCACGGAACGGCGATTGTTCTGCTCGCAGCGCTGATCAACGCATTGAAAGTTGTGAAGAAAAACATCGAAGATATCCGGATCGTGATCAACGGTGCCGGGGCTGCGGGAACCGCGATCGGCAGTCTGCTGATGTCCTACGGGGCGAAGAATGTGGTGTTCTGTGACCGCAAAGGGATTCTTACGAACGAAACTGCGCAGAATGATGCACAGAAAGAACTTGCGGAGCGTTCGAATCCGGAACATCTGAGCGGAACGCTGAAGGATGCGATGGCTCATGCGGATCTGTTTATCGGCGTATCTGCTCCGAACTGTGTGACGGAAGAAATGGTACGGTCCATGAACAGAGACGCAATTGTCTTTGCGATGGCTAATCCGGTTCCGGAGATCATGCCGGATCTTGCGAAGAAAGCGGGTGCCCGGATTGTCGGAACCGGCCGCAGTGATGTTCCGAATCAGATTAATAACGTGCTTGTCTTTCCGGGGCTGTTCCGCGGAGCGCTGGATGTACGGGCAAGACGGATCAGTGAGGGCATGAAGCTTGCGGCTGCCAGGGCAATCGCTTCCCTGGTACCGGAAGATGAGCTTTCCGAAGACCATATTATCGTCAGCGTCTTTCATCCGGGTGCTGCAGAGGCAGTCGCGAAAGCTGTTGCGGAGGCGGCGGCTGCGGAAGGCCTTTCTCAGATCTGAGAGATATTCATTCCCTGCAGCGCTGCTGACAGGGATTTTTTTCAAAGACGGATTCTTCCCGGGAAATAAGAAGAGAATTCCGCATGGCTATGCGGAATCACAAATCCGGAAAAGTTCAAGGGTTTTTCTTCCCGGGACGAGTGCTAAAATGGCAGACGTTCGGAGGTGAGGAAAATTGGCGATTTCAAAAAATGATGAGCTTGATCTTCTGCTGAAGAAGCTCGACGAAGCAGAGAAAGAGTATGAGGAGAAGCTGAACAGTACAGATCTTGCACAGTTTCTGAACAAAGAGGATATGCTTCGCAAATCCGGCAGCTGAACAGAATAAGGATGGCAATTTCAGAAGGCAGACAGGGATGTGATACAGCCCTGTTTTTTAGCGGCGGAAACAGGGAAATCCATGTTGACACCGGAAGTTCTGAATACTACTATATTTATGGAACATATGAACAAACGTTCAAATGAAATGAAGGTGCTGATATGAGTGAACTTGCATTATACCGCTATGAACTGACCGGCATAGACTGCGCAGACTGTGCGGCAAAGCTGGAAGCGAAGCTGAAGCAGATCGAGGGTATTTCAGATGTGAGCCTGAGCTTTCTGCACAGCTCCCTTACTTATGTGTGTGATCATGGCAAAGGCGGGGAAACAGAAGCGAAAGTGCGGGCGGTGATCAGAGAAGAAGAACCGGATGCAGTTCTGAAGGCAAAGGGGCATTCACATCTGCATACTGCCGAAAATCATGAACATGAACACGAACATGAGGAACACTGCGGCTGTCATGCGCATGAAGCGGACCATGAAGAACGGGCGCTGTACCGCTATGAACTGACCGGCATAGACTGCGCAGACTGTGCGGCAAAGCTGGAAGCGAAGCTGAAGCAGATCGAGGGTATTTCAGATGTGAGCCTGAGCTTTCTGCACAGCTCCCTTACTTATGTGTGTGATCATGACAAAGGCGGGGAAACAGAAGCGAAAGTGCGGGCGGTGATCAGAGAAGAAGAACCGGATGCAGTTCTGAAGGCAAAGGGGCATTCACATCTGCATACTGCCGAACGTGATGAAAATGAACACCAGCATGAACATGAACGCAGCGAATCCGCCTGCGGAAACGGCTCCTGCCGGCTGAGTGTGACGGGAATTGACTGTGCGGATTGTGCAGATTCGCTGGAACGGAAGATTGCCCGGCTGAATGGCATTTCCAATGTCAGGCTCAGTTTTATGAACAGTACGCTGACCTATGACTGTGAAGACCCGGCTGCGGCAGAGCGTGCAATCCGCGAACTTGTCGCAAAGGAAGAACCGGATGCGACTGTATCCGCATATGAACAGTCTGCTGTATCAGAGAGTCAGGCAGATTCCGGGAAAAAGGCCGATGTGATGCTGGTAAGGCTGATAATCGGCGGTATATTGTTTCTTGCGGGGCTCTTTACGGAAGGAACGCTTCAGACTGCACTGGAAATCACATCCTATCTGGTGCTTGGCTATGACGTGCTGCTCAGGGCAGTAAAAGGAATTGGCCGGGGACAGGTATTTGATGAGCATTTCCTCATGAGTGTGGCGACACTGGCCGCAATGTATCTGAAAGATTTCCGGGAAGCTGCCGGCGTCATGCTGTTTTATCAGATCGGAGAATATTTTCAGGACAGGGCGGTTGCCAGTTCACGGCGTTCGATTGCGGAACTGATGGATATCCGTCCGGATACGGCGACCGTAAAAC
>JAFYGX010000214.1 GCA_017543025.1 Solobacterium sp.
AGTGTTGCTGCGACAGAAACAAAAGATTGAAACCTATTATGTCGACTCCGTCGGATTTCAGAAACTTGATGGTTTCTATCATGACAATTACATCAAAAATGCAGAAATGTGTATGGAAGACGATTATGACATGATCGATGGTCTGATCAACAACGGGCCGCGGACCTCGGATCGTAAAGAATCTGTTTTAAAGCATTTGAATAACCTCAAAGATAGGAAAATGGATTTTGACCTCGGTGGAGAGCAGCTGTTATGAGGAGCAAATGGTTGAAGATCCGTATCTCTCCGGAAGAAACCGCAAGAATAATCACATTTATTTCAATGCTGTGAATCTGGATGAAAACAAGAAATGGAAAAACTTCTGGTTCTCCGCGCTAGCACTTCAGAAGCTTTCCGATCAAATCTGCATGGAACATGCTCTCTCTGTTATCGAAAAGAAAACCTATTCAGAGCGGGAATCCCATCTTGTTCACTATCAGCAAACACATTCGATCCGCAGCCAGATCAGGGGTGAACTTAATATCATACTTGCAAAACAGCCGCAGAATTTGGACGAGCTGCTGAAGCGGCTCGAAGGGCAAGGATATGAAGTTAAGCGCGGCAAACATATTGCAATTAAACGCAGAGGCCAGCAGCGTTTCATCCGACTGGATTCTCTTGGTGCCGGTTATACGCAGAAAGAACTACAGGCTAGAATTGACGGCACATACATCCCAAGCAAGGAAACAAAGATGAACCTGCTGCTAGATCTAAAGCAGAAGATTCGTCAGGGAAAAGGAGTTGGCTATCAGCGCTGGGCCGAAAAGTACAACGTCAAGCAACTGGCCGAAACACTGCTGTTTCTGCAGCAGAATAACATCCATTCCACTACAGAACTTCAAGAGAAAAGCAAAAATTCCAAGAGTCGCTGTGACTCCCTTCTTTCCGACATTAAGGCCAGGGAGCAGCGGCTGAAAGAAATCCAGGAATTAAAAAATGCAATCTTCTCATATAGTAAAACAAACGATACATGGAAAGCATACAAGGCATCCAGCTGGAATCCACGATTCAGGGAACAGCATAGAGAAGAAATTGAACAGCACAAAAATGCGACAAACGTTTTTCAAAATCTGCCGGATAAATCAATCCCAAAAGTCAAAGATTTAAACTCTGAATACCAGAGCATTTTATCTGAGAAAAAGCAGTTATACAGCGCTTTTCGAAAAGAAAAAGAAAATAAAAATAAATGGATGATTGCGGAGAAGAATGTGGAGATGCTGCTGTCCGAAGAGGCAGTCTCTGAACATAAGATGACTATACGTTAGCGCAGACGGCTATATCCTCTCACTGAACAGCTAATCCTATTTCAAAAGCCATCCATCGAGTTAACGCTTCGATTTCGGGTTCAAAATGAACCCGAAATTTTGCACACGATTGCCGGAAACGAGAACGTTCACAATCTACAAGACTTTCTGAGCAATCCGATTGGTTTGCTATAAACATTTTGCGATAGTACATATTGAAGTGACCTTCTCCATCCGTTGGCTCCTGTCAGACGGCGATGGAGGGAGATGCGAAAGAAAATCATTCAACCACCAAAAGACAAAGACGCACCTTCGATATCAATTTGATTCTTACATCATAGAGATCAGATGCCTTTCCCTATCTTGCCAAACTAACAGGTAAAATTGGCAGAAAAATCTACGATACCAAAGATAAAGTGCGGTGAACATATAAGGCAGATTCATCATGAGGGATAGATCCACCCTTCAGAGATATTGGCTGCCTGACAATCAAAAAAATACAAATAAGGAGATGTAATTATGGTTATACAAGCAAATCTGCCGGTCTTGTTAACGCAGAGTGAAGTTGCCGAATACCTTCATTGTTCGGAACACCATGTCACTCATCTTAGACAGTATGGAATTCTGAAAGGAACTCGATATGGAAAAAGATGGATGTACCTGGCTGAAGACATCAACAAATTCGTTATGGCAAACATCGGAAAAGACTTCCAGTGTTTTATGGATATGACTCCTGAATCCGTCTGTGAAGAATACTCAGTGTAATAAAAAACGGAAGCATATGCCGAATTAATGGTATATGCTTTTCTTGACCGATAGATGCGTTTGGATGACCGGAGGACAGTTATGCCGGTTGTACCAGACCGAGAAAGGAGGCAACTGGCATAATGTCCGGAAAGGACAGCAAATGCGTAAAGAAAAATATATCGAAGCACGGCATTCCACGAAAAAAGGAAATAAAGACACAATCACTGCTTACGTTGTAAATATCACTTACATGCAAAATGGAAAGAGAAAAAAATACGTCAGAAACTTTCCATTAAAAGATTATGCAAATGGTAATGCCGCAAAAAAGGCAGCGATAAAAGAACGTGACAGAATGATGCCCCTGCTCGAACTGAAGAAAACAGAGGAAGAAATTCCTTCATACACTGTCGATGAACTGTATGCGAAGGTGCCGGAGTATTTTCCTCGGAAGATCAATTCACTGACCAAAAATAGAAAGGTCTACGAGAAGCATATTAAGCCTGAATTCGGCGATAAAGACATCCACGATATTCATATGGCAGATGTACAAAAAACGCTGCATCACTGCGCTTCTTATTGCGTACAGCAGACAGTTCGCAACGTTAAGACTGATTGGCACCGAATCTTCCAAGTCGCAACGATACTCAAACAAGGAACAACTGATTGGACTACGGTCATTGATACGCCGCAGGCAACAAAAGTTACAGAACGTTCCGTCACTGAACAGAACATCACAGAACATGAGTTTCAGTCCTTCATTGAGTTTATGAAAAGCTATGGCGGATACATTGAAACTGAAGAACAGAAGATTTATAACCGCAACATTCTCGTCTTCCTGCTTCTTGTAATGAGGTTTACAGGGATTCGGCTTCAGGAAGCCAGAGGCCTTTGTAAAAAAGATATTTCATTCCATACAGACACTGTGACAGATCCGAAAACAGGAATGGAATATGAAGAGGAATACGCAGTTATAAACATTTGCAGATCTGCGGGTTCAACGTTAACAGAAGCAAACACATTGCGTACTACAAAAACATCCTGGTCAAGGAGACAGCTTCCTGTTTACGGAGATAACATTGAGATTCTGAAAGAAGCAATCGCCTATTCGCATAACGAGATCCTGTTTGCAAAATATGACGGTGTCCCCTTCCAAAGTACAGAGGCGAGTGATTACATTGGACGCGTGAATCGTAAATACAAAAAAGTTACTGGTAGTGACAAGGAGTTCTATTCCACACTGATGAGAAAATCATATTCTTCAGATCAGTATGCCGAAAATGTGAACCCTGCAACGGTGAAGAAGATGATGGGACATAAATACGAGTCCACGAGTCTGAACTGGTATGCCACTGCGTCTGACGAATCTGTAAAACAGGCAATGAAGAACCGAAAATTCAAGAGTGAAAATGGTTAATAATTCCACGAATTGTTCCACGAATTTCCCCAGATAATCAAAAAATGGCTTAATTAAGCCACTTTCTGAAATCAACAGAGTGAGCGCTAAGGGACTCGAACCCATGACCCCTTCCACGTCAAGGAAGTGCTCTCCCAACTGAGCTAAGCACTCATGTGTGCCCAATTAATTTAACACACATATATAAAAAATGGAAGAATTTTTTTCAGAAGTTTTTTTTCTCGCCCCCCAGATTAAACGCGGTAAATCTGTCTACGCCATTCTTCAGGCACATCCGGAAATAGAACTGTCTGAGAAGACCATATACAACTGCATTGAAAGCGGAGCCTTTCATAATGTAGGTATTCCTCTTTGTTCGCTTGATCTCAGAAGACAGACATCAAGGAAGATTACACGCAGGAAAAGCAATCTGTACAAAATCAGAAATGACAGATCTTATCTGAAAGGACGGCTTTATACTGTTTTCGAATCCTATATACAGGAGAACCCCAATGTATCGGTGGTTGAAATGGATACAGTTTATAACGATGTATCAAACGGACCATTTATGCAGACATTCCGGTTCAGAAATCTTGGGATTCTGTTCATTGTTTATCACGATACAAAGTCGGCGCAGGAAATGTATCAGGGAATTCTCTATCTTGAAGAAATTCTGGGACAGAACATATTTGACAGAGAGGTTAACGTAATTCTCACAGACCGTGGCAGTGAATTCACAATGGCAGATCAGACGGAAACCCGTCCTGACGGGACAAGGCGTACAAGGATTTTCTATTGTGACCCAATGCGATCCAATCAAAAGGGATCATTGGAAAACCAGCATGAGCTGATCAGATATGTATGTCCTCACGTAACCGATCTCAGAGAACTGGGACTGACGGATCAGAAAGCAACGAATAAACTGTCCTCTCATATCAATTCTTATTACGTGGAAAGCCTCAGAGGAAAGAGTCCGTTCCAGTACGCATCGTTTATGGCTCCTGATCTTGTCCGTAAGCTGTTTGATTCAGGACTGCAGGAAATCTCCCTCACGACGAGGTTGTGTTAAAGCCCTATTTATTGAAAAAATGAAGTTGCGCTTACTCTTCCTGTTGAGAAAGAGGATACAACTTCATACTGTTTTCAGCGTGTTCATAAATTGATATCTGAACACGCTTTTTTTCTTTCTGACTAATTTCCCGGTATAAAATCTGCATTTTCATTAACTGAAATGCAGATTTTGTAAGACTGATTTCCACTTTTTTTCGATTCTTTTCAGAGTGGAATTTAACTTTTCACTTCAGCAGAAGTTTTTTGCAGATCCACCAAATTAACAGGTACAGGAAAAGAACAGATAAATCTGACCTGATTTTCCTGTATTAAGAGTGCATGCCTTCTGGTTCAGTTATATCCTGCAGAATGCACCGTTTTACAGGCTGTATGCACACTTGCCAAAGTCCAATGATCTGCATTGGCGTTTTCACAGGCGTATGTCAATCCGCATTTCATCACATCGCATTTCCTTCATCGGTATGGTTCCAGCTGACATGATGCACATCCGTTTCAGCTTTTCCGGTACAGATTCTCTCAGGCAATCAATCCAAAGAAACCCTCGATTCCGTCTTCCGCCGTCACGCAAAGAAGTCTGAACATCAGGCTATCCTTTATGCCGCCTTTGCCGGTAAATCCGGAAAAACATTACCGCTCCCCCCTGCACTTTTCTTCCAGCAGTTTCAGAAGGTCTACACGGGAGATTTCCGGTTCATCATGCCCTTTCAGATACATTTCAAACTCCATTTCCTTTAACCGTACCGCAAACGCCGTCAGCCTTCTCTGATCATAAACTCCGCCGTTATAAAAATCCTCATAATGCGCATCTCCCCCGATCAGTACACGTTCTTCAGGGATTTCAATCATTACGGCATCTCTGGTATGCGGAGAATCCCATGTTTCCAGATGAGCAGTAATCCCTCCAAGCCCGATCGTCATCCTCCCTGCAAATACAATTTCCGGCAGCCGGATGCGGATTCCGGTCAGATCACCATACTGTTTCTTCATGCACCGCAGAGTAAATTCAATATCTTCTCCGGTTTCAAGACGCTTCATTACGGATGTTTCGTCCCAATTCCAGTTCATTACGCATTTCAGCTGTCTGTCAGTTCCTTCGGATGCGATTAGCGGACAGGCTGCTTCAATGGCTCCGAACGTATGATCCCAGTGCCAGTGTGTCAGCACACAATAGTCCGGTTCCTTCAGACCTGTATTCTGAAGCTCTCTGATCAGTCTCCGGTAATTTTCCGGTGAATTGCCCGCATCAATCAGCAGCGAACGTTCTCTTCCCGCAACATAATATACAAACGGCTGATCCGTCTCCGCATCCGCATCCATGCAGTAAATATGTTCTGTCAGTTTTCTCATACGATCATCCCTTTCTTCTGCCGTATCATCTGTGACGCAAAAGCAGGCATGCATCCACACCTGCTTTCACTTGAGTCATGATGAATTATCACGATTTGTTTTCGCTTTCTCTGATACTGTCGATCTTCACCACCGGTATCACGCCGGTCTTCAGTTCCGGAAGTTCAGTATTTTCATACTGGTGAACAAACGAATGCGCGATCTCCTCCGCCTGACCCTGCACCTGAAGGAATGCATTTACTACCGTCGGATCAAAATGAGTGCCGGAACCTTCCCGGATAATATCAAGCGCCTTTTCAACCGTAAACGGCTTCTTGTAGCTCCGCTCTGACACCAGCGCATCAAACACATCCGCAACCGCCATTACCCGGGCAGACAGCGGTATCTCTGTTCCCTTGATTCCGGTCGGATAGCCGGTACCATTCCACTTCTCATGGTGATATGCCGACAGGTTCTTCGCTTCCTTCAGATATCCGGCGTCGGTTGAAACAAGCCGCATCGCCTCTGTGATAATGTCATTGCCGGCAACCGTATGCTTTTTCATCTCTTCAAATTCTTCATCCGTCAGTCTGCCGGGCTTATTCAGAATCATATCGGATATCTTGATCTTGCCGACATCGTGGAGCGGTGCGGAATTCACGACATCTTCAATGAATTCCGGCGTGATCTCATCCCGGAAATCACCGTTCCTGTACAGCTGTTCAAGAATGATTCTGCAATAGGCAGCTGTCTTGCGGACATGATCGCCCGTGCATTTGTCGCGGCTCTCCACCATATCCGCCAGAACCGTAATCAGTCCGTTCTGCATCTTGCTGAGGGCTTCCGACTTTTCCCTTATGTCCTCAATATACTGCATGGTCTCTTCAATCGTAGAGAGGAAGGAATGATACAGTTTTTCAATTTCATCATCCGTGGAGATTTCCAGATTGCGGAATCGTTCCACGCTTCCCAGCCGTTCTTTCTCACTCTGATATACGAATTCATTCGCCGCAAGCGCCATCGTATTGATCGGATAGATCAGGTTATAGTTGGAAATCCACAGACCGATCGCCAGAATCATCAGGAAGAACCCGAAGAACAGTGAAACAACTCTTGTCAGGAAGCTGATTTCCTGCAGCGTCACACGGTTCATGGAAATATCCACGCACGCATAGGCACGGCACTTGCCCGCAGAATCATAAATCGGCTCATAGGTTGTCATCAGCCAGCCGAACTTCTCATTTGATATGATCGGTTCAATTGGTTTTCCGGCCAGAAGCTCATCCAGATACGGCATGAACGCCTCATCAAAATCAACGAACTCGCCAGGCTGCCCGGCCGGCGTATCTTCCGTATCCAGATCAAACACAACATAACAGCCGTCATCCCGGATCTGATAGACATAGACATACATAATGTCATCAGAGGTTAAACGGATCCGCTCCAGTTCCTCTTCGATCTGCAGATAGCCTTCTGCTTTCTTTCCTTCCGTAAGATACGTCTCTACCTGATCGCCTGGGATCACCGCCGCAACAAGTCTGGAAAGACCGGTACCGAACTGCTTGTTGGAATCGACTGTCTCTCTGTGATAAAGGAAGAAGGAAATACCGGCTGTTACAGCGGCGATGAAAATTGTCATAAATCCGATCATCGCAAGAATCTTTGAACGTAATGACATCGCTGTAAACCGTTCTTTATCAATCTTCCGCCGGTCTTCCTCTGAAATCGGCCGCTGACGCCATCCATCGATTCTTATATAGTCTTTGAAACGCCTGAGCAGAGCTTTTGAGACCAGGAATACCAGAATCACCGTAATCGCCTTATCGCCTAGATCGACAACAATATCTGAAATCAGCTGTGCCGGAAACACCGGCAGTCCGCCGGAATCCATCAGAATTTTTGTAAAGCCGGAAGATACGACATCGCCGATCCCCATGTTATAGATGAGATATGTCAGTATCGAGCCAAGTCCCCCGCCGATCAGCGCAAAGGGAAATACCGTAAGCAGTGCTTTCCACCAGACCCTGTAATAGCCTTTTCCCGAAAAGAACGCCGCCGCAAGCGCCAGCAGAACACTGATGCTTGCGTAATATGCATTTGCCGGATCTTGCACCGAATTGATCAGATTCGATCCGAACCCTACAATAACACCCGGGAAATAGCCGCCCAGTACAGCGGTACCGATAGTCCCGATTGAATCCAGATACATGGGCAGATTCAGGGCTTTGGCAACCATGGATCCTGCCATATTCACCAGTATTCCGGTCAGACACATCACAACCATCCGAATCATCATCTTCTGCCTGACCTGTTTCATTGTTTCATTTCTGCTTCCCATAGCAATTCCTCAAACTTCTGCCGGCAGAATAGTGCATCTGCACAAAACTTCCAACAGCCTTATTTTACTCTTAATTCTTATGTCCGTAACTATCGGTTTTTACCAGGATACATTCAGTTCGTTTCCGTTTTCCGGCGGATCACTCAGAACCGCCTCGATCCACGGTCCGTAGTTATGATCATTCAGTGCTTCAATCAGATCCGGATAATACGGGTCTGCTTTGATCGCTTCACCTGCCGTTTCCAGCGTCCCTGCAGCGTATGCTTCAAAGAACCGGACAAGCAATCGGTTTACCCCTTCATATCGAACGCCCGAAAGACCTTCGGATTCCAGAAGCGAGGCAAATATCTCCATGGTGGATTCCCGCTCATTCTGATCTGCCGCACGGATTGCCTCGGCCAGTGCGCTTCCGCTGTAAGCTTCAAATCCGATTGGCACGGTATGGTATTCCAGTGATTGATGATGAAGCTTCAGGGTACCGATCACATGAGGGTTGTTCAGCGGCATCGTGCTGATGATCTCATACAGGCTCCCGGTATGCTGAATTGCCTGTGCATGAAGATGTCCGCTGAGGCAGAGATGCACCTGATGGGTTTCCAGCAGATGAACAAGATCCGGATTTGTAATCTGAAAGGAGCTGCTCTGATCTCCTGCAGGCTTGCGGATCACGGAATGGTGGGAAAGAAAGAGCACTGTCTTCCCCTCCTTCTCCGCCCGTTTCAAAGCGGACTCCAGCCACTTCATCGTCTTCTGAGAAAACGTCCCGCTCAACCCGCCGTCAAAGGAATTATCATCCATCGCAAACAGCCGGACATTTCCGATCTCCGTAATATAACTGAGTGAATCAGAATCGGTTTCCATGACATCCAGCAGACTGCTGTAACAGTCCCAGAACGCCTCGGGCGTGCAGTTGTTGAAATCGTGATTGCCAGTTGTCAGTACCACCCGGATCCCGGCGTCTTTCACCGGTTCAAGAATCTTTTTCAGGGCTTCCATATCTTTTTTTATCCCTGAATTTGTCAGATCCCCGGTAATGATCAGCACATCCGGTTTCAGATCGATTGTCTGCGCTGCGATCACTTCCAGTGTCTGTTTCCCGTAGGGCATTGCAGGAACGATTGCCGCATTGACATCCGGATCCGTGCTGAGATGCAGATCTGATGTGACAACTGCCGAAAGAGAGGCTTCTGAAAGCGGTGCAGGCGGTTTCGAAACACAGGCAGAGCAGACGCAGAAAACCCAGCTCATCATCAGAAATCGAAGCAGAATGCGAGTTATTTTTTCTTTGTTCATACCTTCATTCTACGATAGAATACTATCCATCATGCAGAACGACACTCTTACAATCCGCCCGATCGCCTATGTTCATTCCGAACTTTCCGGGAAATTCGGAATTCCCCGTCAGGGCATACTCGCTGATCAGCTGGAAGGAAAAATAATTTTCACTCCGGAATACCGGAAAGACGGGATCATCAGAGGCCTTGAACAGTTTACCCATCTCTGGCTGCTCTGGGGGTTTTCTCTCTCCGATTCGTGGAAACCGATGATACGGCCGCCGAAGCTTGGGGGATCCACAAAAGTCGGCGTCTTTGCCAGCCGCTCGCCCCACCGGCCGAATCAGCTCGCGATGAGCGCAGTCAGGCTTGCGGAAATCAGAGAAGAACCCGGAAACGGAACGGTTCTGATCGTAAGCGGAATCGATCTGATGGACGGAACGCCGATTTATGATATCAAGCCCTATATCCCCTGCTACGACAGTATCCCGGAAGCTTCTTCCGGCTATGCAGTTCCTTCGGCTGACCGCCATTCTGTTTCTGTTCCGGCGTCGATCGCCAGCCTTTTTAATGACAGGCAGCTTTCCGCCATACAGCAGATGCTCTCCCTCAATCCAAGACCCGGGTATCAGAACAGCCCAGAGCGTATCTATCATATCGTTTATGCAGGATATGATCTTTCCTTCCGCATTGAACCGAACGGCACTGTCTGCATATGCGCTGCGGTCCGCACAGCACCCTGATCATTTTTCTTCAGTTTTCTGCCGGCGTGAAGTACACTTTAGCTTATGAAACGGGAATTAACACGAATCCAGAAGATTGAGCGCAGCCTCATCCATACTTACCGGAAGGAGCTCTGGGCTCCGTTTCTGAACGCCATCACACAATATGATCTGATTCAGCCGGAAGATGCGATCGCTGTCTGCATCTCCGGCGGAAAGGATTCCATGTGCATGGCCAAACTCTTTCAGGAACTGCAGCGCAGAAGCAGTATTCCGTTCTCTCTCCGGTTTATTGTGATGGATCCCGGTTACAGTGAAGCACATCGCCGGCAGATTGAACAGAATGCCGAAATCCTTGAAATTCCGATTGAAGTGTTTGAAACAAACATATTCCGCGTCGCTGAAAAGCAGCCGAAAAATCCCTGTTATCTCTGTGCCCGGATGCGCAGAGGGCATCTCTACAATCAGGCAAAGCTGCTGAACTGCAATAAAATCGCACTTGGCCATCATCTGAACGATGTGATTGAAACCGTGCTTGTCTCCATGATGTACGCCAGCAAGATCGATGCGATCATTCCCAAAGCGCATTCGGAACATTTTGCCGGAATGGAGCTGATCCGCCCGATGTACTGCATCAGGGAAGAAGCGATCGAACGCTGGTGTGCCGGCAATGATCTTCATTTCATTCAGTGTGCCTGCCGGTTTACAGAAGAAAACGAACTTCCCGACCGCGAACACGCTTCAAAGCGAAAGGAAGTCAAACAGCTGATCCGTCAGCTGCGTCAGACCAATCCGGAAATCGAGGGCAACCTCTTCCGCTCCGTCCATGCAGTTCAGCTCGATACCTTTCCAGGCTACAAGCTCAACGGCAGGATGCACAGCTTTCTGGAAACCTACGATACGATTGAAGAGACCGAACAGACTTCTTCACAGCCGCAGAGCGAAAAATGACCCGTTTAATTTATAAACCGGTCATTTTTATTTCCGCTTCACCATCTTTTTACTGCGATTCGATCCGTTTCTGAATTTCGGGAACGATGTCTTCTGACGGCCGGAACAAACGCACATAGCCCTTCAGCGATTCTGCCTTCGCCTTCAGCGAACGGCTTGCGGATAGCACAAAGATCTGTGCGCGGTACTTTCCGTTTTTCGCTTCCTGAATCAGATTCTCCCCGGCCGCATTTCCGTCAAAGGCGATCAGAGTCGAAGGACGACGTTTGAAGATTTCATAGGCAAAACTTTTATACAGCCCCATTCCGGTCGGCTCAATGCCGATCACAACCTTTACGCCGCTTTCGATCAGACGGTTCCGCTCATATCCGCTGATCAGGGAAGGAATGATTGAAATAATTTCAAACCGGCCGGCGCACGCATCAATCAGGGCTTTTTCATAACCGATCAGCCGATCGCCGATCACAAACACCACTCGTTTCGGATCCAGCCCTTCGCAGAGCTGCTGCAGTACCTTCACACAGTCTTCCCTCACCTTTGTCGCATGGACATCGTTATTGAAACTGCCTCCGGCAATCACAATCGGATACCGGTCCTCCGGCATCACAGTGATCCTGTCTTTCAGCTCAATTGCAGAATCGTAGCGCATCGCCGCGTTCAGAAACTCCCCGTCCGGCAGTTTCGCATGCATAATGCGCTCCTGCAGCCGCAACGAAACCGATCCGTTTCCATAGGCGGCTTCATATGCCTTCATCTTTGCGTGAAACACCTGCATACTGCGGGCAATGACTGCTTCCTCGGCAAGCCGCATCTGTTTCAGCTCGTCAAAGCTCAGCCCGAGCAGCTTCTCGAGCGAAAGCTGTTCATCAATCGAATCCGTTCCGTACAGCGCACCGCCGTCAGTTCCCTGCACACAGCGTATCCCGGCAGATAGATAGTCCTTCAGCGGATGCCGCTGCAGGCTGTTGAGATTATTCAGCCGGACATTTGAGGTGATCTGGAATTCCAGAACGATATGGTTGTCCCGGATTTCCTTCAGAAGCTGTCTGCCTTTGTGAGAGAACAGATTTGCCGTATAAAGCCCATGCCCGATTCTCACATCCGGCATGCGCATGCCCGGCTTCAGACTCCGGGAAACACAGCGGATCGAATTTGCGACATTATCTCTGAGGCTGTCGTTTTCTCCAGCATGAATGCGGATGACAAATCCGTCTGTCCTGCATGCCAGTTCAGTGATCTTCCGGATAAACGGTTCAAGCTCCCGTATATCGTTGATCTCCTCCCCGACGATATCAACGCCCGCAACATACGGGTCATCCGCAATCTCCTGCAGCACCATGAGATTTTCCCGCAGGTAATCTGCCGCAGTGACGGAGTCTTTTACGATAGTCAGCGGAATTCTGCGCACAGCCGCAAGAAAACGCAGCGTAACGCCTGTTTCAGCTTCTGCCTTCGGCAGGATCGTATGGATCTCCTCCAGCACACGGGGCGCCTGATCCGGTTTTACCAGAGAAGTATCAGAAATCTCCGCATAGGTGATTCCCCTTGACGCATAAGTCCGGGCAATCCACAGCAGCTTTGTCTGAAACAGCGTATTATTGCGGTACAGCAGGTTTTCCCGGTCTTCCAGCATCTGCTGAATCACAGTGCGGATCGTTTCATCCGTTATCATTCCGCAGCGTGAAAAATCGATCGGATCACTGCAGCTGACCCCTTTCGTAAACACATAGCGGTACAGATATACCTTCTCAAGATTCGAGAATACCGCCTGCCCGTCTTTCATTACCGCAAGCGAGGAGCGGATGCGGGCAATGTTGTATTCAGAGTCTTTGGGATTATCCAGAATCAGCGAAGCGAAATTGATAAATGTATTGTCATCGATGCGGCGATTGAGGTATTTGCCGGTCAGTGTACTTCCTTCGTAACGTTTCGCAGTTTCTTTCCGCTGATCCACCAGCTGCTTCATCTGCGCCTCTGAAACCCTAAGGCTGAGCTTGCGGATATAATAGAGCGGATAACGGATCTGATGCACGATGCCCATCGCAATCAGAATATCCGGCGGCAGATTCGCATTCATATGCGTATGCAGATCCGAACGGAATTTCACTTCCGAGCGGATAAAGGTCTTTACAATTGTCTGTCTGATATCAAGGTTATAATGCTTCGTCTGTGACATCAGCGTCTTTGAGATGGAAGGAATCGCCGCCTTCATCTCAATTGTTCCGTCCGGATAGATATTAGCCACCTTGGTATTGCCCAGCCGGAAAATATAGACCAGCCGGTTGTAGGTATCATAATAGCTCGGAACTTCTCCCCGGATGACCAGATAATCATGTTCGTCCATGCTCAGCGAAAGCCCGCACAGCGCAGCGAGATTCCGGATCAGGTTTCCGGTTGTATGATTCGGCGTGCGCAGCACATAATTCATGATCTCTCCGTCCCGAAACAGATCTACGATCATGTCCTTTTCCTGATCCAGATAAAATCTGGCGAACTGTTCCATCATTCTCTCCGCCTTTCTTAAGAAAAATCACACGCCTTCTGAACAGAAGAAACCGTGTGACTGTGCAGTCAGATAATCTGAAGATCTTTGCTCAGATGTGCTTCAAGAAACAGAGCAACCCCCTGTTCATCAACCGAAGGCGCAATCTTCCATGCGGCCGCTTTGGCATCATCCGTACCGTTTTCCATCGCAACGCCGTATCTGACATATTCCAGCATCGCAACATCATTGGTCGTATCTCCGAACGCCATCATTTCATTCGGTGTAATCTGCATCATCGATCCGATAATTCTCAGTCCGACATCTTTTGCCAGCAGCGGATGGGACAGTTCAAACAGGTCGACTGCAGTTTTAAAACCGGCAAACCGGGGATCCGGATGTTCCAGCGCAAACTGTTCCACTTCTTCCATCCGTTCCGGTTCCACGATAAACATCTCTTTCAGCTCAGGCTTTACGGTCAGACTGCGGATATCTCCTTCCACGACCTCGACGCCGATCCGCCCGGCAACCTGTCTTGTACCGTCCGTGATGCGGGAAACATACAGACGCATCCCGTCATACAGCGTCGGAATCAGATTCAGCGGTTCATAAAGATCAATAATATCCCGCAGCGTTTCTGCCGAAAGCGTATAAGCCTCCTGCCGCTTTCCGGTTGCGGTTTCAAGCACTTCCCCGCCGTTGGAGCCGATGATATAATCGGCAACTTTATCCAGACCCCAGCCACTGAGAAGCGGCAGAACCGAATCAATCGGCCTTCCGCTGCATACCGCAAAGCGCAGGCCGTTTTTCCGGTAACGGTCTATCGTTTCGGGAATCCGCTCACCGCAGCGGTTGAACCCGTCAATCAATGTTCCGTCAAGATCACTTGCGATTAACCGAATCATGCGGGCACCTTCTCTTTCTCCTTCAGACCTTCCAGGCCGGAAACCGTAAGGCCAAGGAACCGGAAGATTTCTTCTTTCCGATCTTCCATGTCCTGATATCCGAGGTCAAACAGTTCTTCGCATTTCTGCGGATCACCTTTCCAGCGGCTTACTTCGATCGTCCGGCTGGGATAGACCATGATTGCCTTTTTCTCATCCAGCAGCCTGTTAATCAGGTCAATCTGCTTATAGTAATTCAGATGACGCACTTTATAATCCCTCAGCACACAAGGATCATTCGGATACACCAGCCGCATCAGAATCTTTACAAACCAGGAAGCCGGCTTGCGTACATAGTCCTTCGGTTTCGTTGTAATAATCAATGTATGCGTGCATCCCTGTTCAACTGCCCGCTCGATCGGAATCATCTGTGTGATGCCGCCGTCCAGCAGACGATGGCCTTTGAATTCCACGATTGGTGCAGCAACCGGCAGCGAACAGGTTGCCCGGAGCAGTTCAAGATCGTCGTCCAGATCATCTGCTGTAAAGTAGATCGTCTTTCCCTGATCGAGGTCATAGCAGCCGATTTCCATATCCGGATGTTCTGCTTTGATCTTCTGAATTGAAAAATGTTCTTTCTCCAGAAGATCTTCCTGAAACAGCTTGCGGTAGGCTACGTAATATCCTTCCTTCAGCAGCGCTTTCAGTCCGACCACGTCGTCAGCACATGCATATTCGCACGCAATGCGCCGCAATACTTCCCGGTTTCCGCTTTCATAACATGTCTGATATACCGCTCCGCTGGAAATACCGACGCTGTAATCAAACGGCACGTTATGGTCCAGCAGCCAGGCAACTGCGCCGGCTGTGTAGGCACCGCGGATTCCGCCGCCCTCCATCACAAGTCCTGTTTTTCTATTCATTGCTTCTATACTCCCGATTTACCGTATCTTTTATTTTCTGCTTCAGACAATCATAATATGCGCCTTCAATCATACCTTCAAACCATTCTGTTCTGCCTTCGGTTATCAGACGATGCGGACACACCTTGTCCATGAAATCCTGATGAAATCTCGCATCCTTCGGATGAAGATCATAGGTCACCAGCAGTTTTCCGATCAGCGCTGCGGCATTGCGCAGACTCTGCTCATAATCACTGGAAAGATTCACACATATCTCAATCCCGATCCCGTTCATATTACCGCCGTATTTCGTCCGGTTGTCACCTGCATTCCAGCTGATCTCGTTATCCGGAATATTATGGTAGATGGAATGATCATCTACCGTATAATGCCAGCCTGTAGAATCTGTCGTATTGTTTACAAGCAGACTGTTATGGGCGGCCGCATCTGCTCCGGAGGAACGGTTGTCTGTTTCATGAACTGTAATATAACGGATTTCCCGCACTTCACCCGGCCTTCGCGGACTTCCCCACGGAATGTAGCTGTGAATCACTTCAATTCCGCCGGCAGAAGAAATCTCTTCGTTTGTCACGAAATACAAAGAAGCAGGCCGCTCCTCACTGATAACAGACATCGTTGACGTCGGTATTTCTGACACAGGCTGTTTCTGATTCCCTGTCGCAATCAGATAGATGGTGAGAACGACAGCTGTCCCCGCAAAGATACACATCAGAATCAGGATTTCTTTTCTCAGTTTTCTGATTTTCATAGGTTCCTTTTATGACTGTGTTTGTGCTGCTGAAAGAAAACAGCTCTCTGGCAGTCAGAAAACGCTGAGACGTTCACGGCGCTCCTCCTGCGCAGAACGAAAGCGCCGCTGACGGATCAGTTCTTCTGATCTTCCAGCGTATATCTGTAAATCCGTTTGACCGTCTCTCCCCGCTTATACAGCCAGTGGCCCGACGGTACAGCGGTTGTTTCAATATAATATCCCGAAAGGGCTTCAAGTGTTTTCTGACTTGCAGGGTTGTCGGGAGAACAGGTGATAATCAGCTCGCTCATTCCCTTCTGCTCAGCCAGCTGAAACAGAATATGACAGGCTTCCAGTGCATAGTGATGACCGCGGAATGGCGGATCTATGTGGTAGCCGATATTTCCTGCATAATAAAGCTCTTCATTCTGACCGACTCTCAGATCGCAGTTTCCGACCCGCATCAGACTGCCATGAAGATAGATGCCGTAAATAAAAGACGGAACATACTGGTTCCAGGCATCCGCTTTCATTACCTGCTCTTCCACCAGGTCCACGACCGGTCCGCAGATACGCTTTTTCTTCGGAAATATCCTCTCAAACAGATTCACAAGTACTATTCTATACCAAACTGATTCCCTGCTCAAAATCCATGCCGCGATCTGCTGCATTTACCGATCGCTGTTTTTATATACCAGATGGCGGAATCTGTGAAACCGCATCTGTCTCATGCAGTAACAGATATGAAGCATATGATCCCGCACTTATCTGAACAAAATCAACAGCTGCCTGAAAGAAAACAGTGCATAACACCGGACAGTCCCACAGTCTGTTTCTTCCTGCCTTCATTTTCCCCGGATCTTTTCGGCAAATAATCCAGGCCTGTGCATCCAGCAAGTGATATTGTCCTTTACCCCTTGTATGAAGAAAAGAGCGCCGCTTCTGAACTGCCATGGTCATGCTGCGCTCAGGAGGCTTTCTTCCGGTAATTCCCCCGCCCTCCAGAAAAAGATCTGTGATCTGTTCTAACAAACGGAACTTCCGGCATTTCTCACATGTCTGCTGATAACAAACAAAAAACCACAGTCTGATACAAGCGACTGTGGTGCTGTATATAACATTGGTGGTACCGAGGGGTTACCCCGATACCGATTATTATTATATATTTCGTTTTGCAATTTGCAAGAATTTTTTTGAATTTTTAGTTTTTTCACCTCTGGCTGCAATACATCCCTTTAAGTCTACAAGATAGCGGATCAGTCCGCGGCAGATTTCCCGCATTTCTTCCTTCTGCGCATCCGACAGCTGTGCATCCTTGTCCGTCATTGTAAAGCTTTTCCGCAGCGTCAAGTGACGGCCAGTAATCACACTGTCTTCATCCTTCTCAAAGATCTGGCTGACGCAGCTGCAGAGCTTATTATACCGTTTCATCAGTGTCGCCAGATCACCGGAAATCATCATGGCTGTCTGGCACAAAAATGCAGAACTTCCGGCTCAATCAATACCTGGCTGCAGATAACAAATAAAACCACAGCCTGATACAAACAGCTGTGGTGTTGTATATAACATTGGTGGTACCGATGGGTTACCCCGATACCAATCATTATTATATATTTCGTTTTGCAATTTGCAAGAGTTTTTTTGAATTTTTAGTTTTTTCACCTCTGGCTGCGAGGCATCCCTTCAATCGGCAAGTGAGCGGATCAGTCCGCGGTAGATTTCCCGCATTTCTTCCTTCTGCGCATCCGACAGCTGTGCATCCTTGTCCGTCATTGTAAAGCTTTTCAGCAGCGACAGGTGATGGCCTGTAATCTCACCGTTTTTCACTGCAATCACTTCCGGTATCTGAAATACCGGCTCACCGTCTTCATCTTTCTCAAAGATCTGGCTGATGTAGCTGCATAGCTCATTGTACAGCTTCATCGATGTCGCCTGATCACTGGCAATCATCATATTGGTATCAACATAGTAGCCTTTGAGCCCGAATTCCTTCAGCGTCTCGTTCAGAAGAGGGATCGCCCGGTTGCAGAAAGGACAGGTATCTGCACTGTAAACAATGATTCCCGTTCCTCCTTCCCGGAAGAAACGGATGCTTTCCTGAAGCGAAATGCCGTAAAAAGCAGGATCATCATCATTCAGCCACTGATATCCGCTCATATCTGCAGTCTCCTGCAAGACATTGATCTCAACCGGATTTGAGATATTGAGTTCCGTCACAGCAGACGGCGATGGGGTCGGCTGTAATTCCGGGTTTCTGTTTCCGCACCCGGTTAATATGCATGCAAGAGCTGTGCATGCGATCAGTTCAGTTCTTCTCATGGACGTTATCTTACTCCCAACTTCTGCGGTACGCAAGCAATCAGTCCATCACTTTCTCAACTGTCAGAGAGTCATAGAATTCCATGATCCGCTCTCTTGTACCGAAGCCCTTTGAATACGCAGTCGCTTCCGAGCAGCAGCATCCGAACCGGAACGCTTCCACAACATCGGTTGAACCGATCGTATTCATAATGAAGCCGGCAACCAGCGCATCACCGGTACCGACCATACTGACAGCCTTTCCATGCTGGATGATATGTCCGTGATAAACCCCTTTCCCGCATGCAAAATACGCCTGGCTTCCATCATCTGTAGTGCACAGCACATTCTGTGCGCCGCGCTCCACAATTGCCTTCAGCACCTGATAAAGATCTTCTCCGGCCAGCGATCTTCCGGATGCTTCGTTGAGAAATGCGATCCGCGTCTTGACAAGGAACGGATGAAACCGGAGAGATTCATGCATGATACGGGTATCGGTATTCAGACACACCCTTACCTTATCGCCCATCAGCCGCTCCAGCATCGCCATTACCGAATCATGCAGATGCTCGGGACAGAAGCCTGCCAGTACAAAATGATCACCTTCATCCAGCCGGTAAGTCTTCGCCATCAGATGTTCCATATCATCAAGGGTAATAAACGGCCCGGCCGCATTGATTTCCGTTACCGAGGAACCGTCCAGGTATTTCACATTGACCCGGGTATGCCCGTGTATATAAGTGAAAGTCGGCTGAATAAAAGAGTATTTTTCCAGCAGTGTAATATAGAAATCCTTCGTAAATCCGCCAAGAAAACCGCACGCCTTCGTCGGAACTTCCAGATTGTTCAGAACAATGGAAACATTGATTCCTTTTCCGCCCGCTTCGTAATATTCCAGCGCGCTCCGGTTCTGCCCGCCCGGAACAATTTCCTGAGGGGATTCCATGTAATAGTCCAGAGACGGATTCAGTGTACATGTAAAAATCATAAGTCTTCCTCCGCAGTCAGCTCAATAATACGGCGGATCAGCTTCACCGCATCTTCCAGTTCCTCCACAACGCAGTATTCATGCGGGCCATGGAAGTTGCCTCCTCCGTTGCCAAGATTCGGACACGGAAGTCCCATGAACGAAATGGCCGAACCGTCGGTACCGCCGCGCACCGGAATGTTTTGCGGTTCATATCCGATCTCTCTGATTGCCCGCATCGCAAGCGCACTGACCTGCGGATAGTTCCGGAGCACTTCCTGCATATTCCGGTAGCCCGCTTCCACGTTCACGCTTACCGTTCCCTCGCCATACTGCAGATTCAGAAACTCCGCTGCGTGCTTCACAAGGTTCTCATAGCCCCTGAGCTTTTCCGCATCATGATCCCGCAGGATCAGCTGCAGTTCCGCATGAGCGATATCTCCTTCCAGCTTTTCAACATGAATGAAGCCTTCTTTTCCTTCCGTATGCGCAGGCGTCAGAGCAGCCGGCAGCAGCGAAACAAATTCTGCCGCAATCAGCACTGCATTCTTCATCCGGTTCTTTGCTGAACCGGGGTGAATTGCCACTCCTTTTACCGTTACGGAAGCAGATGAAGCGTTGAACGTCTCATCCGACAGTTCAGCTACCGTACCGCCGTCCATGGTATAGGCAAAGTCGGCATTCATTTTCTTCACATCAAAAAACAGTGCGCCTTCTCCGATTTCCTCATCCGGCGTAAAGGCAATGGAAACCGGTCCGTGAGGAGCTTCCGGATGCGCTCTGTAATACGCCAGCACTTCCATGATCGATGTGATGCCGGCCTTGTCATCCGCGCCAAGCAGCGTATTTCCATCTGTCACAATCAGCGTCTTTCCGCTCAGCTGCTTCATTGCCGGAAAGTCTGAAATGCGTGTGATTCTTCCGTTTCCGAGCACGATATCTCCGCCGTCATAAGCTTCAATCAGACGCGGGTTCACGCCGCTGCCGGAAAAGTCCGGCGCGGTATCCATATGCGCAATGAATCCGACGGTCTTAGCCGGATGCTTCAGATTGGAAGGCAGATGGGCATAGATATAGCAGTGTTCATCAACTGCCGCATCTGTCAGTCCGAGCTCCTTCAGTTCCTTCACCAGCATATCTGCCAGATCAAATTCTTTCCTTGCAGAAGGATGCGTTCCGGAATCCGGATCTGACTGTGTATCGATCCGGCAGTAACGCATCAGACGTTCCGCTGCACTCATATCATGTACTCCTACTCTATTTTCTGAACTTTGAACTGCGAAAATGTGCAGTCAAAATATGCATCTTTGCCGCTGCAGGCATAAATCCCTGCCGTGACGGGTTCATTCCCCGGTCCGAAGTGAAACCATCGCATATCGGAGAACTTCCCTCCGTTAAAACTGTACTGGAAACGGGCATTCCCGTTCCAGTACAGTATCCGGAAATACATCCATCGGATGCCGTCGCTGATCTGCCGGCAGCTGCGGTCTCCGTATCCCTTCGAATACAGCGTGCAGGCCAGATCAAGCTCATCCGTGCGGCATTCAATCCCGGCTTTCGCCCAGTGATTGTTATGCCGTTTCAGCAGTACACCGCATTCGTCCTCCGGTGCACTGAAGCGATAGTCGACCCGTACCGTGAACCCGAAATTACACATCGGATCCAGCACCATGCCATGGGCATTGGTACTGTCAAATGCGAGCGAGTGAAAACTCGTATTCGCCTCTGTCTCAATCACCACATGATCTTCGCCCAGAAGAAACATATTGGGACGGCGGAACCAGTGCAGTGTGGATGGGTCAACATGGTTTTTCATCAGTACATCTCCACACGTACGATCCGCCCGATTCTGCGCAGATTCTCTGCAAGTTCTTCGATCAGAGCAATCTTTGCATTCAGACTGATCGGGGAATAATCAATATTGGAATGCGCCGGATTATCGCTCAATCCGACCATGAACGTGATTTCGCTGGACTGCAGCAGTACGCGGACCAGACAGGAAGCACCATCCTGTGCTTTGGAAAGCTCCAGTTCTTCCTCATATTCCGCATCCCTGGCAGCACGGTCGAGATACCGTGCCACTTTCTGAAGTGTCAGAACTCCTTCGGTCACCAGATCAATTCCGTCGATAAACCCTTTGGGAGGAACATCCGGCGTCATATTGAGAATACTGTCGGTCAGAATTTCCTTCCCGGTAATGCGTGAAACGATATTGCTTGTCGTTCCCCCGCAGCAGACTTTCTTTCCGGTAGCGGCCAGCAGTTTGCGGACAACAGGCTCGTCATCTTCCGGCTTCGAAGGAGGCCCTACCATTACGCGGGTCTCTGTTGCCGGTACGATGGAAAGACAGCACACGGTGGAATCATCTCCGGGCTCACCCCCGTACAGATAATCCACATTGGTCAGCAGAATGCGTGACACTTCCCGCGAATTGTCCTGCGGCGTTGTGGAATCCACAAGAAACTGCTCCACTTCCTTCTGTCCCCAGCCGAAGTTCAGCGCCATCCCGACGCCGGCATGCAGCACGCCGTCGGAAAATGCGATGAAGCGGTCGCCCGGTTCAACCAGCATATTCGTGATATAGATCTTCCTGCCGTTGAGTTCTTCACACTGGCGGTCGTGTTCCAGCACCTTTCCGTTACGCATGACAACACAGGCAGGATTGTCAAACTCCGCAATATACGCAGCTCCATCGTAATAGATCTGAACGATTGTAAACGTGGAGTAGGCTACCCCGCGCTCACTGCATACCGGAAGCGTATCGGCAATCGTCTCTACCGCATCCGACAGCAGCATTCCCGAGAAAATCATTTCACTCAGGATCGTACTGGTCAGCGTGGAAAGAATATTCGCTTTTACGCCGCTGCCAAGACCATCCGCAAGAACCATGACCAAACAGTCGTTGCTGCGGCGGATCTGTACCCGGTCGCCGCAGAGTTCTTCGCCGTAATGATTCAATGAGCGCCAGTACGCATCAATGTAGATCCTGTCAGGCATTATCTTCCTCATCCATGGAGCGCTTGAGCTTCGTCAGAGCAACTTTGGACCGGGCTGTCGTTTCACCGAGCAGACTTGCAATTTCCTGTACAGTACGCATCTGTTCGTCGATCACAGCAGTCGTGATATCCATCGTGCGCTCACGCATCTCGCGCAGTTTCACTTCTCTTGCATTCTCGTTCGTGCGGTCCATGAGAATCAGAACATATAGTTCCTGACTCTCCACGTTGACTATCGCATGATCGATCAGTTTTCGGAATGGTTCATAGAATACACGGATGTATTCCGTCTTACGCCCTGTCATCCGGATCAGCCGTTCCAGCGCATCATCCGGAAGCACGGTAACGATCGGCATGCCGGTCGGATTGACCATTTCAAGATTGGCCATCTTCCGTGCAGAAGGGTTCATCTCCCGGATATTGAGATCCTTATCCAGCACGACAATACCGTTCGGCGAATTTTCAATTACGACATTCGACAGCGATTCTGCACGCTCCAGTGCCTCCGGCAGACAGATCCGCGGATCTGCTTTGCCGTCA
>JAFYGX010000215.1 GCA_017543025.1 Solobacterium sp.
AGAAAGCGTACCGAAATGAAAAATCTTCGCATCACGGATCAGGTCTTCCGGCAGTTCATCAGCCGAAAGATTCATATCTGCGCCCGGATTACGGTAGAACGAGAAGTCACGGTCGCCGTTTTCCAGCGTATGCACCAGCGCCAGTGTGGTATGCACTTCATCATCGAACAGAAGTCCTTCGGAATTAATTCCGACTTCTTCGATCGCAGCTGCCAGCTGCTTTCCGAACCCATCGTTGCCGACTTTTCCGATAAAGGCTGTTTTTCTGCCGAGTCTTGACAACATGGAAAGCACATTGCACGGAGCTCCTCCGGGATTTGCCTCAAATACCGGATTACCCTGCTGCGAAATACCGTTCTGGGTAAAATCAATGAGAAGCTCGCCCAGTGCGGTCACATCAAACCGTTCAGACATAATTATTGTTCTCCTTTTTCAAATTATGTCTTTATTATATCCTTTTTCCCGACACCATACACACGCAAATCCGAAACCGCACCGGATTCTCGAAAGCATGTTTCTGCAGAAGATGGCATATATGTTACGTCCTTTGTTCCAAGCAATAAAGATCCCTCCGTGCGATCTTTTATAAACCAATAAAAAAAAGACAATTTACGAACTGTCATAAACTGTCTTCACAAAGTGCTGTCTGCCCGACTGTTCAGCGTCCGCTCTGTTTTTGTCCGGGCGTCTGCGTGCATGGATCGTCCGCTTCCTTTGCGCAGTGTTTCAAAAAGGATCAGAAGACCATTCAGTTCAGTTTCATCGGCCTGATGCGTTTCAGCACCATGGAAGCGATCGTGCCGATCGCAAGCCCGGTCGGAATTGAACCAAGCAGAAGGTACGGCAGAATCGCCGCCATTCCCGGCTGCCGGTAGAGCCCCATAACGATCAGCACCTGGCCGGAGGAATGCGCAATGGATGCCAGTACCGAAAGAAACAGCAGGCTGCAGCCAAGCGCATCTCCCCCCAGCATGACGGCCGAGGAAAGCAGCACGCCTCCCGAAGAAATCCAGAAGGTGGAAGAAAAGAGCAGGCCGCGCAGCAGATTTCCCGCCACAACACGCATCACATTGACAATCACCATCTCTTTGCGTCCAAGCAGTTTCAGCGCAAGCAGCGCCGCAATATTTGCCAGCCCCAGCCGCAGTACGCCGAAGATCGGACCGATGTAGATCGACTCCGCAAGATTCAGCGCAATTGCCGTTCCGCAAAGCAGAGCAAGCTGTGTCAGACGTCTGTTTTTCTCAATGTTCATCCGGTGCTTCCTTCAGAAAGATGATGACATTGTTCGGCAGACAGGTAATCGGCACGCCGATATCCTGTATTCCCATCCATCCCATCTGCGCACAGATGTGATTCGGACACTGCTCATTGATCACATGCCATTTTCCGTCTTTCACTTCCACATCCAATCCGCCGGTATCACCGTCGATATGGTAGACCGCATCAACCGTCGGATCAAATTCCTTTACAATCGTCTGCCGGTGCTGAACCGCAACGGTATATCCGCTTTTCTGCGCTCCCGAAGTCAGCTTCATCACCGCGATCACTGCGATTGCCGCAGCTGCGATCAGCACCAGCAGAAACAGTTCTTTTTTCTTCATTCAGCGCCCTTCTTTTCCGCATTGTTCAGATGTGCAAGGATCACATCCATCGCTTCGATATATCCGGCAAATCCATGTCCTCTGATCTGGTCAATGCAGAATGGTGCCTCGTAGGAAATATGACGGAATTCCTCCCGTTCATTGATATCACTGATATGCACTTCCACGACCGGAAGCGGGGCAATCGCATGAACCGCATCCGCCAGAGCGATACTTGTATGCGTGTAAGCTCCGGGGTTGATCACAATTCCGTCATAGTGCTCAAAGTAGGCTTCCTGAATCCAGTCAACCAGATCTCCTTCATGATTCGACTGCCGGCAATCCGCAGCCACATCCCGTTTTTCCGCTTCCGCTCGGATCAGTGCAATCAGACTGTCAAATGAAGCAGCGCCATAGATTTCTTTTTCCCGGATACCGACCATATTGAGATTCGGCCCGTTGATAATCATCAGTTTCCGTTTCATCTTTCGGAACCCTCCTTGTCAAACAGTGCCCGGCGGGCAGTTGACTGAATCATCTTTTTCTTCATTTCCGCCTCATTTTCCGTACAGATCAGCTCACGGAATTCCTGAAGCTCGGCAATAAACCGGTCGATGTCTTCTGTCAGATAATCCTTGTTCAGAACAAACAGTTCCGGCCACATCTCCTCATTGATGCGGGCAATCCGTGTCAGGTCACGGAACGAGTCGCCGGTATAAAACGCCAGCGTATCATCCTCATTGGCATTCATCAGCGATACTGCGATCACATGGGTCAGCTGAGAAAGATAGCTGATCATCCGGTCATGTTTTTCCGACGTCAGGATGGTGATCGTTTTAAACCGCATATCCGAAGCGAGCTGCCGCATCGCGCTGATTGCCTCATCACTGTTGTTTCCGTCTGTTACGATAATGAAATTCGCTGCTTTGAACCGGCCTGCGTCCGCGTACCGGATCCCGCGGAATTCTCTCCCCGCCATCGGATGACAGGCAATAAACTCCACATCATCTCTGAGAAACCCTCTGATCTCACGGATGACCATCCGCTTGACGCCGGTCACATCGCTCAGCAGGCAGCCGTGTTTCAGAACATTCTGATGGTCTTTCACCCACTGCACAAACACACCCGGATAAAGACAGCAGATCACCACATAACAATCCTGCAGCGCGGATGCGTCGCTCGATCCATACCGGATCCATCCGTTTTCTTCCGCAATGCGGATTGATGTTTCATCAATATCAATTCCGATCAGATTCGTATAACCCGCTTCACTCAGCGCCTGACAGTAACTGCCGCCGAGTACGCCCAGACCGACGATCCCGATCGGGGTATCCTTAGGAATCATACCTGCACCTCCGCACCCGCTTTTCTGAGATCTTCGAAAAAACCGGGATAACTTTTTCTCACCGCTTCCGCACCTTCAATGGTGAGCGGTTCCTGACACGCAGCCGCAAGCACGGAAAGCGCCATCACAATTCGATGGTCGTTGTGTCCATGCAGAGTAACGCCGCCTTTCAGCGTGCTGCAGCCGTCAATCTCCACCGTATCTTCATCTCTGATCCGCACGCTGACCCCCAGTGCTTCCAGTTCCTGCTTCATGCATGCGACCCGGTCGCTTTCCTTGATGCGCAGCCTTGCGCAGTGATGAAACACCGAAGTGCCCGGACAGATCGATGCCAATGCGAATAATGCCGGCCCAAGATCAGGACAGTCCGCAAGATCCGCTTCAAACGCTCGTGCTTCTCCCGGTTCAAACCGGTACCCGTCTGCGGTTTCAACACTTCTTCCGCCTGCCTGCTCAAACAGGGAAATCATCACATGATCACCCTGCCTGCTGGCATGCCGGAGATTGCTTACCGGTACTGCAGTTCCTGCGCACATCGCAAGCACCGCAAAAAACGCTGCCTGCGAATCATCTCCCGCTACCGAAGTATTCAGCCCGTGCGCCCGCTGCCCGCCCGGCACATACAAGATATTCTTCTCTTCCCTGATCAGAATGCCTGCTTCTTCCAGCATATCGATTGTAAGACCGACATACGAGCGAGATTCATACGGTTCTTTTACAACAATCGATGTATCTCCGTTTACCAGCGGCAGCGCAAACAGCAATCCGCTGATAAACTGTGAAGAAACATTTCCCTTTACCGCATAATCCCCGGGCGAAAGAGGTCCTTTCACATACAGCAGTTCCCCTTTCTGTTCAAATTTCAGTCCGCGCTTCCGGAACAGGTCTTCATATACCGTCTGCGGTCTGCTCATCAGCCGTCCATGTCCGGTAAACACCACTTCCTGTTTTCCCATGGAAAACAGCGGGATCAGAAACCGGAGCGTACTGCCGGACTCCCCGCAGTCTACGATCGATCCGTCATACAGAAATTTCCCCGGAAATCCATGAACTTTCAGAGCACCGTCCTCCATCGGTTCAAAGCGCGCTCCGAACTGTTTCAGACAGTTGACCGTTGCCATCGTATCCGCATTGTTTACGAGCCCCCTGATCACAGAAGGCTCCTGCGCCAGTGAAGCGGCAATCAATGCCCGATGCGAAATCGACTTGGAGCCGGGAATCCGAACCGGCTGAGGTTCCTTCCGCAGTCCCGGCAGAATCGTCACCTTCACGCTTCCTTCCTCCCGTTCCATATCGCAAGTATCTTCGCGGCAGCTTCTTCTGCTGTGGAGTTGTTTTCAATCCGGTAATCGCTGTACAGCGCATACCGGTCTTTCCGTTCGTCATATAGGCGTATCAGATCCTCTCTTGAACGGCTCAGCGGCCGATCATCCGAGCCATACAGCAGATCCAGATTCCGGTCGATCCAGAAAATCAGGCTGTTATGCGAAATCGCCGTCATGTTTTCCTTTCTCAGAATCAGTCCGCCGCCGCAGGAAATGATTCCTTCATACCCGCTCAGTTCATCCGCAAGCGCAGATTCCGCATCCCGGAAATAGGCTTCGCCATGGTCCGCAAAACACTGTGCGATTGAGGTCCCGAGCCGTTTTTCAAGCTCAGCATCCATTTCCATGACGGGTTTTTCCAGCGCTTCACCAAGCAGTTTTGCGATCGTTGATTTCCCGGATGTCGGCATACCGATCAGCGCGATCCCTTTTCGCTCCTTCAGAAGCGCATCCATACATGCGTGCGCAGAAGCGTCTTCCATCGGGTTTCCGGTAAACAGACGGTCTGCTTCAAGCGCCTGCCGCACCAGCATCTCAAATCCGCCGAACGACGGGATTCCCTTCAGCTTCGCCTCATAGCAGAGTGACGTGCGGAGCGGATTCGCAACCACATCGACCACAGCCTCAAGCCTGCTGAACCAGGCTAAATCAACCGGAACATAGTTCACTGAGGGAAACATCCCGACCGGAGTCGTATTGATCAGAACCGTAAACTCCGCTTCCTGCTGTTTCAGTTCTGCATAGCTGATTTCTCCGGATCCGGGATGGCGTGAGACAACCGACGGTGTTCCCCCGAGTTCCTTTACAGCCCTCACCGCAGCTTTACTGGCTCCGCCGCTTCCGAGCACACAGACTCTGCGTCCGTTCACGGCAATCCCATTTCCTTCCAGCAGCTGTTTCAGACCAAGATAATCCGTATTATATCCGATCAGTTTTCCATCCCGCTTCACTACAGTATTCACAGCTCCGATCGCCTCTGCCGCCGGATCACACGCATCAAGATACTGCATGATCTGCTGTTTGTAGGGAATTGTCACATTGAATCCATCCAGCCGGCGTTCCGCCGTAAATTCCTGCAGCTGGGATGGCTGCAGTTCATAGAGATCATAGACATCGTCGTGCAGAAAGAATGAATGAATCGCCGGGGACCAGCTGTGCCCCAGCGGCATACCGATCAGTCCGAGCCGGATCGCTGCTTTACTGTTCTGTTTCATTCGCTGTTCTCCGTTTTCCTGCCGCTTTTTCCGGCAGCTTTACCCATTGCGTTCCGTATGCTGTGGCCATCAGATCGGCCAGAACAACAGCTGTCATCGAGTCCACTACAATACGTGCCCGATGAATGACTGCCGGATCATGCCGGCCATGAATCTCAATCGTCGTATTTTCCTTCTTTCTGAAATCAACGGTAAACTGAGGCTGACTGATCGAAGGAGTCGGTTTGATCACCGTACGGAACAGGATCGGCATCCCGTTTGTAATACCGCCGTTGATTCCCCCGTTGTGATTGGTTATCGTTGCCACTTTGCCATGAAACATCGTAAAGCGGTCATTTGCCCGGGACCCGGTCATTTCCGCAAAGCCGAACCCGGCACCGAATTCAATTCCCTTAACCGCAGGAATCGCAAACATCGCGGCACTGAGACGGCTTTCCACCGTATCGAAAAACGGTTCGCCGATTCCGGCTTCCATTCCGATTACCGCAGTTTCCAGAATTCCGCCGAGTGAATTCTGTTCCCGGCGGGCGTGTTCAATTTCCCGCATCATCTGTCTGCCGGCTTCTTCGCTGATAACCGCAAAGGCTTTTTCATTCAGCGCACGGATGGTATCCGCAAGTCCTTTCTCCAAAAACCGGTCATCTTCCACGGTATACAGCTTGCGGATATGGCTTCCGATCAGAATTCCCCGGGTCTCGAGCATCTGACGCAGAATACTTCCGGCCGCGGTCAGAGGGGCTGTGAGACGGCCGGAGAAATGGCCTCCTCCCGAAGCATCCTGAAAGCCTTTATAACGCATTTCCGCCGCATAATCCGCATGTCCCGGACGGGCAAGATAACGGATTTCATCATAATCCTTCCGTCTGACATTCTGATTGCGGATCAGTATCGCAACCGGAGTGCCTTCCGTCACGCCGTCTCTGACACCGCTGAGAAACTCCGGCACATCCGCTTCGTTCCGGGGCGTAGAGATCGAGCCGACGGCTCTGCGTCTGTCCATATCCTGCTTCAGCCGTTCCATATCGATCGCAAAGCCGGACGGTAGTCCGTCCAGCACGCAGCCGATCGCTTCGCCATGCGATTCCCCGAACAGCGTTACTGTAATATTGTTTCCAAAGGTATTCTTCATGAAAGGCCTGCTCCTTTCCGGATTGCCGCTTCATCCCACAGTTCCAGAACACCGTGCCCCGGCTCATCAACCTGCACGATCGTCACCGTATCGTGATCTGCTTTCTTATCGCTTTTGATCAGTCTGCACACCGCTTCTTTATCACAATCTGCAGCTGTCGGCAGCTGAAGCCTCTCAAGCACCGCCGCCAGCCGGCTGCGCAGACCGGGATTTCGTATCACGGTCATCATGCCCATTGCCACACATTCGCCATGAAGCCATTTGTTCAGGCCGCCCAGACTCTCATATGCATGGCCGTAGGTATGCCCGAAATTCAGCAGCTTCCGTTCGCCGCCTTCCCGCTCATCCCGTTCAACGACACCTTTTTTCACCTGCAGGGAACGGAGGATGATCTCATCCAGATGATCCATATAATCCTCGTGTTCAAACAGTTCAAACAGTGCCGCATCATGCGTCAGTCCCATCTTGACGGCTTCTGCCATTCCTTCATGAAGCAGGCGCGGCGAAAGCGTGGAAAGCACATCCGGATCGACAATCACCGCAGAAGGGTGCCAGAATGCACCGACGCAGTTTTTGATACCGTGAAAATCGACCGCGGTCTTTCCCCCGATCGAAGAGTCAACCATCGCAAGCATTGTCGTCGGAATATTGATATAGCGGATGCCCCGCATATAGGTTGCGGCACAGAAGCCGGAAAGATCACCGACCACACCGCCGCCCAGGGCAATAACGGTATCCCTGCGGGAGAGATGTTCCTCCAGCATATGCGCAAGCACTTCCTGCATGACTTCAAAGCATTTGGAGCCTTCTCCCTGCGGTATTACATGCATGGGGGCGTCCGGAAACTGTGCCTGCAGCAGATTCCGCCACTGTTCCGGCACACCGTCGTCGCTGATCAGAAAGACTTTCTCTCCTGATACAAACCTTCCGGCATTTTTCAGAGCACCGCGTTCGATCAAAATCGGATAGGAATTCGAAGCGGTTTTCACTGTCAGTTCCATATTCACCTCACCTGTGCAGTACTGATGCACTTCTGTAACAGCCAAGCACCCGGCATTCACTGCAGCGGGAGCGGATTTCCTTCAGCGCCTCCTTGACATCCGGATCAGTAAGATTGCCCGAGAAATCAAGATAGAAGCAGTATTCAAACACCTGTCCGGGTATCGGACGGGATTCAAGTTTAAGCATGTTCAGCCGATGCGCCGCCAGCACGCCGAGCACCTGATAGAGCGAGCCCGGTTCATGGCGGACCGAAAAGTAGAGACTGATTTTATCAGCCAGCGGATCCGCTTCATTCTGTTCGGTAACACAGAGAAAGCGGGTCATATTCGTATCTGAATCCTGAGCGCCTTCAATCAGCGAAACCAGCCCGTAATATTCTGCCGCCCGGCTTGAGCCAAGGGCTGCTTTGGACGGATCGTTCTGTTCTTTCACATATTCCGCAGATTTTGCGGTATCCTGAAAGGCCACCGCCCGGATCGAAGGATGTTCTGCGAAGAACCGCGAACACTGAGAGATCGCTTCCGGATGCGAATAAACCTCACGGATGTCTTCCAATTCCGCGCCAGGCAGCGTAATCAGGTTCTGCCGGATCGGCACCGTAATCTCACCGACCGCATGAATTCCGTAATTCCGGAACAGATCCACAGTCCGTGAAATCACTCCGGTCGTTGTATTCTCGACCGGCAGCAGCGCATATTCCAGATCGCCGCAATCGAGATCATTGAGTATATCTGTAAAGTTCCTGTAATTCCGCGGTTCATATTCCCGATCCCTGAAATATTCCATCACCGCGATCTCGCTGAAGGTTCCGTTTGTCCCCTGATAACCGACCCTGACTGACATATCATTCAACTCCGCTCTGTTATAATCTATAATTTTAATATGTCACGGTTTACCCCGCAACAAAGCCATCTTCTGCGTCTGTCACGCATGTGTATGATCCTGTTTCTCAGCACCCTTTCCTTTGCCGGAATGAACCCGTTTGCCGTCAATCTTACCGGGCTGTTTTCCCAGCGCCCTTTCTTCACCTGGCTCTGCATGGGACCTGCTCTGTTTCTGCAGGCAATACAGCTGTATGAAGCCGGCATTCCGTATCTGCCGAAACGGTCATGGCTGGCTCAGTGCCTTGTGCTCGGCGTTTCCGTACTCGGGCTGATGCTGGTGCCGTATCGCAGCGAAACAGAGTTCAGCACAAATCTGCATCTGCTCTCTGCGCTGTTGGTGCTGATATTGGTACATGTTCTGCTTGCCCGCCTGTTTCTTTACCGGCCGGATGTACGCAGCCTTTATCTGCCGTTCGCCGTTGCGTCGCTTCTGTTTGCCCTCACGGCTTCTTCCGTAAACGGAATCAGCGAGCTGGTGCTCGGATACGGTCTTACGATCAGCCTGTATTGGTGTGCGGAACCAAAAAGACCAGCCGTCAACGACTGATCTTCTCTGGTTTCATCCGTATAAGGCAGATGTTCAGCCGTTAACTTCGCTGTACTTTCTGCGCTCTTCGGAAAGGTTGTCGCAATAATAACGAACGGTCAGCTTGGTGTTCGGTTTATCAGACTCAACGATGAACGCATCGCCTTCCAGCATGGAATCGAGCATCGCGTCGTAAACGGTCTTGATATTGTTTACGCCTGCCTCCAGCTCATTCATGATCTCGCCGGCATTGATTTCAATGTACAGCCAGTTCATGTTGTGGGCTTCCCACTTCTTCCAGTTGATGACATCCTTGTATTCCTGGAAACTCTTCTTCTCAACTTCAGGCTTCTTTACTGCCGCAGCTTTCTTAACTGCCTTCTTCTCTTCTTTTTTCTCAGCTGCTGCAGCCTTCTTTTCTTCCTTTTTCTCGGCCGCCGCTTCCTTCTTTGTTTCTTTCTTCTCAGCGGCTGCTGCTTTCTTTTCTTCTTTCTTTTCCGCAGCCTTCTTAACAGTTTCCTTTACTGCGGTCTTTGCGGCAGCAGTTTTTACTTCTGCAGCCTTCTTAACTTCTTCTGTCTTCTTTTCTGTTGCTTTTTTTGCAGGAGCACTCTGTTCCGGCTCCGCCTTTTTTGCCGTTTTCTTTGCAGCCATAAATCAATCCTCCTATAAACAATCTGTACGATTTACAGGGGGATTATAACACTTTTTAACGCATGAAAAGCCATTTTATGCCGTTTTTGAGTGCTCGAAAGCGCATTCATTCCATTTTTTTCGATTTCCCTCCCCCCTGCGGGTTATTTCTGACTTATACTACGAGAGTAAGGAAGTACATCCGCATGATAACTGATAAAGAAGGAATGAAGGCAATCGAAGCCGCTTCCGGTATCCCTGTGCAGGATCTGATGGAGATGGCAGGATCCGCACTGGCGGAACGGATTGCCCGTCAGATTCCTGCAGGTTCCGCCATTCTGATTCTCTGCGGAAGAGGCAATAACGGCGGAGATGGATATGTCATCTGCCGCAAACTCGCAAAACAATATAAATGCCGGGTATATCCGATCGATGGAAAGCCGGCATCACCAGCCGCAAAACACGCCTGGCGAAGACTGCCGCGAGGTTCTGTCATCAAAGAAGACGAAGAGCTGCAGAAGATGCTGAAAGAGGCAGATCTCATTGTCGATGCGGTGTACGGATTCGGGTTTCACGGCTGTCTTCCGGCTCATGTCAAAGAGCTTTTTTCATTGATCAACCGCTCCCGCAAAACTGTATGGAGCATTGATATCAACAGCGGATGCGAATGCGACAACGGACTCTGCGATACGGATGCGCTTCGTTCCGAGCTTACGCTTGCGATTGACTGTTTCAAGCCGTTTCACCTGCTGCGCAAGGAACACGGCATGTTTCAGAAAGCGGAGATTGTCTCCCTTGGACTTCCGCACCCTTCCGCTTCCCGCTTCCATCAGATGAATGAGGAACTGTTTTTTTCCTCTTTTCCGAAAAAAGCTGAAAACACGTATAAAGGCACTTACGGAAAAACACTTCTGATCGGAGGCTGTTATGGAATGGCCGGTGCGGTCGGCCTGAATCTGCTTGGCGCAAGAACGGTAGGCGCTCCCTACATCCTGACTGCAGTGCCGGAAGAAATCTATCCGACGACTGCCGGCTATTTCATGACACCGGTATTTCACCCCTTTGGCGAATGGACCTGGCATCAGGTGATTGAACCGCTTCTGAGTCAGAGTTCAGCAATCGCATTCGGCAGCGGCGCCGCCTATATGACGCACAAAGAAGACATTCTTGATCTGATTCTTCAGGAATCAAGAGTACCGGTTGTACTGGACGCTTCTGCACTGCGACTGCTTTCGCATAACATGTACATCCTGCGGTTCGCCAAGGCTCCTGTGATCCTGACGCCGCATATCGGTGAATTCTCGGCGATCACCGGTCTTCCGGTCTCGGTAATCCGTGATCAGAAGATCCGCACTGCTTCAGATTTCGCAAAAGACTATCATGTTACGGTTGTGCTCAAAGGCTCCAATACAATCGTTGCGTTCCCGGACGGCGGGCTCTATATTAACCAGACCGGCAACCCGGCGCTCGCCCAGGCCGGGGCAGGCGATCTGCTGACCGGCATGATGGCGGGCATTCTCACCATGACGCGGGATGTCGATACCGCCGTGTGCATGGCGGTATGGCTTCACGGAGCCCTCGCGGACCTCGGCATACAGGAACATTCCGTTCAGGGATTCGATCTTGCCGAATACCCCAGGCTGATGGATTCGCTCTTCCGTAAACACGGATTCTGAAAGAACCGCTGATCCGCGGTTCTTTTCTGTCAGAGACTGGTGACATACTCCCACCACCTACGCTGACGCTTAGAGGTGGGGGCTTCTCGGTCAAGAACGCCAACGCGTTCAGATAACCCGAGCTTATCGGATTCCCTGTGCCCCAGGGTACCATCTTTCTTTTCAGTTCATTACAGAAGC
>JAFYGX010000216.1 GCA_017543025.1 Solobacterium sp.
ATTCAGTTTTGAGGGAGCAATCCTTCGCAAAGATCTGGTGACGATACCGGAGTGGTCACACCTGTTCCCATCCCGAACACAGAAGTTAAGCACTCCAGGGCCAAAAATAGCTATGCCCGCCATAGTGAATCGAGGTCGTTGTCGGTTCTCTCTACAGCTGCTCTGGCAGCTGTTTTTTTTCGTTTCTTGGCTTTGGCGGCAAAGCATTAACAAGGGAGAATCATGCAAACGAATATAACCGCACACTTCGCATAAAGAGAAACCAGCAGAAACCTTCATCCTGCTGGTTTTTTGTTGGTCTTCGTTTTTCTGCCTTAAGCCATAGCTGTTTTAAGAATCCTGATCCGCAAATGTGAAGCGAGCTGAACAGTATGCGTATCTCTGCGTTAATCTCAGGTGATGTGCTGACGGACAGCAGATTCGATAAAGCATACCTGATCCGGTACATGGCGGGATTGGGTGTATTCAAACATGACACCCCGCGAATTGAATACCTGTCCGCTGACAACCAGAACGAAGTCAAGACCATGCAGATCAAGGTGCTTACGGTCCGGATCTGTCGCTTTTTCTGCGGTGACGCGTCGCTTGCTGGTAGTGATGTTCATGCCGAGTTCAGTTTCCAGATAGGTGTAAATTGATTTTGCGGCAATCTCTTCTGTAAGCCCGCTGGCTTCCGAACAGAGGAACCAGTTTTCGTCGAGAATGATCGCTTTCTTTTTGATCCGGCGCAGACGTTCAATATGGAAGAGTTCTGTCCCTGCATCAAAACCGCTCATCATGCTGAGGGGGTTGTCAGCTTTAATTGTTTCAAATGTTATTACTTCGGTCGTAAAGGAAAGACCGTTGCGTTCAGCGGCTTCGGAAAAACTTTCGATACCGCCTATCGAGAAGAGAGATTTTCCGCTGTCATTGCGGTAGATTACTTCAACACCGCGGCCATGCTGGGGAAGAAGATAACCTTCGGATGTAAGCAGGCTGAGTGCGCGGCGCACCGTGTTGCGGGAACAGCTGAAGCGGGCAGCGTATGCGTTTTCCGAAGGCAGAAAATCACCGAATGAATGTGTACCATCTTCAATCTCGCGTTTGATTCTGCGATAAATCGGTTCATATCTGGAAGTTGGCATAATCGTTTATCCTTTCTGTAATTATAGGTTACATTAAAAACATGTTCAGACAAATATGCAATTACTGATTGACATGTATAAACAAGTTGATAATAATATAAATGCATTCAAACATGTTTGAACAAGTTAAGGGGTTAAATTATGGGAAAGTTTACAGATGATGCCGCAAAACTGCTGGAATATGTTGGCGGCAAGGAAAACATCAGCGCAATCACTCACTGTGTCACAAGAATGCGTTTCGTTCTTGTTGATCCGAAGATTGCAGACATCAGAAAAATTGAATCTATTCCGTCTGTGAAAGGCACCTTTACACAGGCAGGTCAGTTTCAGGTCATTATCGGAAATGAAGTAGCAGACTTCTACAAGGACTTCACGGAGATTGCCGGCATAGAAGGGGTCTCCAAAGATGCGCTTAAGAGTGCCGCAAAGGGAAACCAGACACCGATTCAGAAAGCAATGTCTAACATTGCGGAGATCTTTGCGCCGCTTATTCCTGCAATTATCTGCGGAGGTCTCATTCTTGGCTTCCGTAATATTCTGGAGACTGCAGTCGTTCTGCAGGAAGGAACGTTCCTTGCAGGTCTGGACAAGTTCCTCTGGATCATCGGTGAAGCGGTATTTCATATCGGAATTCCGGTTGGCATCTGCTGGTCCGTCATGCGAAAGATGGGCGGGACACCGATCCTTGGCGTTGTTCTTGGTCTCACGCTGATCTCCGGGCAGCTGGTAAATGCGTATGGGGTAGCAGGCATGGCACCGGACGCATGGGCTCCGAACTATGTCTGGAACTTCGGCTTTGCAAGCTTCCGTATGATCGGCTATCAGGCACAGGTTATTCCGGCGATTCTGGCAGCGTTCACTCTTGCCTATCTCGAACGCTTCTTCAAGCGGATTGTCCCGCAGGTCGTGCAGATGATCCTCGTTCCGTTCTGCTCCCTTCTGCTAGCAGTTATGGCCGCTCACTTTGTGCTGGGGCCGATCGGGTGGAAGATCGGTGAAGTGGTTTCTTCCTTTGTCATGGCAGGCATCTCCGGAAATCTGAGAGTTCTCTTCGGAGCGGTATTCGGTTTCTTCTATGCACCGCTTGTTATCACAGGTCTTCATCACATGTCCAATGCGATTGACCTGCAGCTGATCAATACTACAGGCGGTACAATGCTCTGGCCGATGATTGCTCTCTCCAATATTGCACAGGGGTCTGCAGTGGCCGGAATGTCCTATCTGCAGCGCAAAAACGTAAGGGCACAGGAAGTGAATTATCCGTCCATGATCTCCTGCTGGCTGGGTGTTACAGAGCCTGCGATGTTCGGCATCAACCTGAAGTATCAGTGGCCTTTCTACTGCGCAATGATCGGCTCCTGCATCGCTGCAGTCATCTCCACGATGTTCGGAGTAACGGCAGCTTCGATTGGTGTCGGCGGTCTGCCTGGCATTATCTCGATCTTCCCGCAGTACATGGGAATCTTCGCTGTGGCAATGCTGGTGGCACTGGTTGTGCCGTTTGTTCTGACGATCATGATTGGCCGCAACAAAATCAATCCGGCAACCGGCGAACTCTATGAAGAGGAAGATAAGGAAGATCCGGCGGCACGGTATACCGTTGAGCAGAAGAATGAAACATTCGCTTCTCCGGTCAGCGGAAAGGTGATACCGGTCAGCGAAGTAGAAGATCAGGTATTTGCGTCCAGAGCAATGGGTGACGGCATTGCGATCGAACCGGAAGACGGAAAATTTCTGGCACCGTTCTCCGGAGAAATCACAGTCGCCTTCCCGACGGGACATGCATATGGCATCCGCACGGCAGCCGGCAGGGAAGTGCTGGTACACATCGGCATGGATACTGTTGAGCTTCAGGGCAAGGGTTTCCATCCGGCAGTGAAGCAGGGTGATATTGTCCGTCAGGGGGATCTGCTGGTCACTGTGGATCTTGACTATGTCCGCTCCCAGGGCAAGCAGATAGTAAGCCCGGTGATCTTCACCGACGGCTCAAAGGTGGAAGTGCTGAAAACCGGCAGTGTAAAAGCAGGAGAACACGGTATCATTAATCTGAACTGAGGAGCAGCTATGAGTAAATTCGATAAAATTGTTTATCAGATTTATCCGAAATCATTTCAGGATTCCAACCATGACGGCTGGGGAGATATCCGCGGTGTCATTCAGCGCCTGGATTACCTTCAGGAACTGGGAATCAATTATATCTGGTTTAATCCGATGACCGTTTCTCCTCAGCGTGACAACGGATACGATGTGGCAGACTACCGCTCCTTTGATCCGCGCTACGGGACAATGGAAGACTTTGAAGAGCTCGTCAGGGAAGCGAAGAAGCGCGGTATCGACATCATGTTTGACATGGTATTCAACCATACCTCTATCGAACATGAGTGGTTTCAGAGAGCACTGAAAGGTGAAGAGAAGTATAAGAACTACTACATCTGGAAAAAAGGAAAGGGACCGGGAATACCGCCCAACAACTGGCAATCCAAATTTGCCGGCAGTGCATGGGAATATGTCGAACAGTTTGATGAATACTATCTGCATCTGTTCGATGTTTCCCAGGCCGACCTGGACTGGACGAATCCGGATGTGCGGAAAGAGTGCGCAGATATTGTCAACTACTGGCGTGCAAAGGGCGTGCACGGGTTCCGCTTTGATGTAATCAATCTTATAAGCAAAGCATCCTTTCAGGATGATGAAAACAATTATGACGGACGTCAGTATTATACCGACGGCCCGCATGAACATGAATATCTCCGGGAACTGAACCGGGCAAGTTTCGGGCAGGACGCAGAGCATCTGACCGTCGGGGAAATGAGCTCCACAACGATAGAAAACTGCATCCGTTACTCGGGCAATACGGCGGAAGAGCTCGATATGGTATTCTCCTTCCATCATCTGAAGGTTGACTATAAGAACAAGATGAAGTGGGAGCTTCAGGAACCTGACTTCATGGAGCTGAAACACCTGCTGAATGAATGGCAGATGCGCATGCAGGAGAATGACGCATGGAATGCGCTGTTCTGGAACTGCCATGATCAGCCGAGATCTGTATCACGCTTCGGTAATGACCGGGAATACCGGAAAGAAAGTGCAAAGATGCTTGCCGCAGCGCTGCATATGATGCGCGGCACGCCGTATATCTATCAGGGCGAAGAGTTCGGCATGACAAATGCGTACTTTACGGATATTCAGGACTATGCCGATGTCGAAAGCAGAAATATTCATGAGGTGCTGATCCGGCAGGGAATGAACGAAGAGGAAGTACTTCATATTCTGCAGGAACGTTCCCGTGACAATGCGCGTACACCGATGCAGTGGGATGACAGCGAAAACAACGGCTTCACAGACGGCGCTCCGTGGCTCCGCATGTCCATGCGGGCAACTGAGATCAATGCAATGAGAGACCGGGAAGACAGTGAATCGATCTTTCGGTTTTATCAGAAACTGATCGAATTCCGCAAAACGATGAATGTGGTGCAGACCGGACTGTTCCGCCCGCTGCTGGAAGATCATCCGAAGATATTCGCCTATGCAAGAGATCTTGGCAGAGAGCATCTGATCTGTCTGAATAACTTCTTTGCGGAAGAGACAACCGCGGAGCTTGATCTTACCGGCTGGGAAGTACTTCTGTCCAATTACAGTGATGCGGCTCCGAAGAAAAACATCACCCTGCATCCGTATGAAACGATTATTTTCTGTCGAAACGACTGAAATATTTCAGAAGACCCGGAGAAAACCTCCGGGTTTTCGTATGACGTGCAATCAGTTTCTGCAGCGCCTTCTTTATCTGTTCTGATCAGAACCGGAGGCCGGAACAGGAGTTGTATTGTAAATTTCCCGGGCGCTGATCAATCCGCAGTCATTCGTATTCAGACAGTCTGATAATGCAGAATAACGGTTTCAATGGTCAGACAACTGCTTTGTGTTAGAATAAATGAAGTTTTGAAAGAATAAAAGAATCCCTTGATTTATCCGTAATCGGATAGAAAGGCTGAATATGTCAGAAAACAGAAAAAAGCTTTCAAAAAATAACTTCGTGGAATTGCTCAGATTTGTCCTTTGCCTGGTGATTTTTGTTCACCATTCCGGTATGCTTAGGCCAAGTGATGTACAGCTGTTTCCGCTTGGAGCCCTGTGTGCAGACATTTTTTTTGTTCTCACCGGTTATTTTACAATACTGCATGTGATCAGACAGCCGCAGGATGGTGAGGCGCACAGGAAACCATTTCTGTATGCGATAAAATACACTTACAATAAGCTTGCGAGAGTATTCCCGTATTCCTTATCCGGAACCATGATTGCATATGCGATTGAGATTCTGATGAGACGCTTGTCCGGGCAGGGAATCGGTCCTGTTTCACGTCTTCTGTCTGATTTTTACAATCTCTTTCTGGAGATATTCTATCTCGGACTTACAGGACTCGTGAAGCTGGATCAGAGTCTGTCTAATCTGCGCAATGCGCCGATGTGGTATCTTTCTGCACTGATGTTTGCGCTGCCGGCAGTTGTCTGGCTTGGATTGCGCTTCAGCAGAAAAATCGCAGTTCCTCTGTTCATTGGCATTCCGCTTGTAATCTGGTATATCCTGATCAGTAATTTTTCTTCGATTACACCCTGGGGATCCTTTATCTGGGGGATCAACGTGGGTATTCTTCGCGGGCTTGCGGATATTATGATCGGCGGAACGCTCTGCTTTGCGGTGGACTGGTTCAAACGGATGCAGGATGAAAAAGAAACCGGCATTCAACCGAATATTATCTTAACGGTTCTGGAATTTGCGCTGTATTCTTTTCTGTTTTACGATACCGTTGTCGTTCATTTCGGATACAGACAGATACTTCCGTTTTATCTGTTTGCGGCCGGGCTGTTCTTTACGTTCAGCGGATTGTCTTATACTTCACTGTTTCAGAGCAGAGTGGCAGTTCATCTCGGTTCGATCAGTATGCCGATTTACTGTGTACACTGGGGTATTTACAAATGGGTTGCGAATCTGAAGCCGATTTTTGAAGACAGATATCATATTACAGTCAATTATCGTGCTGCGATTCTTCTGTCATTTGTCCTGAGCTTCATCTGTGCTGAAATTCTCCTGTATCTGATTAATTACCTCACAGCAAGGAAAAAAAGAAAAACTTCATAATATCTTCTGCCAGAGAGAAACGGATTCGGATTGCCGGATTATCACGGATCTGCTCCTCCTGCCCAACACCAGCGAGACTGCCTGAACACAACGGGCAGTTTTTTTTTTTTTCTAACAGTAAACAATTCTGGTGATGCTTACTGTTTAGATGCTCGTTTATAGGTGGTATCTGTCAGTACCAGATGCCTTAAGATACGATTCATCTTAGGCCATCTGTCTGCAGCACCTTTCACTCTGAACAGGTATAC
>JAFYGX010000217.1 GCA_017543025.1 Solobacterium sp.
GTCCATCTTGCTGATATCTCCCGCAAGCAGACCTTTGTATCCGTCACGAATTCCGTAAACCTCAAGTCCGTTGTTCAGCGCAACCCGTGTCACGCTTCGAATCGCCGCATTCATTCCCGGCGCATCTCCGCCGGAGGTAAGTACTCCAATTCTTCTTATCATATCTGTTTCTTCTCCATGCCTGTTTCATTTTAGCAGACGATTATTCATATGTACAAAGCGGACGCCGGTCATTTCCGTCCAGATAGACCGGTTCTGCAAGTGTGCGGATCCGCTCGGCGATCCGGTCAGCAGCAGAAACGGATTCATTGCCGCGCACAGTCCGCAGATGGTCTTTCAGGGAATTCAGGTCGCCGTTTCCCGTAAACCATGTCATCAGCCCTTTCTGCATCCGGCTGTCAAGTATTGAAAGCAGAAGCTGACGGTTGCGTTCCGTCACTTCTTCCGCACCGATGTCATCAAATACGGCCAGTCCCGCATGCCGGCAGTAATCCGCTTCCTTCCGGTATTCTCCGCTCAGCGCGCTGACTGCGACCCGATCGCAGAAGGAAGGATAGTGCAGAAATACGACTGATTCTCCCTCGGAAGCCATCCGGTTTGCCGCACAGGCAGCCAGGTAAGTTTTTCCGACCCCCATATTCCCATAGAGGAATACGCCTTTGCGCTGCTCACATAGCTCATTCAGACGGATGACTGTATCCACATACGATTCCGGTTCGCCATCCAGTACGATCTTCTCAAACTTCACCGAGCGCAATGACGGCCCGAAATCACAGGAAAGATACCGTTCCATATGTTTCTCTTCCGCAAGCCGCTCCCGTTCATACCGGCAGGCAGCGATGCTTTCCTGCACTATGCCGTCATAGCGCAGGTTCATATGATAGCCCTTCTGCTTCTGTCCGCATTCCGCTAATGAACGACAGCCGTGGCACGGTTCAATCTCCTTTGTATAGCGCTGAAAGAGATATACATGTTTCTGCAGCACTTCATTCGGGATTGACTGCATCTTCATCAGTCTGTGCACATCGGGATTGCGGAGAAGTTCGGAAAGGATCCTTGCCCGCTCGTCTTCATTCCGGATATTGCTGCGCAGAACTGAGAAATCACGAAGTTCCTCCATGATTCTTCCCCTTTCCTGACTGATTCAGCAGCTTTTTCGCTGCTTCAATCTTTTCCTTTGAAGCCGGCACAACATTCTTATTGCGGATCGGCTCCGCATTGTAATATTCCGGAAGCACTTCCTTCCGGCCGACACGCACATTGCTCAACCGCGGCTTCCGTGTTTCGGCAAGCGCGCTTTCTCTGTCCTTCACGCCATCTCTTGCCCATTCACCGGCTACCATATCCACAAAGCGGCTGTTCAGCCGGTTATCTGAAATCTTCAGTATATATTCGATCATGATGTTGATCACATCATTCGGAAAGTGCATATCAGAGGACAGCTTTTCCAGAATCCGCTTGTCTGCCGCAGATACCGCCGCACCATGCTGTTTTGACATGAGGAATGAAACCGGCGGCAGGCTGTACGCATCCTTTGCGCTTGTAACGTCCGGAGCTGCGGAGGCAGCTGCCTTCTTCAATCGTTCGAGATCCAGCGAGGGCGGATCAAGCTTTGTACAATGGCCGACCAGAATACACATCCGTTCCGGGCTCAGTCCATACAGCGTCGCAAGTCTTCCGATCTCTTCCAGATTCGTCCGGGTACGAAGGATATTCGGGAATACAAAGTCCGAGGTCACAAGGAAGAACTGCTCATAATCAAATCCGCTGCTGAGTTCATCCCGCGAAAAGCGATAACGCGGGCGCACTTTCTGAAAGCCGACCGCCATCTCATAATCCTGTTCCGACGGAAGCCGGCTGATCACGGAAGTGATATCCTGGTACCCTTCTGTCGAAATCTCGCCATAGGAAAGCTTGGCCGAGGTGATATCCAGCTGTTTCTGTTTGACGGCGTGCGCATACATCGCCATGAAATCACTTGACTGCAGAAAGCTTCGGGTCGGCAGCGGTGCATTCAGCCGGTATATATAGGAATTACGGCTTTCCCCTTCCTGCACATAAGTCCGAAGCAGAAGGCGTTCTTCCAGATGAATCCGTGCCTGCTCCGTCTGATCCGGCGGCAGGCCAAGCAGTTCAAACAGCCGCAAATGGGATTCCTGTGTATGCTGAAGACGGCCTTCACTGTGCAGCAGAAGATACAGCAGAACCGCGTCACCTCCGATGATCGGAAGATACAGTGAAATCAGCGAAGTCAATGCATCCTCGCTGAGATTTTCTGTCACTTCCACCCGATAGACATCTTTTCCTTTAAGAATCATTTCCTTCCTCCGCCGCAAGCAGATAGGAGTTCACCCGTTCATTCAGTTCCTTCAGTCCATGATCGTTTTCAAGAAATATCACATTATCCTGGTTCACAAACGATTTCATCGCCGCAGCATACCGTGCTTCTGCTTCTGTTCTGCTGTAGTCCCGATCTTCCATCATCCGCCGGATTGCAGTTTCCTTTTCGCATGTCACGACAAGAATCTCATCAAAGCAATCCTGCATATGTGCTTCAAACAGCAGCGGAACTTCCGCAAATACCAGCGCTTCTTCCGTATGATTCGCAAAAAAGCGCTCCATGCCTTCCCTCACTGCAGAATGCACAATTCCGTTCAGCATCTTCCGCTGTGCTTCATCGGAAAAGATCCGGTCAGCGAGTTTTTTCCGGTCAATCTCACCTGTCGCATCAAGAATCTCTTCCCCGAAGGCATCGACGACTTTCTGATAACAGGGGTCTGTTTTCCGGTAAAGAATATGGGAATACCCGTCCGAATCAAATACGTGATATCCCTTTCGCCGCAGCAGGATGGATACCGTTGTCTTGCCGGCTGCGATCGTTCCTGTAATTCCGATTTTCTTCATGCGCTGTATACTCCCTGTCTGATTCATTTCTGACAGAACGGACAGTAATACGATGTCCTTCCGCCGATCCGCCTGTGCCTGATTTCCCCGCCGCAGATCATGCATGTCTTCTTTGTATGCACCATGCACTCCAGCTGAAACAGCCCGCTCACCCCAAGCGAAGAGGTATAGGAGCGGATTGTGGTTCCGCCTGCCCGGATCGCTTCACTCAGGATGCGTCTTGTTTCCCTGCTGATCATTCCGCACTGCGCCCTGCTCAGCCGCTTCGCATTTCTGCCCGGCCGGATTCCGCATGCAAAGCAGATCTCATCCGCATAGATGTTGCCGATGCCTGCCGCAAAGCTCTGATCCAACAGCAGGCTTTTGACCGGCGTATTGCGATGATGTGCCGTTTCGTAAATATACGCTTCGCTGAAGGCATCGGAAAAGGGCTCCGGTCCGAGTCCGTGAAAATGCGTGAGATCCGTATCGACCGGCAGCAGTTCCATCGTGCCGAATTTCCGGGTGTCATGATAGCGAAGCTGCATTCCGCTTTCAAATGTGAAAATCACATGGGTATGTTTTTCCAGCGGCTCTGTTTCATTCTTCAGCCAGTATTTTCCTTCCATTCTGAGATGCGAAACAAGCAGCACATCTTCCAGATAGAACAGAAGATATTTTCCCCGTCTTGAAAATCTCAGAAAATGCCGGCCGATCAGCTGCTGCCGGAACGCTTCCGGTGAACGGTCGATCATCTTCGGAAACAGGACTTCCACCTCCCTGATCGCCTCACCCTGAATCATTCCTTCCAGTGTCCGTACGACGGTTTCAACTTCAGGCAGCTCCGGCATTATTTTGCCTCATACCAGTTGGCTCCGGCAGAGCATTCCACGGTCAGCGGAACACTCAGCTTCATTGCATTCACCATTCCGTCCGTGATCAGCTTCGTCATGATCTCAACTTCATCTGCCGGCACATCAAAGATCAGTTCATCATGTACCTGAAGAATCATCTTCGAACGGACATTCGCCTGCTTCATCGCCTCATCTATATGCAGCATGGCAATCTTGATCAGGTCTGCCGCGCTGCCCTGGATCGGCGCATTCATCGCAGCCCGCTTGCCGAATTCCCTTATCATCCGGTTGCGCTCATGGATCTCGGGAATATTGCGGCGGCGCCCGCACAGCGTCAGCACATATCCGTTTTCTTCACAGAACTTCACCAGCGAATCCATATAGGTACGGATTCCCGGATACGCCTCATAATACGTCCGGATAAACTCACCTGCTTCCCGGCGGGAAATGCCGAGCTGTTCTCCAAGACCGAAATCCGAGATGCCGTAGACAATTCCGAAATTGACGGTCTTCGCTCTGCGCCGCATCTCCTTTGTCACTTCATCCTGTGAGACGCCGAATACATCCATTGCGGTTTTCGTATGAATATCGATGTCATTCCGGAACGCTTCAATCATGGATGGTTCTTCCGCCATACTGGCAAGCATGCGGAGCTCAATCTGATGGTAGTCCGAAGAGATCAGTACATTTCCCTCTTCCGGCAGAAATGCTTTCCGGATCACGCGGCCCATCTCATCCCGTACGCTGATATTCTGAAGATTCGGCTCGCTGGACGAAAGCCGTCCGGTCTGTGTAGCGCACTGATTGTACACGGTGTGGATTTTTCCGTCTGCTGCGATATATTTCTGCAACCCGTCGGCATAGGTACTGTAGATTTTCGAAATCTTCCGGTATTCCAGCAGAAGTCCGATAACCGGATGGGCGCCTTTCAGCTTCTCCAGAACCTCTGCTGAAGTGCTGCGCTTCTTTCCGGTATATAAGCCAAGCTCATCATACAGCACGACGCCAAGCTGCTTCGGACTGTTCAGATTAAAGGCATGGCCAGCCAGTTCATAAATCTCTTTCTGAAGCGTATCCATCTGCTGCTTCATATCTTCCGCAATCGCTTTCAGTACTGCGGAATCACAGCGGATCCCCGTCTGTTCCATTTCAAACAGGACCGCCGTCAGCGGCAGTTCCATCTTCCGGTACAGCGTCTGCAGCTGTTCTTCCTTCAGCTGCGGCGCAAACAGATGATACAGCTGATAAATGCACCAGGCTCTTTCACCGGCATACTCTGCCGCAAGCACCGGATCAGGCAGCTTCGGGCGCGCCGCAGTCCCATAGACTGCTTCATAGCTCCCAAGATCACTCATACCGGCATATTCGAGAATCTTTTCCTCGGAGGTCAGCGTGGAGTCCGCAAGATTTGCCATGATCATCACATCATCACTGAATGCACACGGCAGCCCATACCGCCCCATGAGATGCATGCACCGCTTGATGTCATAGCCGATCCGCCGGTAACCGCTGTCGCTGAGCGCTTCTTTCAGCGCGGTATCTTTCAGCGCATCCGCCAGTGAAAGATAAACGCCTTCTGTTCCGTCGTACAGGGCAATTCCTCTTAATTCCGCAAGGTAAAACGGCCCTTTGTCCGCATCATAGAATACCGCAAGATCCTTTTTCAGCATCGCTTCAGGACAGACTTCAGCCAAACGGAAGACAGCCGGATCAAAAGAAGCCTCCATCACCGGCTTTTCTGTTTCCTGCACTTCCTTCCCTGCATCATCCCCCGTTTTGTTTCCTTCCGTCTCTGCAGCATCTGTATTCTGAGCGTCTGCGGGTTTTTCCTGTTCCGTATTGACAGCGCCCCTGCGGGAAGCGTTCAGCATTTCCCGGTAGTGTCTGATCAGCGAAACCATGTCCAGACTTTCAAAAAAACGGATCAGAGATTCGTAATCCGGAGAAAATGCGCATTCCTCTGCGCTTGTTTCAAGCGGAACATCCCGCCGGATTGTCGCAAGCGTCTTTGAAAGAACGGCGGAATCCTTTCCTTCCCGGACTTTTTTTCCCATGGCGCCTTTGATCTCATCTCCATGCGCCAGAACGGTTTCCACATCTCCGTAATCGGCAAGCAGCTTCAGTGCAGTCTTTTCGCCGATACCCGGAATCCCCGGAATATTATCGGAGGAGTCTCCCATCAGCCCTTTGAGATCAATGATCTGCTTCGGTTCAAGCCCGAGTTCTTCCTTCAGGGAAGCCTCGTTCATCTCTGCCATATCAGTAATGCCTTTTTTCATCAGCATCACCGTCGTTTTATCATCAATCAGCTGCAGCAGATCCCGGTCGCTGGAAAGAATGACTGTCCGATACCCGTCTGCCTGTGCGCTCATCGAACCGATCAGATCATCCGCTTCGATATCCTGCATCTCAATCCAGGGAATATGAAACGCATCCAGATAATCCCGCACCATCTGAAACTGCGACACCAGATCATCCGGTGCCGGTTTCCGTCCGCCTTTATAATCCGCATACATTTCATGCCGGAACGTATGCTTGCCCGCATCAAATGCGATCAGCACGCTGTCCGGCTGAATCAGATCAATCGCCTTCTGCAGCATGCTTGCGAAGCCGAATACCGCATTTGTCGGCAGGCCGCGCTTTGTGGTCATCTTCTTTCCGTAAGCAGTTGCGTAATATGCCCGGAACAGCATCGCATTTCCATCTGCCAGCAATAATGTCTTCATACCTTATATCACCCTCGCCGCTACTCCGGCTCATACGAACCGGATTCCGGACTAATCTTTCTGCGCGTTTTCCTCTGTATCTGCCGTCGTCTGTTCCTGCTGAATCGCCTTCATCTCCTCGTCACTCAGCGCCTCAACCGGTTCCTGTTCAGCCGAACCGGTTTCCTTCACTGCGGCAGAAGGATCCGTTTTTGCCAGAGCCATTGATTCAAGCACCGCAAGATTTTCATACATGATGGAGAGATAATCCTTGCCGGATTCCATATCGCCATCGGTCAGACTGGAAAGATTGCTGAGCTCTACCCGGGTCAAAGACAGATCCTCCTGCACCCGGTTGAACAGATCGACCATATCTTCCGTCATATTCTCTTCATAGACGATATAGCGGACATTGTCTTCTTTGATCCGCTGCTCGATCAGTGCAAGCTGTTCTTCATTGGGAAGTGCCCCGAACTTGGAAAGAATGATCGGATATACCTGAAATCCATAGGTCTTCTGCCAGTTGCCGAAGCTTGCGGTCATCGAAACAAACCGGATCTCCTTATTGTTGACAAGATTCGATGTCGACAGCGCCTGATACTGCGCATCCAGATTGATCAGGTCATTCTCGAGCGTCTCGAAGTTATCTTCGATCGAAGCCTTGTCATCCGGAAACATCGTGATCAGCCACGCCCTGATATCCTTTGCCATCGACAGCATTGCGATCGGATCCATCCAGAGATAGAGATCCTTGTTGTCGGTATCGATCAGACTGAATTCCTCGCCCCGGTAATACGGGCTTTCCAGATAGGAAATCTCCCCGTCTGTATTCACTTCCGTATATCTCCGGAAATCATAGACCGCATTCAGCACGGAAAGGTCAATCTGATTCGGAACTTCCGAAATAAAATCGGAATGATACATCGGATAGTACGGCTCCAGCTGACCGATGTGCATATATACAGCAGCTTTGTCAATCAGTTCCTTCCAGTCGTCGCGGACTCTTGCCCGCTGAACGAGCTGATTGTCCTGAATCGATTCGGCAGCGACCGTGCCGCCCGTCAGCCGATTCACGAGAAAACCGATCGGATAGACCGTATAGACGATTGTCGTCCGTTCTGTACTGCAGCCGCTCATGATGCCGGTCAAAAGGACCATCACAAGCATTTTTATGAACCACTTCTTCATTGACCGTACTTCCTTTCAAGATTTCAGACCGAGGAACCATAGGTCCTGATCAGTGCCCGGATCGCAAGATAGACCGGGATTGCAATCATCACACCGAGCCCGCCGGCAAGAATACCGCCCGCATAAATGGAAAACAATGCCCAGAGCGGAGAGATCTTCACATTATGCGAATGGATCAGCGGCTCGATGATATATGCATCGACCTGTGACAGAACTACAATGCAGATCAGCAGAATCACCACATTTTTCTGCGGCAGCGTCAGCGCCGTCAGAATGCCGACCACATTTCCGATCATCGGTCCGATATACGGAACAATCAGTCCGAGCGCGGTTAACAGCGATACCAGCAGCCAGTCTTTATGTCCGACAAGA
>JAFYGX010000218.1 GCA_017543025.1 Solobacterium sp.
AAGCCGGACGCACAGAATGACCCGGATGTACAGGCTGCGGTAAAGAAGGTTGCCGAGGAGCTTGGAGACAACGGACGTATTCTCGTTCGTGAAAGCGGAACCGAACCGGTGATCCGCGTCATGGTAGAGGCAGACACCGACGAACTCTGCGAGAAATATGTTGACGAAGTGATCGAAGTCATCAAAGCCCGCGGGCACCTTGCCTGAGAAGCTCGATCAGTTTATAGAGAAAAATACCTGACGCACATGCATCAGGTATTTTTTGGCGGGAAGATGCATTTACGCACTGCAGATCTGAAGGATCATCAGCGAAAAACCGGAGTTTTTCAGCGCGACTGATTCCTTCAGGCAGGCATACGGTTTCAGGGGTCCGGCACAGAATGCCTGATAATCTGCTTCTTTTTCAGAAGGATAAAGGATTGAGACATAACGCTCTGCGATCTGACAGATCGCATTTGCCCTCAGATTCGGGTTCAGGGGATAGATGGCAGCCTGATCGTTCAGCGGATCAATACAGAGAACCAGGTCGCTTCGGACTTCATTGATCTGCGGATTCTGCAGGTAAGCGTAATTATAGAGGAAACAGCGGGAATCCAGCTGAAACTGCTTCAGATGCAGATAGGCAAGGTCGAGCCGATGCTCGCAATAATCCATCGAACAGACGGTAAGAGAAGGGTTCTGCCGCAGCAGCTCTGCTTCTGCTTCCCCGAAGGTTCCGCCGCATACAGCGGCAGAATGAACATCCTCAAGGCCGGAAAGGTGCGTAACCACCTCGCTCCAGTCTTTAACCGGCGCATGATCTTCTGCAGTTCTGATCACAGGAAACAGACCTTCAATATCAGGCACGGAACAGATGTGCAGATCCAGTACCTTCTGTGCGGTAACGAAACCGGCAAAATCCAGCCGTGCGAGGTAATAGCGTTTCAATACATTGAAAGCGGACTGATATTCTCTTGCGAGAAGATTGTAACAGCGGGGAAATACATAAATATTCGCATTGTCGTCGTCATGGCTGGGCAGCCGGTACATCATACTGTTGCCGATAAACCCGAATACAAGCCGGCTGATTCCGGCAAAGACCAGTTCGGTAAGAATGCCGTTTTCCTTCATCGGTACAATTGAGCCGATATCGAAAAACATCGGATTGCCGTTGTGAAAGGTCACATTGTTGAGATGGCCGTCAATCAGCGTAAACCCCGCTTCATTCAGAACCTCTTTCAGAAAGAGAATGAGAAGGCATGCATCCTTTACCATGGCGTAGCTCCACACGGTATTTTTCTGTATCGTAACCTGCTGCACTTCCAGTACAAAGACAAATTCATCTGTGACATAATCCGTCAGTCTGACTTCCGGAATCAGATGATATTCAGCCAGCACCGGAAGAATGCCGGATTCATAGACTTCCCGGAAGATTGCGGCACTTTCGGGATAGATACCGCGCATGATCCGGTTCTGATAAAGAAATACCCGTCCCATGTCATCGCCGGTCATACTGACTTCCTGATCGGGTGTGATTCTGACCGGATGGGCATTTGCCGGCAATGTGAGAGGATGCTCGTGCTGGGCAGCCTGCAGCCGCTCCCGGAATTCGCGTTTCCGCTGTTCATGCAGGTTTCGGGCAGTCTGAGCCGCGCCGGATGAAAACCGCGGATGAGCGGAATAGAACGCATGATTGCGGAGTGTCCGCTTTACGCTGTCTCTGACTGCGCGCTTCCATGCACGTATATATGACTCACTCATTGTGCCTCCTGTTTCTCACCAGTAACATGCGTTCTCCACGCTTGATGCATTTTTCGGTTTTTCGCTTTCCAGCGGCCGTACCCATGCGTCATTGCGCAGATTCTGAATCAATGGGTTATTGTCCCAGCGGCTGCCGTAGATGCCGAAGAGAAGCTGGGTGGTTCCGCCCAGGTGAATGGCCTGTTTTCCGGCTTTGCGGATCTCTGCCGCAAGCGGAAAGCCATAAGCTCCGCAGCCGAGAATTGCAGTATCAAAATCCCGTTTCAGAATCTCTTCCTTCATCCATTCATATGCCTCAAACCACGAGCCGAACCGCTCGTCTTCATTTCCGCCGGAGGTCTGCACGCTTTTCATCACATCGAGCGAAAAGTCCGGAAGAATTTCCGTGCCGGGAAACAGCTGATTTTTTTTCTGATACTGTGTATGGATACTTTCTTCAAACGGATGAACAACCAGCACTTTTTTTCCTTTCAGCCCGGCGCTCCAGGGATGTTCTTTAACTGCCCAGGGATTCAATGAAGGCAGAAGGGTGTAGTTCAGGGTGTCCTTACCGTAAGCCTTCGTGTAATATGCTTCAAATGCCTGGGGCCAGATGCCGATGAGGTCTGCCTGGGGAATCTCCTCCTTCATGAGATCAGCGAACCGGAATCCGGTTTCATCCGTTTCCGGAAACAGCCCGGCAAATGTATGCATGCGGGAAAGCTGGTGGGCGTATTTTCCTTTCAGCCCGAAATCAAATGTTTTCAGAGTGGCCAGTTCATTTGCGCCGAAGCGGCAGACCATAAACGGCTCGCCGCCGGCAAGCTTTGCCCGGATGAGATCGCTCACTTCCGCAGGTGAAAGAACCGGCTGGTGATTGAACTGCTTCAGATTGTCATAATAGCTTCCCATTCCATGCTGGGCACGATAGGTAATGATGCGGCCGTCGATATAATGACGGAGAAATGTGATCGGTTTTTTCATAACGGTTTTCCTTTCGGCTGTACAGCGAAGAACCGGAAAGCACGCTCAGATGAACGGGCACAATGGCGCCGCAGCCCTGCCGATGTGCGGTTTCCTGTGGCTTCTTCTGCTTGAAACGCAATGAAAACAAAAACCGGCAGGAGGTACTGCCGGATCATGTTCAGGAGTAAAAATCCCGGATGATGTCACAGATGTAACGGACCTGTTCATCTGTTAGCCCCGGCCAGCTGGGGAGATTGATGCCCCGGAGTCCGAGATCTTCGGAGACCTTCAGTTTTTTGTATTTCTGTGAATACATCGGCATCAGGTGAATCGGATAGAACAGCGGGCGGGTTTCAACGCCTGCTTCCCTGAGTCTGGTACGGAGAGCGTCTCTCTGATCTGCACTTGGCAGCAGCACGCTGAACATCCAGTAGGTATTGACGGTATCCGCAACCACCGGCGGCACTTCCACCGGCGTATCCTTCAGATATTCGATATACCGCTCCGCCAGCAATTTCTTGCGGGCGATAAATGAATCTGCCTGTTCCATCTGGGCAAGGCCGATTGCGGCACAGATATTCGTCATACGGTAATTGTATCCGACAATGTCATGCCAGTATTCCCGGTCAAACGCAAGCCCCTGATCTTTCATATGACTGGCACGTTCGTAAAGCACGCGGTCATTTGTGACGACCATGCCGCCTTCACCGGTTGTGATGGTCTTGTTTCCATAGAAACTGAAGGCCGAGATATCACCGAAGCCGCCGACTTTCTTTCCCTTGTATTCGGAACCGAATGCCTCTGCGCAGTCTTCAATCACAAACAGATCGTGTGCTTCTGCGATCTTCATGATGCGGTCCATATCACAAGGCTGGCCATACAGATGGACGACCATAATCGCCCGGGTCCGTTCGGTGATCTTGCGTTCCACATCTTCCGGATCAATCTGCCAGCTTTCATACAGTGAATCCGCAAATACCGGAATCGCACCGGTATAGGTAATCGCGTTGGCAGAAGCGACATAGGTGAGCGAAGGAACGATGACTTCATCGCCTTCTCCGATGCCGAGCGCCATCAGCGCAAGGTGCAGTGCAACCGTCCCGTTGCATACCGATACTGCATGATTGACGCCGAGATAGTCAGCCACACTTGATTCAAATTCACCGACAAACCGGCCTTTCGCGGAGATCCAGCTGGTGTCGAGACATTCATTGACATATTTCTTTTCATTGCCGTTGAGTTCCGGCTGATAGACAGGTATAAACATAAACGCTTCCTTTCTCTGTTCTATGCGTTAGAGCGTGCTGATCATTGTATACAGTACATCATGATACACCTTCTGACGCCGTTTTCCCGCTTCTTCCAGAACAGAAATCGAAGGAGCAGGATGGACATTGTCAGAAAAGTCCTTCATCTTTTCCGCTAGATCGGCCTCATCTCCCTTGCGGAAGAAGGTGACAGCAGGTTCACTGATTTCAAGATTGACCGGTATATCGGACACAATCGAAGGAATGCCGAGACTTACCGCATCTTCGATCTCACCGCCGCCCGGGCTTCCTTCATAAAGCGTCGGCTGAATTACGCCGATACTGTGCTTCATCAGCAGAATCTGATCCGCTTTCGGAATATAGCCGAGAAAATGAACATGATCTCCGATGCCGAGTTCCTGATTCGCTGCCTGCAGCTCCTTCAGATAATCCGGATTCCGGTAGTCTTCTGTCGCGCCGGTGCAGACGATATGGAGGTCCTGGTATCCGTTCTGCGCATGCAGGCGCGCAAGTGCTCTGAATGCACACGGGTGGTCTTTGTGAATCCAGAACTGATTCGAGATCAGAAAGTATTTCATGTCTTCCGCAAACCCGTACTTCGTCCGCACATCACCTTCCGCTTCGAGCCAGGCTCTGCGCGGAGCAGGGGAGAAGGGAATGACATGAATCGGCTTTGTACAGCCGGGGTAATATTTCAGAATATCCTGTTTTGCGGTTTCTGAAGTGACGATCAGCGCAGGGGCTTCCTCGATCCGCTTCCCGATCGTTTCGTCCCGGCGGGCTATTTCTTCACGCGAGAAGAATTCCGGCAGGTATTTATGCTGGAAGTCCGGCAGATACCCGACCCAGGGAATTCCGATGGGGCCAAGCGGATAGGCACAGGGAAACAGGACGGAGATACCGTTTTCCCGGATGCAGGTCTTCAGTCCGTTTCTGGAATTGATAAAGTTATTGACTGTCACAAACGGATATTCTTCCGTAAAGGAGGCGACTACCTCCGGATCGATTCCCTCAAATACATGCCGGCCAAGCAGCTTCTGCGCGGTTCGCTTCAGTTTTGTCTTCATATCGCTGCCGACAACTGGTACCAGCAGGCGGATGTCGTATTCCTGCGGATCGTAATGCAGTGCGTGAATAATATTTTTCAGCAGGTCTACACCGCCTCCCCACTCCAGCATGGAGGCGCCGAAAATTCCGATCGTTTTTCTGTTCATGCGTTCATTTTACTATAAAGAGACGGTTTTTTTCTTGACGGAAAACGGAAGAGAAGAACCCTGAACAGAGAGCCGGCGTCATTTTTGCCGGGAGAAGACAGATGCGGGCAATTCGGAAATCAGAACACGGTGTTATAATAGGCAGAAGATTTGCACTTGATGTGCGGGGAGGCTTCATGGCACAGGATTCCGGCTTTCTGAAGACTTGGAAAAAAATCGGGGATCTCCCGTGGGAACTGTATTATTTTCTTCTGATTTTCGCAGACCGGTATATCCGGGCATTTCTGATCGGTATTTTTGTCGAGACAACCGATGCGGTCAATCATTATTTTTATGCGATTGAAAAATATACGTTTCTGATCGGCTTCGCTGTGCTTGGCTTCCGTATTCTCGATGTGATCCTGACGCACAGAAAACCGCGCTGGGGTTGGAGCAGCTTTTTTCTCGCGCTCTTCTGCGCCGGCGTGCTGGCTTCCACGTTTTATAATTTCGGAAATGAGTTCATGTATGACTATATGAAGAAGCTTGCGGTCAGCGAATGCCTGATCGTGACGCTGGTGTTCTTCAATGTTTCGGTGTTCTCTGTAAATAAGAAGTTTGACAATGCGGTCAGATGGTGCGGCTATCTTGTCTTTTTTTCGGTACTGGCGCTGAATATTCTGTCTCTTGGGCTGTATTTTGCCGGCCCGAATCCGTCGGTCACCTTATTCGGAAAGGTGTTTGAAAAGCAGGCGCTTTACTCCGGCGGACATGCCGGAGACGCGGCTCCCCGCTATTACGGCTTCTTTACCTATCCGACCACGCTTGGCTTCCGCTGTTATCTTGCCTGTGTGCTGGGAATGCATCTCAGGCATAAGGGACAGCTGAATTCCGTTCTGGTGCTGATCAATGTCATTCTTTCTTCCATGATGATCGTGATTTCCGATACCCGCTCGGGGATGGTGGCGATGGGAATCATTCTGCTGTTCTATGTCTATGAAATTCTGAAAAAGAGCCTGAATGCCGTGAAGGCAAAACGGCTGGTCGCCGGAGGGCTGCTTGCGGCGGCTCTGCTGTACGGCCTTCTTCGCTTCCCTGTGCTGAAGACACAGTTTGCGGCCGCATCCCAGGACCCGCTCCATGCGCTCGACACGCTGTCCAGCGAACGGCTTGAGCTCTGGTATAACAGTCTGAAGCTGTTCCGGTCCAGCCCGCTGTTTGGCAGAGGATGGTCTGTGCAGCTGACGGACGCGCAGAACAACACGCACAATCTGTTTATGACGCTGTTAGCGTGGTTCGGTCTTTCCGGGTTTGTCCCGTTTATGCTGTTTCTCATCAGTGCCCTGATACAGATGGTGCGTCACCGGCTGCGCTGGCGGGCAAATCCGTATCTGCTCTGCCTTGTGCTCTGCGTTGTGATGCAGTCAATGATCGATGTCGCGATCATCGGCGATATGCGCAATCCGGCAACCTACATGTTCTGGCTTGTGATCGGCTTTTTCTGCAGCGGGTGTGCGGATACGTTCCGCAGCGATGGGGAATGAAGAACAGATAAGAAAAACGAAGCTGCGGCTTCGTTTTAATGTTTACTGAAATGATCGGACGCTTCGGCTGCTGAGTCTTCGGACTCTTTTTTCCGGGCAAACCGCTTCTGCAGCAGACTGAGTATGCGGTTTTTGATGGAAATGAAATCCGGATCCCGGTAATGAAGCAGAATGATCAGCGCATTCGGCAGAATCAGACAGATCACGCCTTTGACAAGCAGAGCGAAAAACGGTGAAAGCGAGAAGAGAGCGGTGACTTTCCAGGTGATCAGGAAAATCAGAATTCCTTCTGCCCAGTAGCGGGCTGCGGTTTTGAAATAATGCGCGCTGGATGCCTGAAATCCGTATCTGAATGTGACATAGGGGAAGTACCAGCGGGTTGTTAACATTCTTGAAATAAACGTTGCGATCAGAATTCCCTGAACGCCATACAGCTTTCCGAGCGTGACGGACAGGATGATATTGATGACGCCGGTTACGATTGAGATATATTTTCCTTTCGAAAACAATCCCATTGTACTTTTGAAGATCGTCACAACGGTTCCCTGCTCTGCGGTATAGAAGTTGAGGCCGGTGATTACGGCAATGGAGAACGACATGACATAAGACATGCCGAAGCAGAGCGCGATTACTTCCTGCACCAGCAGAATGAAGCAGCAGGCACACCAGAAGTACATCCAGTAGAAAGCGAAGTGCACTTCATCAAACAGCCGGATCTTTTTCTCCCGGGAATCCATTGCGTTGACGTTGCCGATGCTTGCGGTGATGCCGTTCTGCACTTTGACAGTAAAGGTGATCAGCGTCGCATACATCAGCGAGTAGTTTGAGTTCAGGCCGGTGCTCGCCAGCCCGCTCAGAGCGGTGATGATGATATTGTCCGTGCTGTTTACAAGCCGTCCGGCAATACTGGTGATGAAAATATCGCGGATGTTCCGGAACATTCCCTTTCGCTTGGAAGCGGCCAGCGGGCGGATGTCGGTTTCCTTCAGCAGGGGAAACATCCGGTCTGCCGCCCGTGCGACCAGCACGTTGTATGCGATGGAACAGGCGACCTGAATGATGAGATACAGCAGGAAGTTCCGTGTCAGAAGAAGAATGATGCCCTGGGCGATGTTCTGCAGGATGGTAACGCCGGTGTGAATCAGCGTCAGCACATAATTCTGCTGCGATGCGTCAATGATGGAAGATTTGTAGCTGAAGAAGTAACTGATGACGGTGTTGAGAAGATAAAGCGCATAGAGCTCATAGACATTCTCTTTGATTCCGGAGCCGATCGGAATCAGCTTCGGTATAAACGGAACGACAAGCAGGCCGATCAGGCCGATGCCGACGCCGACGAGCATATATGCTTTCCGGTAGAAGTCCATCAGCGATTTGGTCTCTTCCCTGTCGTTGGTGCCGAGCGCCCGATAGAGTTCATACGTAATTGCCGAACCGATTCCGAGCTCACCGAGCGAGAGAATGGAAAGCACATTGCCGAAGAGTCCGTTGACGCCAAGATATGCCTCCGTCAGTGTCCGGACAAAGATCATCCGGCAGACAAAGCTGCTGATAACCTGAATCAGCTGAGCGGCAAGGCCGATCGCTGAGTTTTTGACGGTGTTTTTCGTTCGCTGTGTAAGGTCCATAGTAGTATTTTCTGCTTTCTTTCCGCTGTCAGTGTTCAGAAGAATTCATTCTGCACTTCAGCATTCTGATTTTATCAGCCTTCCGCAATGGAAACAGACTTATTTTTCTATAGGGCGAATTGTTTCGCGCTTCCTGACGAAGGGAGATGAGAACACAGATCCAAAACGTGGCGGGGATGCGTTGTTGTGTTAGAATGCATACGATACCTGAATGACTTCAGGCCTGAAATGAATATATGAAGAAACAGAGATGTCTGGTCGTACCTGGGACTTTTCTTCCCTACAATGATGTGACGACTCAGCTGGTGTACAAACAGCTGCGTCTTTTGCCATTTCGCTATGATGTCTGCGCACTGGATGGAGAGAAGACGGATCCTTCTTTCAATGAGAAGCTGAAACGCGATCCGAACTACGCGAAGTTTACAATCGTCGAACCGTATACATACCGGAATGCGACTTTTTCGATAAAAAATCTGAATCTTGTCAAAGGGCTCAATACGGTAAACGCCTATCTGAACTATGCGATCGGGATGTACAGCGGGCAGGAATATCTTTATACTTCCTCTTTTCCGTGCTATACGACCCGTGTCGGAGTGGAACTGAAGAAGCGCAATCCGGATCTGAAATGGATCGCAAGCTTCTCTGATCCGATCAATCACAGTCCGTATAAATATGACAAAGCGACAATCCGTTCCTATTTTCCGGTTCAGCGGGAGTGCTTCTATATTTACTGTCATTATTATGTCGTGGACAGAGATGAAGCCAATGCATTTGAACAGGCGGATCTTTTGCTCTTCATCTGCAGGGAGCAGATGGAGTTCATGATCCGTCAGTATATGCGTTATTTTCATGTGATTGATGAATCTTCTCTGCGCCTCAAGTGTCTGATTGTGCCGCTTTCCTATATTCCGGAGTGGAACAGTCCGGTAGATCAGCCGCAGGAAACGTCCAATGACGTATTTACTCTGGCGCATTTCGGAAGGATCTATGGCCTGCGCATCATTGAGGAATTCATCTATGCGCTGGATCTTTTCCGGAAGAAACATCCGGAAATTTCGCTTCGGATCGAACAGTACGGAGAATTCCGCAGGTCTGACCGGCGTCTGATCCGCCGGCTCGGACTGTCCGATCTGTTTCTTGTCCATGACAAGTTCACATATGAAGTTGGCTATCAGCGCATGGGAGAAGCGGATGCGGTGCTGCTGTTTGATACGATTCTGCCGGAACACGAGATACAGCCGTATCTGCCGAGCAAGGTGCTCGAGTATTCGCTGCTGAAGAAAAACGTGCTTGCGGTTACTACGTCGACCAGCCCGGTCTACCGGCTGATGAAAGAGACGGATTCCGTTGTCTGCAGGTATGACAGGAAAGATATCCTGCGGGGACTGGAGGAAATCATTCTGGAAGGGAAAAGATCACTGATCAATTACTCCTATACCAATGAAGACGCTGTAAGAGAACTGCGAAAGCGGATCGAAGCGCTGTCGGAATCAGACTCTGACCAGACGCAGATTTCGTGAATCGAGCCGGTAAGGGTTCAGCGGCCGGTGAAAATGTGGTATCCTTTACATGCGCTGTTTCATGCTGGACGCAGTCTTTTGTGCTGACAGTAGAGAAAGGCAAAGGCGTATTCTGACGATTATGAAAAAAAGAAGAGTGCTTGCGGTTCTTCTGATGATCAGCGAAACGGTTATTCTGTTTCTGATGCATCGGGGATCTGTTGTTTCAAAGATTGTGTCATTCCGCAGATATGCATTTATGTATCTGATGCTGGGCGTGATCTTCGGAAGGTTTAAATGCAATACATCACTGATCTGGGATGAGGCACGCCGGGTAATACTGTGCAACATCTCCTTTTTCCTTGCGACAAACGTCATGAACTCCCTGAATATGTGGTCGGTTCCGTATATTCTCTGGAACGCCCTTACTACAGCGGTTGTTTCATTCATGTCGATGGTGTTCAACCGCTATTACCGGATCTGGTTCCGCAAATGGCTGGCCCAGAATGTGCTGGTCGTCGGTACCGGAACGCATACGGATGAACTGCTTTCCGTATATGCACTGAACCGCTTTGCGCTTTCCCGCATCGTGGGCGTGGTCAACTGCAATCACTCCCGGCTGATTCCGGGTGATTTTACCCAGCCGGTGCTGCCGTTTGAACAGGAAATCATTCCGTTTGACGCGCTTGAGGACTACCTGAAGGTTCATAAAGTGGATGAAGTTGTCATTGCGCTGCCGGATGCGACCCGCCAGCAGATGCGGGCGGTATACAACGTTGTCAATGAATATGTCAGTGTGGTCAAATTCATGCCGCAGGTCAACGGCATTGTGACCTACCAGTCACTGGTGGAAGACTTTGACGGCGTCATTCTGATTTCGTCTGCGGCCGGACGCATGCATCAGGATGTGCTGGGGCTTGCGCTCAAGCGGATGCTTGATATTCTCGGCGGGCTTGCCGGTGCACTGATTCTTCTGCCGGCGTCGCTGATCATCAAGATTCAGTTCCTGCTGAGCGGAGATCACAACAGCATCTTCTTCACTCAGGAACGTATCGGGTATCGCGGAAAGACATTCCGGATGCTGAAATTCCGTTCCATGGTTCCCAATGCAGAGGAAGTGCTTGAACAGCTGATGCAGGAAAATCCGGAAATCCGCAGGGAATATGAAGAAAACAAGAAGCTGGAACATGATCCGCGGATCACGAAGGTCGGCGAGCGGATCCGCAAATCCTCGGTGGATGAGCTGCCACAGCTGCTGAACGTGCTGATCGGTGATATGTCGCTGGTCGGACCGCGTCCGTATCTTCCGCGCGAGAAGAAGGATATGGGAAAATATTATGAATCGGTCATCGCCTGCCGTCCGGGTCTTACCGGGATGTGGCAGACGCATGGCAGAAGCGATACTCCGTTTGCTCAGCGCCTCCGGTTTGATGATTACTATTACCGTAACTGGTCGATCTGGCTTGATTTTACGATTCTGATGAAGACGTTCCGGGCAGTCAATACAAGCGCCGGGGCAATCTGATCGGTTCTGGAGGAAGCGGGTTTGAATATTCTGGTCGCACATAATCATTATCAGATTGCCGGCGGGGAAGATACCGTTTTTGAACGGGAGACCCGTCTGCTGGAAGAATACGGTCACCGTGTTCTTCGTTATGAGCGCTCGAATACAGAACTGAATGATCATGGCGTGGCAGCGAAGCTCCTTGCGCCGGCAGAAATGATATGGTCAGAACGGACGGCAGAAGATGTCAGGCGGATCATCCGGATGAACGGAATCGATGTCGTTCATGTGCATAATACGTTGCTGCGGATGAGTCCGTCGATTTATTATGCGGCATTAAACGAAGGGATTCCGGTGGTTCAGACCATACATAATTTCCGGCTGGTCTGTCCGGCCGGCATCTGTTACCGAAACGGCAGGATCTGCGAGGACTGCCTGAACCATGGCCTGCACTGCGCATTGAAGCATTCCTGTTACCGCGGGAGTAAGGCGCAGACGCTGGCCAGTGTGCTGATGAGTCAGTTTCACCGGGCAACCGGTATTTATAAGAAGCTTCATTATATCTGCCTGACGGAATTCAACCGGGACATCCTGCTGCGGCAGGGGCAGATCCGGCCGGAACAGATTTTCGTCAAGCCGAATTCTGCAGATGATCCGGGAACTCCGACTCCGTATGAGGCCCGGAAGGATCAGATTCTGTTTGCCGGCCGGCTGGACGAGTCAAAAGGAATCCGGTTTCTGCTTGAAACCTGGAAGCGTATGAAGACGCATCCGTTTCAGCTTCTGATCGCCGGAAGCGGGCCGCTGGAAGAAGAATGCCGGGCAATGATCCGGCAGACTGAGATGACAGATGCTGTGATGCTCGGAACGCTGAGCCATGAAGCGGTGCTGGCGGTGATGAAGGAATCAAAGGCGCTGGTGCTTCCGACCGAATGGTATGAGGGTCTGCCGATGAGCCTGGTTGAAGCGATGTCGTGCGGGACTCCGGTGATCGTGCCTGCGATGGGAAATGCCGGGAATATGGTGATCGAAGGCGTGAACGGCTATACCTATGAACCGAAAAATCCGCGTTCCCTGCAGGAAGCGTTTCAAAAGCCGCTGAATCTTCAGAATGCGGTATACGGCGTGTTCAGGGAAACTATACCGATAATGCAAATCTTGCGGCGCTGGAAGATATCTATCAGAAGGTGAAAGGGACAGTGAAATGAAGAAAATCGTATGCATAAACAACATTCCGTCTCCCTACAGCGTCGATCTTTACCGGGAGCTTCAGAATGGCAGTGAAGACTTTGAATTTCATATCGTCTTTACAAGTGCCGGAGAAGGAAACCGGAACTGGAGCGGCGCAGCGGATGGTCTGGACCATGTGACGATTCTGCAGTCACGGGTGCTCCGTCTGAAGACGATGCATGATCAGCGGTTTGTTCATTTTCCGGGGAATATTTCCGCCGTGCTGGATCAGATCGATCCGGATGCGGTGATTGCCAAGGAATACAATCCGTCAGCGCTGAGCAGTCTTGTCTGGTGCAGGCGGAAGAAACGGAAGTATATCCATGTGACGGAAGGGACGCTGCACAGTGAACGGCATCTGAATCCGGTACAGATACTGGCAAGAAAAGCGGTGATCCGGAATGCGGATCTCTGTATTGCCGCAAGTACGAAGGCAAAGGAAAAACTGCTGTTCTGGGGATGCAGGGAAGACAGGGCCCGGATTGCGTATCTGACCTTTGATCTTTCAAAGGCAAAACAGATTCCACGCAGTCCGAAGGAAGGCGAACTGCTGTTTGTCGGCTCCCTGGCAGAGCGCAAAGGCGTTGATCTGCTGATCCGTGCCATTGCGAAACTCGGCATGAACGTGCATCTGACGGTTGCCGGAAACGGAAGCGAGGCGGAACAGCGTGCGCTGGAAGCGCTGGCAGAATCCCTTGGCGTCAGCGGGCTGGTGGAATTCACCGGCTATCTGGAAGGAGATGCGCTCTATCGCCGTTATGCGGAAGCGTCGATATTTGTACTTCCGACCCGGGAAGACTGCTTTGGCCTGGTACTGCTGGAAGCGTATGCGGCAGGCGTGCCGATCGTTTCATCGATTTATGCGGACGGGGCTTATGATATTGTGCAGGATGGAATCAACGGAAAACTTGCCGATCCGTACAGTACGTCACAGTTTGCCGGTGCAATCCGTTCTGTGATGCTGGAGAAGCGGTATGAAGAAGCGGCAGCGAAGAATGACTGCACAAAGTTTGAACTGCGCAGTGTGGCGGCAGTTTATTACGATGCGCTGTATGCACTGCTGGAAAACAGAGACGTGCAGCCGGATAACAAAATCAGAGAAGGAGAAAACCTATGACAGAAGCACTGACATTGCGTGAAGTACAGAATGCGGAGCTTGAGATTCTGGTGAAATTTGATCAGTTCTGCACGGAGAATAACCTCCATTATGTGCTGTATTACGGCACGCTGCTGGGGGCTGCCCGTCATCAGGGCTTTATTCCGTGGGATGACGACATTGATGTCGCAATGCCGCGGCCGGATTATGACCGGTTTCTGAAGCTTTATTATGAAGACGGGAAATCAATCGGAGATAATCTCTATGTTCTGAGCGGCGAACGGGATGATGACTTCGCATTTGCCTATGCGAAGGTAGCGCGCCTTGACAGCGAGATTCTGCCGGAATCGAGACTTTATGAACATGAAGGAGAAGGGATCTGGATTGACGTCTTCCCGATTGACGGCTTCCCGGCTGATGAAGCGGAACGTACCGCCTATCTCGAAAAACTCGGAGAATACCGGCGCAATATCGGCCGTTCGATTACCATCCCGGGTACTGTACGGGGAAAGGAACCCGTCTGGAAAGCAGCGGCTCGGATCCCGGCGGTACTGTATGCCCGCATGATGGGATATCGGAAATACCGGGATGAACTGATGAAGCTTGCCCGTTCCTACCCGTATGAAACCAGTGAATATGTCGGTCTTGCGACATGGAATGACAATTCGCCGGCGCTGGTCATGAAGAAGTCGGAATTTGAGAAATATATCCGGATGCCGTTTGAAGGACATCAGTTCCCGGCATTTGAAGACTATAACGATTTCTGTACCAGGCGGTACGGCGCAAATTATATGGAACTGCCGCCGGAATCGGTACGGCAGAGCCATTACATCAGGGCAAAGCTGAAATGAGTACGAAGATCCTCGGACTTGCGACCTGCTTCAACCGCAGACAGAAGACGCTTGGAGCGATTGAAGCGCTCCGCAGCGGAAACCCTTCGCTCTGTTTTGATTTCATCATTACCGATGACCACAGTACGGACGGTACGCCCGAAGCACTGGCACAGCTGGAGGGCGTTACGGTTCTGCACGGGGATGGCAGTCTCTATTACTCCGGCGGGATGCGGAAAGCAATTGCGGAAGCGAAAACGCGGTCCGGTTATGATTACTGTCTTCTGTTCAATGATGATGTGGAGTTTTATGAGCACAGTATTGAATATCTGGTCTCGCTGAATCAGAACACCGTATGGGTCGGACCGACCTGCGATGAACAGGGAAAGCTGGTTTACAGCGGGATTATAAGGAAATCCGGATTTGTGCCGAAATATACCCATCTGATTGCGGACAGCAGGGAAGGACTTCCATGTGAGACGCTGAACGCCAACTGTGTGCTGATTCCATGGCATATTTTCATCGATCTCGATAATATACCGGAAGTTTACCGTCATTCCTTCGGTGATTATGATTACGGATTTATGATTACCCGGAAGGGGTATTCTCTGAGGGTGCCGGACCGGTTTGTCGGCATGTGCAAGGACGATACAAAAAAAGAAGGGTCCTGGAAAGATACATCACTGCCGCTGAAACAGCGGATTGCCCTGAAGGAATCGGTGAAAGGGCTGCCGTTTCGGGAATACTTCTTTTATCTGAACCGCAATTTTTCACTTCCAACAGCGGTCGTCTATTCTCTGACGCCATACATCCGAATGATTCTGAGGCGAAACTGAGAAAGGAAATACACTTTCATGCGGGAGACTGCATCGGAAAAACTGATCCGGGAATGGATTGTGAAACATAAGGAAGCGCTGCTGTTTGCGGTGATGCTTATGATGAGTCTTTATGTCAGATTCAAGGCATTGCCGTTTCAGAGCGTTGATTACCGGAATACGCTGCAGCCATGGTATGAAACGATCCGGACTGGCGGGTTTCATGCGCTCGCGGAGCAGATCGGTGATTATCCGATTCCCTATCAGATCCTGATCTGGCTTCTGACTCTGATTCCCGGTGAACCGATCGTGAAATATAAGACGGTGTTTTTCCTGAGTGATCTTCTGATGGCTCTGACTGCCGGGAAGATTGCGGATTGCGTCGCTCCGGAGCGAAAACTGTTCGCACCTGTCAGCGCCTGCGTGATGTGTCTGCCGGAAGTGATTCTGAACTCCGGTTACTGGGCGCAGAGTGATTCGATCTGGAGCGGGTTCTGCCTGCTTGCACTGTATTCTCTGATGAAGCGGAAGTACGGCAGATCTGTTCTGTTTCTCGGGATTGCATTTTCGTTCAAAATTCAGACCGTATTTCTGTTTCCGCTCTTTGTGATGTTCTATCTCAGGGAGGGAGGCTTCAGTATTCTCAATGCGCTTGTGATTCCGCTGGTGTTCTTTGTCCTGTGTCTGCCCGCATTCCTAGCCGGCCGGCCGGTATTCTCGCTGTTTTCAGTCTATTTCATGCAGATATACGAATACCATGAAATGGTGGTGAGTTTTCCCTCCTTCTGGTCATTGACGCAGCTGCTCGATTTTCATGCATATTACAGGCTTGCGGTGGTTGTTGCGTTTGCGATCCTGGGTCTGATACTGTATCTCATTCTGAAGCGGAATATCTGCCTGTCTCAGCCGGACCGTCTGCTGGTCTTTGCGGTGATCACCACCTGGACGTGTGTCTATTTCCTGCCGTCGATGCATGAGCGATACGGGTATCTGACCGATATTCTGCTTGTTATTCTGATCCTCTGCGATCGGGATTATCTTCCGTTCGGCATCTGGCCGCTGATCGTAAGCATCCTTTCCTATGCGGCCTATCTGAGTCACGGTACACGGAATCTGGAGCTGATGGCCCTGGTGCATCTGATCGCATATCTTGGCGTGCTTATGAAAGCCCGCAGTAAGCACTGTTTTGAAACAGCACTCTGAAGCGGAAACACAATCCGAACCATGCGTGGAAACGGCTCCTTTGCAGATTGGATTATAAAGCTCAGACCTCCTGAAGAATCGGTTTCTCCGGGAGGTTTTTCTGCGGGAAATCGGATGATCAAAAGAGGCTGAGGCATGCTTATAATAGAAAAGATCTGCCTTAAGGATACGGAAAGGAACAGCCGATGAGCGAATCGAACGATGAGATCGTGCAGAACAGCCATTCGATGAGAGATCGGGACATGCGTCAGAAACGGCTGTGTCAGGTACTGAAGGAAGATGCGGAAGCGGGGCTTGCGCTGATCCTGTATGTGATAATGTACAGGATCTCCGGCATCGGGGTTCCGTGTGTGTTCCGGAAAGTGACCGGTCTTCTGTGTCCGGGATGCGGAATGACCCGTGCACTTGCGGCACTTACACGGGGAAGGGCTGCCGAGGCATTACAGCTGAACGCGCTTTCTCTGAGTGTGCTTCCGCTGGTTCTCTGCATAATGGCCGGGCGGCAGATCCGCTATATCAGAAACGGAACATCGGAATTCCGGCTGTATGAGGTGGTGCTGCTGTGTGCGGCCGCAGGCGCATGCATATGGTATTTTCTGATGCGAAATCATCTGCTGTAAGGAGAAAAATGGATATGTACTGTTCACATTGCGGAAAAGAGGCGGAAGCAGGCGCAGAATACTGCGTAAACTGCGGTGAGAGACTGACGGACTCCCACAAACGTACCCATGCGCCCGAGCGTCTGATTGATGAAGCCGGCGATATGGTCGGAAAGGAAATTGACTCAAGCCGGGCGCATGCTCCTTCTATAACGCGAAGCGTTTAGGAGGAGTAAGCCCGGTTTTCTTCTTTCCCCTGCTGCTGAATATAATGCTTAATCATTTCTTCGGTTCGATCTGAAACAGTGCATATAAAATAACTTCTGCTCCAGAATATGTTTTCCCAATACCATTTTTTCAGCTGAGTGCCAAATTCTTTCCGCAATAATCTGGATGTTACT
>JAFYGX010000219.1 GCA_017543025.1 Solobacterium sp.
ACATAAACGGTAACCTCCATGAGAATTATACCACAGATGGGCATAGATGGGAATACAGAAAAGCGTAACTGTTGACATAAAAAAGCCCGATTTCTCGGGAATAATCTGTATTTTCAAATCATTTCGGTTTAAAACTTAGGAGGTCCTGTATGATCGGAAGCAGAGACTGTGCTCAGGCCGGGGTGCGAAATGGATGCCGGTAACAGGGAAGAAATGCCGTGCTATAATGGCAGGCGATGAAAACAGTAATTCAAAGGGTAAGTGAAGCCTCGGTAACCGTTGACGGTACCGTTACGGGGGAAATCGGACACGGGTATATGATTCTTGCGGGGTTTTCGGAAGAAGATGATGAGCAGACTGCGGAGCGGATGGCAGATAAGATCCGGAAGCTGCGGATCTTCGAGGATGAAAACGGCAAGATGAACCGGTCCATCGAAGATGTGAACGGAGCGATTCTCTCCATCTCGCAGTTTACGCTGTATGCGGATTGCCGGAAAGGAAACCGACCGAGTTTTGTGAATGCGGGAGATCCGGCTCATGCGAAAGCGCTGTATCATCATTTCAATTCTGCGCTGCGAAGCTTCGGAATCCGGACAGAGGAAGGGATTTTCGGGGCTGATATGAAAGTCCGTCTGCTCAATGACGGACCTGTGACGATTACAATGGATTCCAGGGAGGTGCTGCATGGGAAAAGTAATATACGGAAGTGAGCTGGCAGAAGAACTGAGAGAAGAGATCCGCAATAAGATCATTGCACTGAAATCGGAGGGAAAACGGGTACCGTGTCTTGCGGTAATACTGGTCGGAGACAATCCGGCTTCGCTTTCCTACGTGAAAGGCAAAGGAAAAGCATGTGAATCGGTCGGAATGAAGAGCCGGGAGATTGATCTGCCGGGCAATGTTTCGATGGATGAGCTGAAGCGCGTGATTCATGAACTGAATGACGATGCGGCAGTAGATGGGATTCTCCTGCAGCTGCCGCTGCCGGACGGGTTATCCGAAACGGAAGCGCTGCTGGAAATTCGGCCGGAGAAAGATGTAGACGGGCTTCACCCGCTGAATGTGGGGAATTTCTATCTGAATCGTCCGTGTATGATTCCCTGCACCCCGCTTGGCATCATGGAGCTTCTGAAGAAGATGGAATGCAATCCGGACGGGAAGCGGGCAGTTGTGATCGGCCGCTCGAAGCTGGTCGGCACCCCGGTTGCCCGGCTTCTTGAAAATGCCAATGCGACTGTGTCGGTATGTCATTCCCATACAGAGAATCTGAAGGAAATCTGCAGGCAGGCAGATATTCTCATTGTGGCAATCGGCAGACCGAAGTTCATCACTGCGGAATATGTCAGAGAAGGCGCTTATGTGATTGACGTCGGCATCAACCGGATGGAAGACGGGCGTCTCTGCGGGGATGTGGATTTTGAAGGTGTGAAGGATGTCGCAGGCTATATTACCCCCGTTCCGAAGGGGGTCGGCCCGATGACAATCACGTGTCTGCTGATGAATACGATGAAAGCGTATGGAGCGGGGAAATGATTGTACCGGATTATGATCTGAATGACATCGTTGAGATGAAGAAAGAACATCCCTGCCGGAAATCCAGAGTATGGAAAGTGATCCGCATGGGAGCCGACATCAAGATCAAATGTCAGGGATGCGGCGCGGTGATCATGTTTCCGCGTCATGAATTTGAACGGAAGCTGAAACGGGTCGTGGAAAAAGCCACGGCAGAGTAGAAAGAGAATTTCGCGGAGAAAGGAATAATAAACATGGCACTGACAGCAGGAATCGTCGGACTTCCGAATGTGGGGAAGTCGACGTTATTCAATGCAATTACAAACAGCCAGGTACTGGCAGAGAATTATCCGTTCGCAACAATCGCACCGAATGTCGGTGTGGTGGAAGTGCCGGATAAACGGATGGAAGATTTGAACGAGCTGTTTCACCCGAAGAAGACAATCTATACGACATTTGAATTTACCGACATTGCCGGACTGGTGCGCGGCGCATCCAAGGGGGAAGGGTTGGGTAACCAGTTTCTCGCCAATATCCGTCAGGTAGATGCGATCATCCATGTTGTACGCTGCTTTGAAGATCCGGATATCGAACATGTCGAAGGTTCGGTTGATCCGGTGCGCGACATTGAAGAGATCAATCTGGAGCTGTGCCTGGCAGATCTTGAAACGGTGGAAAACCGGATTGCCAAAGTGCTTCGCAAGGCACAGACAAAAGAAAAGGGGGCTGTGGAAGAAAATAATGCGCTGCAGCGGTTTAAGGAAGCGCTGCTGGAAGGAAAGCCGGTCCGGCTGCTTGACCTCAGTGCATCGGAAAAGGAACTGCTGAAGAACTACTCGCTTCTGACGGCGAAGCCGGTGATTTATGTTGCCAACATGAGTGAAGATGAGGTCAGCGATCCGAACAGCAGTGAACATTATCGGAATGCAAAAGCATTTGCGGATCGGGAAGGCAGTGAATGCATCGCGGTTTCCGCCCGGATGGAAGAAGAGCTTTCCGGCATGGAGCCCGAAGAAAAGGAAGCGTTCCTTTCGGAACTTGGAATTCCGGCTGCCGGTCTGGATCAGATCATTCAGGCGGCGTATCATCTGCTTGGCCTCCGTACATTCTTTACGGTTGGCGAACCGGAAAACCGGGCATGGACGTTCAGAGAGGGAATGAAGGCACCGCAGTGTGCGGGCATTATTCATACGGATTTTGAGAAAGGCTTCATTAAAGCGGAAGTCTACAGCTATGACGACATCATGGAATACAAGACGGAAGCGGCTCTGAAGGAACACGGAAAGATCCGGATTGAAGGAAAAGATTATCTGATGAAGGACGGAGATATTGTATTCTTCCGTTTCAATGTGTAATAAAATAACAGCAGAAGAAGACGGAGGAAACGTTTAATGAAACTGATTCTCGCAATTGTATCGAATGACGACGCATCCGCAGTCAGCACAGCTCTTACCAAAGAGAAGTTCTCGGTCACGCGGCTTGCGACAACCGGTGGCTTTCTGAGAGCCGGAAATACAACAATGATTGTCGGTACGGAAGATGATCTGGTTGAGCGCTGCATTGAAATCATCGGCTCGGAATCCGAGCGCAGAACCGAGATTGTTCCGTCCACAGCGAGTTATGATGTCGGCCGGTATGCTTCATTCCCGGTGGAAGTTCAGGTTGGCGGTGCGACGATCTTCGTGCTCGATGTAGAACAGTTCCGCAAGCTTTAAAAATGAATCATAAACGAAGAAAATAAGGGAAACGGTCAGCCGGACGGCTGGCTGTTTTCAGTTGATCCTTCTGTGTCGGATTCCTCTTTGCGCAGGGTAGAAACGAAAACACAAAAAAATAAATCTGTGCGAACCGAAAAGATTATCCTATTATGGTCTGGTATGAATTGGAAGAGTACTGCGGCAGGAAACTGCAGTACATGAACAGGAGGCGTCAATGACAGCGTTATTGATATCGTTTGCGGCACTGGCAGCCGGGTTTGTGTTCTACGGCAGAATTGTGGAACACGAGTTTGGACCGGATGACAGGAAAACTCCGGCATATGAGCTGGAAGACGGGGTGGATTATGTGCCGATGGCACCCTGGAAAGCATTTCTGGTGCAGCTGCTGAATATTGCAGGCACCGGACCGATCTTCGGTGCCCTGATGGGAGCCTGTTTCGGGCCTGTGGTTTTTCTGTGGATCGTGTTGGGTTCGATTCTCGGCGGCGGTGTGCATGATTATCTGGTCGGCATGATCTCGGCGAGACATGAAGGAAAGTCAATCGGAGAGCTGACAAACATTTATCTGGGACCGGTTCCGGGCTGGATCATGCGGATCTTTTCCGTGATTCTGTTGCTTCTTACCGGAACGGTATTTGTCACGAGTCCGGCGGCTCTGATCGCAAGGCTTACGCCGCCGCAGATGGGCGAATCCTTCTGGGTGGCTGTGATACTTCTGTATTATCTGCTCGCTACGCTGCTTCCGATCGACCAGATCATCGGCAACCTCTATCCGGTCTTCGGCGTCGTTCTGATCACCATGGCAATTGCTGTGCTGGGCGGCACGATTCTGGGCGGCTATGCCATGCCGGCATGGAGCTTCTCCGGTTTCAATCCGCAGGGGCTTCCCGTCTGGCCGTATATGTTCATTACAGTGGCCTGCGGGGCGATCTCCGGCTTTCATGCGACGCAGTCCCCGATGATCTCCAGATGCATTACTTCAGAAAAACTCGGCAGAAAGATCTTCTATGGCGCGATGATCTGCGAAGCGGTGATCGCTTTGATCTGGGCGGCAGGAGGCATGGCATTCTATGGCAGCACTGCCTCTCTCAGCAATGCCCTTGAGGAGCTTGGACAGTCTGGTGTCGTATATGAGATCTCGCAGGGAATGCTTGGAAAGATGGGAATGCTGCTGGCTGTAGTAGGGGTGATCGCATGCCCGATTACTTCCGGCGATACGGCTTTCCGCAGCGCCCGTCTGATCCTGAGCGAGATGAGCGGCCTGAATCAGAAAAAGATCGGCGGCCGTCTCCTGATCACCCTGCCGCTGCTTGGGGCGGGAGCACTGCTCACCCAGATGGATTTTGATGCTCTCTGGCGATACTTTTCCTGGTCCAACCAGACGCTGGCAATGATCAGCCTCTGGATGGCGGCTGCCTATCTGAGGAAAACGAATCCGAACCGTTACAGTTCTCTGATCGCTGCTCTGCCTGCAGCCTTCATGTCGGCGGTATCATGCACGTATATTCTGACCGCGAAGGAAGGATTACGTCTGCCGATCCATGCGGCTGTACCGCTTGGGATTATCTTTGCGATTACCTGCTTCTGTTTTTATCTTTATCATCTTCTGAACAGGAAGAACGTCTGAACCATACGGCAGAAGCTTTGATGCATGCTCGCATTTCACAGGGCCGGCTTTGAAGCGTAAAAAAATTCGCTCTTCTGTATCGATAATGGGTGACAGTTATGAATCTTTCATAACTGACGCCTTTTTTTCTTTCTTTTTCTTTCTCTCTCTGCTGCTTTCTTCCGTTCTGTTTCTGTGCAGTAAATCTTATCAGCGGCGAGATACAGGCACTTTTCTCCGGAAGACTCGAATATATACCCGGTGACTTCGCCCATTTTTTCAACAGCTTTCTTTCTGTCACCATGAATTGCTTTCATCTTGCGGATCACAACCCCGCCGATTGTCAGGAAATCCGATTCAAAAGCATCTGCATTTTTAACCTGAAAATCCTTATTTTGCGGCATCCTGACAAATATCCGCAATCTGTCGAAGTCTTCGTGCAAAAATTATAAAGTTTATAAAATCAGCAGTTTGCCGATGAGCTGAAGTTTAGTTCGAAAGTTTATTGCAGAATTTCGGTAAAAACAGGTAAATAAAGCGGGCGATATGACAGTAAATCAAAAGATTCATATTGTGCGAAAAGAAAAGAAGATAACAGCTGCAGTTCCTGCAGAAAAACTTGGAATCAGTCAAAGTACTGTGGTCAGATATGAGAACGGGTCTGTTAAGTAGATCCCATTGGATTTGCTGAATAAGATGGCCGATATTTTTGGCTGTTCTGTAAACGATCTGATTGACGGAGACATCAGATATTCTCAGAAAAAGAGCAGAACCCCAGCAAAGCATTTATCTGAAGATGAGCAGAATCTTCTCCTTACATACCGGGAATTATCATCTGAAGAAAAGAACGCAGTAATCGGTCTCTGCGATCTTCTCATAAATCATTAGTCACATCGATAATTTATAGGTGCCGTAAATAGCAGCCGAAAGTTGCGGCTGGAAAATGGTCTGATTATCACATTTCATTGATTTTCATCCGGCAGAAAACACAGGCAATGATCGGTTCTTTTCATGCATGATTTTTTGCCGGCACATTTACGGCAGAGCCTGCCTTTGCTTGCAAAGCTTTGTCTGGCCTGTGGCTGAGTCGGGGCGCCTCATTCCAAAGGAGGTGATCAATATGAAAGCGTTAAGCCTCTGTGTCAGAGCAGCCAGAACAATAAAGGCTGGCAGACGGCTGCTTAAGAGAATATGGTTTTTTCTCAAATGCTGTTGCAGGGCAGATCCTGCTGAATCGAACTGCAATGGATGGGGTTCAGGCTTTTGGCGCTGCGACAGATTCACTTTCCACAAGGTCAAAGGGAATATCTTCGTGTACGGCGGGGTGGTTGTAATTGATCCGCATCAGCAGGTCTTCCACTCCTTTTACAGCCAGTGCTTCCGTATTCTGGCGAATCGTCGAAAGGCGGGGAATCGTATACTTGCCGGATTCAATCCCGTCATAACCGATCAGCGAAATGTCTTCCGGGATGGAAAGCCCCATGTCTTTGACTGCCCGCATGGCGCCGATGGCAATGGTGTCGCCGATCGCAAAGATTGCGGTGATGTCCGGGTTTTTCTTCAGCAGTCTGCGAGTGCTTTCGTAACCGCCGGCCATGGAGAAGCGGCAGGGTTCATACTGTGTTTTTTCGTCAAAACTGATCCCGTGTTTCTGAAAGGCGTCCAGACAGCCTTTCATTCGCCGGAACCCTATCTGGGAACCGATCCGGTTTGACATGCCGCCAATGATTCCGATGCGGGTATGACCGCTGCGAATCAGATAATCGACGGCCTGATAACCGGATTTTTCGTCATTGGTCGTGAAGCTGGAGAGATTCTTCAGACCGAGTTCGCCTGCGGTATTGGTGAGCAGAACGCACGGTACATCGATCCGGCTGCAGTCCTGACGGAAGAATTCCAGATTGCCGCCGAGAAAAATAAAACCCTTCGGTTTTCTCGCAGCGCACAGCTGCAGTGCTGCCTGCACTTCGTTGGCGTATTCGTCCAGAATAGCAATCGCAACATCTTCGCCCGATTCGCGCAGAAGGTCCTGCACACGTTCGAGAATTCCTTCAAAAAACATATTCTCGTAACCCTTGACGATTACTGTAATCGCCGAGTTTGACTGCTGCTTCAGCTGTTTTGCGTTGGAATTGGGCTGATAGTTCTGTTCGCGGATGACCTGCTCAACTCTGATTCTGGCAGCTTCACTGACATCCGGGTGATTGTTGATAACCCGTGAAACGGTACCGATGCTGTAACCGGAGAGCCGTGCGATATCTTTGATTGTAGTCATAGCGCTGAATTACCTCACTGATTGCGGGCACACCAGATCAGTCAGATGCACATGTTACTGATCAGAAGCCCGTAAACGTTTACAGTTTAAAAATGAAAGCGCTTTCTGTCAATGGGAAATACAGTACACCTCAGGAAAACGCTGATTCTGTAATCGAAAGAATGATGCGGTTTGAAGCACAAAATCGTTCAGTCTGAAAGGCCGGCAAGTTCACGAAGATATGCGGTCAGTGCTTCCTTTGTATTCGGGAGCCGGTCTTCGATGACGGCACTGAGGCATGCGTTCATTGACATGGAGATGCGGCTTCCGCGGAAGCCGAGCTCTGTCAGGTCCTTTCCGGTGACTTTCAGCTGCTTCATCGTGCAGCAGTCCCGGTCTTTCCGGATGCGGGCTGCGAGATCTTCCAGAGCGCTCTGGTCAAGAGAAGGGTCCAGTACACAGCGGAATGCGAGATATGTTTCATCTGAAACGGTCAGTTTGTTTTTTGCCCAGCGCATATCAATCCGGGTTTCCAGCGGAAGGTCTGCGAGGGAAAGCAGATTTGTAATGGCATAACGGTCGGCATTGGAAAATTTCATCCGGCGCAGAATCTGATCGCAGCGCGCAGGGTCGTGAAGCCCGTTCAGCAGAATTGCCATCCGGATGATCGGATCTTCGGGTGCAGCCTGAAGCTGATCCGGCAGCGCGGCTTTCGCTTCCTCATCGTATTCCTGCAGTTCGGGAATCAGAAGATCGAACATATCCTGATAGGCAGAAAAGACCGGTTTGATACAGGGGGCGCTGACTGTCTTTACCAGTTCGGAAGTCACCCGTTCCTGGGAAACATAAAGCAGTGATTCCATGCGGCTTCGAAGTGCAAGTTCGGTATGTTCTTCAATCACAAAGCCCAGCTGGGCAGCGAACCGGACAGCTCTCAGGATGCGGAGCGCATCTTCCTCAAAGCGGATCATCGGGTCTCCGACTGCCCGGATCACATGATTGCGCAGGTCTTCTGTTCCGCTGAAGAAATCCCGTATTCCTTCTTTCGGATGATAGCAGAGTGCATTGACCGTGAAATCACGGCGGGCACAGTCCTCCTGCAGGGAGCGGGTGAAGCTCACCTGATCTGGATGCCGGTGATCGGAATATCCGTGTTCAATCCGGTATGTGGTGATTTCGACCGGATGTTTCTGTTCGAGTACCGTTACAGTTCCGTGCCGGATGCCGGTGTCAATGATTCTGCGGTCAGCGAATACCTGATGTACTTCTTCGGGAAGCGCGCTGGAGGTGATGTCGTAATCGTGGATATCGTCACGGCCAAGCATGAAACTGCGTACAGCACCGCCAACGACATAAGCTTCATATCCGGCATTGTTAAGCATACGGATTACGCTCCGGATATAAGAAGGGAGCGGCATTGTTTTTTTCATGTCTATTATTGTAGCTGATTTTCGGAATCGTTTACAGTCATCCGCCCGCGCGGAAACCGGCGTGCGGGATGTATGATAAAAGCAGAACAGAAAATACGGAGGGTAAGCAGACTATGAGAATCGGACAATCAACGGATATTCATCGCTTCGTGGAGGGACGGAAGCTGATTCTCGGCGGTGTAGAGATTCCCTTTGAACTGGGACTGCTCGGGCACAGTGATGCCGATGCGCTGACACATGCGCTTGCGGAGGCGATTCTCGGAGCACTGGCACTTGGTGATCTCGGCAAGTGGTTTCCGGATACCGACCCGAAATGGGAGGGGGCAGATTCGCAGGTTATTCTGAAACAGACTGCCCGGATGATGAAGGAACGCGGTTACAGGCTCGGGAATGCGGACTGCCTGATCATGATTGAAAAGCCGAAGATGGCACCGCATATTCAGCAGATGCGGGAGAACTTTGCGAAGGCGCTGGAAACAGATATTGAAAACATCAGTGTAAAAGCGACCCGCGGCGAAGGGCTGGGATTTGTCGGCCGGATGGAAGGCGTTCAGGCATTTGCGTCTGTGCTTCTGGAAGAGGAGAATACATGTTCGGAAGAACGCCGGAAGTAAAAGTACTTCGTGATCCGGTTCACTCCTATATCCATGTGGAATACGATCTGATCTGGAGGCTGATCAATTCCCGCTGGTTTCAGCGGCTGCGCAGAATCCGTCAGCTGGGCGGCGCGTTTGCGGTATATCACACAGCGGAGCACACCCGCTTTTCTCATTCCCTTGGTGTTTATGAAATTGTCAGGCGGATGATTACGGAAGTGCCGGATCTTGCGGATGCGCTGAGCGAAGAGGAAAAGATCACTGTGATGGCAGCCGGCCTGCTTCACGATATCGGCCACGGACCCTATTCCCACGCATTTGAACAGGTCACGAAAGGCAGTCATGAGGAATATACATGCCGCATCATTGAAGAGGACCCGGAGATTTCCGGCATTCTGGAAGCGGGAAAGAAAGGTCTTTCGAAACGGGTTGCGGATGTGATCCGCCATAAGTCTTCCAATCCGCTGCTTCCCCAGCTGATCAGTGCGCAGCTGGATGCGGACCGGATGGATTACCTTCTGCGGGATGCCTATTTTACCGGTACCACGTACGGCCGGTTTGATCTTGAGCGCATTCTCCGGACGATCCGGGTCGAATCAGACATGGTTGTGATCAAGGAGAGCGGCGTGTATGCGATTGAAAATTATGTCATGGCACGCTATCACAGCTACTGGCAGATTTATTATCATCCGGTGGCGCGCAGTTTTGAGAATATTCTGGTCAAGCTTTTTCAGCGTCTGAAGGATCTGGATCGGCAGGGAGAAATGCCGGGGACGGTTCCTGCGCTGAAACCTGCGCTGCGGGAGGAAGCGGTGCCGCTGGAAGAGTATTTTGCCCTGGATGAGTATGCGTGCAGCTATGCGTTTGAACTGCTCAGAAACAGTGCGGATCCGATTGCGTCTGATCTTGCCGGAAGGCTTCTGGACCGCAGGCTGTTTGAATATATGGACGCATCTGAGGAAACAATTGAACATGTACGGAATGTACTGAACGAAAGAGGATATGATCCGGCTTATTATCTGGCGCGGGATGACGTCGGCCAGCGGGTGTATATCCCCTATCGAGTTTCTGCAGGCAATGCGATCCGGGTACGGATCCACGGCGGGGAGATCAAGGAGCTGTCCAGGGCATCAAATCTTGTTCAGAGTCTTGTGAAGGGAAAACCGCTTCGGGATGACCGCATCTATTTTCCGAAGGAGATCCGGGAGTATCTATGATCGTTTCTGTGCGGGCATGGCGGACGGATCATCTGGAGGGAACCTCAGATCTCTTTCTGGACGGAAGAGCGATCTTCGACGGCGTTCAGCTGAAAGCGGAACATGTCGCAGATGGAGAAAAATCAAAGGAATACTGCACCTTCCATACGGATCATGTGATACTGGTCCATCAGGGTGCGACACAGAGCCGGATCCGGCTGTATGAAGGGCGGAACGGAAGCGCGGAAGTGATCTCTCCGTTTGGTACGATGGTATTTTCGGCTGTATTGAACCGGTATGAAAAAAGAGAGGAAGACATCATACTGAGATATTGGCTGTTTCAGGGAAATCAGCTTGTGGCAGACAATGAACTGCGGTTTGAAATCGGCTCGAAAAAGGCAATTCCGGAAGGCCATGCGTGAATGAAAAAAACTGTTGACATGAAAAAAAAGTTGCGTAATGTTATTCGTGTGAGGTAAACTCATCTTCGCCGAGGCGATGCAATGTATCAGGAGGATTTCAGCGTATGAGTACGAAGGTAACAATGACCGATACCGCGTACAATATCATGTCGAAAAGAAAAAAGGAAGTTGAATTTCCGAAGTTGTGGGCTGACGTAGCCAGAACTATGAAAATTCCGGAAGAAAAAATGAGCCGTAAGAAGAGGCAGTTCTATGCAGAATTGATGGAAGACAGACGATTTGCCTCGCTGAAAGGCAACAAGTGGGACCTGCGCAGCCGCAGAAGCTACAGCGAAGTGATGACAGACAGCGCTCTCGTGGATGATGACGATACCGATGAATATGACGAGAGTGAAGAACTGGATCTCCCCAAAGGAGGAGAAGAAGAATACTGATCCGAACAGAAGAAGGCAGATGGATGCCTTCTTTTTTCTGCCCGCAAGGTTCTTTTCAATCCACTCAAAAAGGGATAATATAAAGTTACTGAAATCTAGGAGGAATAATCGATATGGTAATGGTTTCTGCAACAGAAATGATCCGTAAGGCCCACGAAGGTCATTATGCGATCGGTGCGTTCAACACGAACAACCTTGAATGGACAAAGTGCATTCTTACAGCTGCGCAGCAGGCAAATGCACCGGTTATGATTCAGTCTTCGGAAGGCGCTGCGAAGTATATGGGCGGCTACAAGATGGTTGTTGACCTGGTCAAAGATCTTCATGACTCTCTCGGCATCACGGTTCCGGTTGCGCTGCATCTCGATCACGGCACATATGAAGGTGCGAAGGCCTGCATCGAAGCCGGTTTCACATCTGTAATGTTTGACGGTTCTCATTTCGATTTCGAAGAGAACATGGCAAAGTCCAGAGAGATCATTGAACTGGCTCATTCCAAGGGTGTTTCTGTTGAGTGCGAAGTCGGCGGAATCGGCGGCACAGAAGACGGTGTTACATCCAACGGCGAACTGGCTGATCCGAAAGAATGCGCACAGGTAGCTGCGCTTGGCGTAGATTTCCTGGCTGCAGGTATCGGAAACATCCACGGCAAGTATCCGGAAAACTGGGCTGGTCTCAACTTCGAGCGTCTCGATGAGATCAACAAGGCAGTTGACGGCAAACCGCTCGTTCTCCACGGCGGCTCCGGCATCCCGTTTGATCAGGTTTCCAAGGCGATCTCCATGGGCGTCTCCAAGATCAACGTCAACACCGAGCTTCAGCTCGTATTTGCGGACGCAACCCGCAAGTATGTCGAAGCAGGCAAAGACCTCGAAGGCAAGGGCTATGATCCTCGTAAGCTCCTGAAGCCGGGCTGCGATGCAATCATTGCGAAGACCGTTGAGCTGATCAAGGCATTCGGTTCCGAAAACAAGGCTTAATCGGGCTGATAGTTCTGAAAAAGGAAGCTTCTGTACAGGAGCTTCTTTTTTTGACCATTGCAGGGCAGACGTGTTACGTGTTGGAATTGCCTGACAAATAAAGTAGAATAACCCCGGGAGAAAAATCCTATGAAAAAAGCAGTTCTCTTTGACATGGATGGAATCCTCTATGACAGTGAAGGATACTATTTGGACGGAACGGTGAAGGTCATGCGTGAACTGGGGTATCAGGGACCGGAAGAGTGCCTTTATGAAACAGTAGGAAAGACGGCAGACGGAACCTGGCAGATCCTGTATGACCTGCTCGAGGGGGAATATACCCGCAATGAGATTCAGAACGCGAGGGACGCATATGTCCGGAAACATCCGCTGGATTGCCTTTCAGTAATGTTTCCTGATATACCTGCCGCATTGGAACGGCTGAAGCGTCATGGATATCTGATGGCCTGCTGCTCCAGCAACCAGCCGGCAGAGATCCGCCGCTGCCTGCGTGAGATGGGAATCCGTGAATATTTTTCCTGTGTGATTTCTTCAGAAGAAATCGAGCGGGCAAAACCGGACCCGATGATTTATCTGATGGCGGCGGAACAGATCGGTGCAGAGCCGGAGAACTGCTATGTATATGAAGACAGCACGCCGGGTATTGAATCCGGCAGACGGGCGGGCATGAAAGTGATTGCCCGGAAAGATGACCGCTTCCGCCAGGATCAGAGCAGGGCGGATAAAATTGTATTGAATGCGGCGGAAATGTGCAGGTATATAATCGGGGGAGAAACAAAATGAGAGAAGTGATCATAATCGAAGGCGGACATCGTCTGAGAGGAGAGGTAAAGGTATCAGGTTCCAAAAACGCAACCGTCGCATTGATTCCGGCGGCAGTTCTTGCGGGAGGGCCGGTTACGATCAGCGGTGTGCCGGAAATCGCAGATGTGGATTCTCTCACGAAAATCCTTCGCATCCTGAACTGTGAAGTGACAGAGAAACATGATCATCTGATCATTGATCCGACCAATATGAAAAATATCGATCTCGATGATGATGTGATCACCAGACTGCGGGCATCTTATTATTTTATGGGTGCGCTGCTTGGCAAATACGGTTATGTCCGGATGAAAATGCCGGGCGGCTGCTATCTCGGGCCGCGGCCGATCGATCTTCACATCAAGGGATTTGAAGCGCTCGGCGCAAAGGTGGAATATGAAAAGGGATGTTACAGGATCAGCGCAAAGGAACTGAAAGGCGCCAAGATTTTCCTGGATATCGCTTCGGTCGGTGCGACAATCAACATCATGATGGCTGCGGTATATGCCAAAGGACGTACGGTTATTGAAAACGCGGCGAAGGAGCCGGAGATCATTGACGCTGCGACGTTATTGAACAATATGGGAGCCAATATCCGCGGTGCCGGCACAAATGTGATCACGATCGAGGGGGTCGATGAACTGCAGGGCTGTTATCATGAGATTATTCCGGACCGAATCGAAGCCGGAACCTTTATCATCATGGCAGCTGCCTGTGCAGATGAAATGCGTATCAGCAACGTGATTCCCAAGCATATTGAGGCACTGACTTCCAAGCTGCAGGAAATCGGCGCAGATCTTGAAATCGGCATTGATTCCGTTCTGGTCCGCCGTTCCATGAATATGCGGGCAGTGGATGTGACTACGAAGCCTTACCCCGGTTTTGCGACTGACCTTCAGCAGCCGCTGACCGCGCTGCTGACGCAGGTGGAGGGAATCAGTGAAGTCCGGGATACCATTTATGCCGAGCGGTTCAAGCATTGTCTGGAACTGCAGCGGATGGGCGCCAATATTGAGCTCTATAACGGCAAATGCGCGATCAAGGGTCCGACGCCGCTGTATGGCGACCGGGTAACTGCGACCGATCTTCGCTGCGGTGCTGCGCTTGTGATTGCAGGGCTGCTTGCGGAGGGAGAGACAGAGATCCATGATGTGTATCACATTGACCGCGGCTATGATAATATCGACGGCAAGCTGCAGGCGCTGGGCGGCGTGATCCGGCGTGAAAAAGAAGAGGAAACGCTTGCCTGAAAACGGCAGGGCATGATATATTACAGAAGCACTTTCTTTGAGCACGCATGAGGCTCAAGGCAGAAGGGAGAAAAATATGAAGAACAGCATCCATCCGAAGTTCTATGAGTGCAAAGTCGTATGCACAAGCTGCGGCAGCGAATTCATCACTGGTTCCACACTCAAGGAGATCAAGGTCGACACCTGCTCGAACTGCCATCCGTTCTATACCGGACGTCAGAGATTCGCACAGGCTCAGGGTCGTGTTGAGAAGTTCAACAAGAAGTACGGACTCAAGTAAGACACAGAGAACAGATCCGGTCGCCCGAATCACACGGGAACAGAAGAAACCCCTTCGACAGAAGCCGGAGGGGTTTTCTTATCGGATTCAATTTTGATAGAATACTAATCATAAGTCAGAAGGGAAGGGCAACCTGATGGCAGGAAACAGAAAACATGCAAAGGATAATATCGGCGGACTTCAGGATCTGAAAGAATTCCTGCTCAGGCAGAATGCGACAGGAGAGTCTCCGGATGCAGAAGAGCTGCAGGAACTTGCAGAAAATGCGCATCTGAACGAAGAAGAACAGGATGAGCTGTTTGACTGGTGCAGTGAACATGATATTTTTGTGTCGGCTCAGGAAGACGAACTTCCCGATGAAGAGGAAGCAGACGAAGAAGAGCAGGAAGCAGAGGATGAGGAAGTAATCCGGGAGATAGATCCGTATCTCGAAAAGGGACGCCGGCCTCAGACTTCGGACAGTGTCCGTCTCTATCTTTCCGAAATCGGTGAGATTCCGCTGCTGACTGCCGAGCAGGAGAAGGAAGCGGCGAAAAAGGCGGCAGAAGGGGATCCGGAAGCGAGACAGCTTCTGATCAACTCCAATCTGAGACTTGTGGTTTCTGTCGCGAAGTATTACATGAAACGCGGACTTTCCTTTCAGGATCTGATTCAGGAAGGAAATATGGGGCTGATGCGGGCGGTCGATAAGTTTGACTATACGAAAGGGTTCCGGTTCAGCACCTATGCGACCTGGTGGATCCGGCAGTCGATGATCCGGGCAATTGCGGACCAGTCGCGCGATATCCGTCTGCCGGTACATATGGGCGAGCAGATCATGCGGGTGAAGCGCGTAGAAAAAAATCTGCTTCAGGAACTCGGCAAAGAGCCGACCAGTGCGGAAATCGCCTCCCGGATCGACGGAATGACCGCAGAGAAGGTTGAGGAGATTCTGAAGATCGCACTTGATCCGGTAAGTCTGGAAACGCCGACCGGTGAAGAAGAAAGCTCGACCCTGAGTGATTTCATTGAAGATCCGAATACGGTCAGTCCGGAAGCTTACGCAAACAATCAGTTTCTGCGGGAAGAAATCGAGCGTCTTCTGCTTACGCTGAACGAAAGGGAACAGAAGATCCTGCGGATGCGGTTTGGGCTGGATGACGGAATTGTCCATACGCTGGATGAAGTCGGAAAAGAATGCAAGGTGACGCGGGAGCGTATCCGCCAGCTGGAAAATAAGGCGCTGCGGAAGCTCCAGCATACAATTGCTTCAAAACCGGAATTAAGGGACTGGAATGGGTAACAGTCCTTTTCGAATGCACAGGAGAATGTACTTATGAATGAAACTGCAATGTACAGCCGGCTCGAGGAAATCAGACAGGAATATGATTCACTCAATGAGCAGCTGATGTCGGAAGAGGTGCTGAAAGACCCGCGGGAGGTCGCAAAGCTTTCAAGGGCGCAGGCAAGGATTGCCTCACTGGTGGAGGTGCGGCAGGAGCTGCTGGAGCTTGATTCCAGGATTGAGGAGGCTGGTCAGCTGAAAACGGACAGTGATCCGGAAATGCGTGCGATGGCGGCAGAGGAACTGGCAGAATGCGAACCGAAGCGGGAAGCGCTGCTGGAAAAAATCCGGCATATGCTTATTCCGCGTGACCCGGATGACGACCATAACGTGATCATGGAGATCCGCGGAGGTGCGGGAGGAGATGAAGGCAACATCTTTGCCGGCGATCTTTACCGGATGTATACGAAGTATGCCGAGAGCAACGGCTGGAAGATTGATGTGCTGGAAGCTTCTGAATCGGAAGCAGGAGGTTTTTCGCAGATTATCTTTGAAATCAAAGGGCATGATGTCTATAAAGCGCTGAAATATGAAAGCGGCGCACATCGTGTTCAGCGTGTGCCGAAGACAGAATCGCAGGGCCGGATTCAGACCAGTACGGCTACGGTGCTGTGTCAGCCGGAGGCAGAAGATGAAGATATCGAGATCGATCCGAATGATCTGACAATTGAAACGCATCGGGCAAGCGGTGCGGGCGGCCAGCATATCAACAAGACGGACAGTGCGGTCCGGATTGTTCATATTCCGACCGGCATTACGGTCAACTGCCAAGAAGGACGCAGCCAGATCGAAAATCGTGAAACTGCCATGCGATTAATCAAATCTCGGGTATATGAAGAATATAAGCGGCAGAAAGAGGAAGCGGAGGGAAAAATCCGCCGGGCGAAAATCGGAACCGGAGATCGTGCGGAAAAGATCCGTACCTATAACTATCCGCAGAACCGGGTGACGGATCACCGGATCGGATTTACCATCACGCAGCTTGACCGGGTAATGGAAGGACGTCTGCAGGATGTGATTGATGCGCTGCAGGCAGATGAAGAAGCGAAAAAGCTGGAGGGATCGGAATGACATTTTCACAGGCAGTCAGAAACTATGAAGCCCTCTGCCGGAAACATGATGTACCGGAAGAGACGGTGATGGCATTTCTGGTAGAGATCGCAAGAATGGAGCGGTATAACCTGTATCTGCATTACGATGACGAAATGCCGGCAGAGCTTCAGAAACAGTTTGAAGAAGGAATGAAACGGATCCTGAATCAGGAGCCGATGGCACATGTGCTCGGGTATTCCTGGTTTTACGGATATCAGATGATCGTCAACGGTGATGTGCTGATTCCCCGTCCGGAGACAGAAGAGCTCTGTGCAAGAATTCTTGCGGTGATTGACCGCTGGTTTCCGGAAGGACCGATCAGCGGTGTGGATGTCGGCACCGGAAGCGGAGCCATTGCGATCACGCTTGCGAAGGAAGAACCGCGGCTTCATATGGACGCAACGGATATTTCAGAAGAAGCGCTTGTCACTGCCCGGAAAAATGCGGAACATAACGAAGCGGATATCACATTCTTCGCAGGCGATATGCTGGAACCGCTGATCAGTGCCGTAAAGCGGTATGATCTGCTGGTATGCAATCCGCCTTATATCCCTGAACAGGAGGAGATGGAGCGGTCTGTGGTTGATTTTGAACCGCATGTCGCATTATTTGGCGGAAACGACGGACTCTTCTTTTACCGTAAGGTATTTGCGGATTGCCGCAAGGTACTGAAACCGCAGGCGTTTATGGCGTTTGAAATGGGCTGGAATCAGCGGGAAGCGATGAGTGAGCTGGTTCAATCCACTCTGCCGGAAGCGGAATTTGAGATTCTGAAAGATATGAACGGAAAGGACCGGATCCTGCTGGTTTACTTCGGAGGAGGACCGGAAGGCAGAAAATGAGCGAATACGGAGAAAGCGAAACAGAAGACGATTACCCTTATCTTGCGAAAACAACAGTCATGCGGATCAGGGAACTGGACGAGCAGAAGCCACGTAAGAAAACAGGTGAGCGGACGGAAATGCGACCGTGGGTGCGGGCAGTGCTCTATATCATCCTGTTCGGTTCACTGGCCGCTGCGGGGGTGTCCGGATATCATCTGTATGTCGGGACAAACGCCTATCGAAAGAGTACCGCTTCCTATGAGGAGATCCGGAAAATCACAGCAGCTCCCGAAACAGACGCACCGGAAGATGAGACAGCTGAAACAATGTCAGGAGTAACGGTTCCGGATTTCGCTTCGCTTGCGAAGATCAATCCGGATATTGCGGGATGGCTCAGCCTGGAAGGAACAGTGATTGATTATCCGGTGGTGCAGGGAAGCGACAATGAGTATTATCTGAACCATCTGTTTACCGGTGAAGTGAATCATGCGGGCTGTGTGTTCATGGTCGTAGATAACGCAAAGGACTTCTCTGATCCATGTACCTTTCTGTATGCGCATAATATGCGGAACGGAACGATGTTTGCGGAACTGGAAAAGTACCGTGAGCAGTCGTATTATGAAGCGCATCCGGTACTGATTCTGCAGTCTGCGCAGGGAGAACGCTGGCGGGTGGAACTGTTTGCCGGAATCCTGACAGCGGGTGACGGAGGCTATGTGCAGACAGCGTTTGAAAGCATGGAAGAATATCTGAAGTACTGTGCTGAAATGAAAAAGAGAAGCACCTTTCAGAGCGAGGTGAATGTGACGGCAGAAGATCGCATTCTCGGTATGTCAACCTGCCGTTATGATGTGTCAGACGGACGTTATGTGCTGTTCGGCAGGCTGGTATCAATAAACTGAACCTTCTTTCGGGAAGGTTTTTTCATATGTTCATGCGAAATCAGTTTCAAACAGTGAAAGAAACGGGCTATTTTTCTGAAAAACGTGATAGAATCTTTCCTGTTATGAACAGGAAAGTCTGGATGCGGTATTTCATGGTCTTCATGGTAGTGCTTGTGGTGCTGTCCATGGTGCTGACGATGTTCCGCTGAGAAAAAGAGAGATGATGAAACGGTTTGCGCCGGAAGAGATCGCGGAAGCGGCAGAAGTTTTGAAACAGGATGGCTGTATCGCGGCTGCGACAGATACGGTATACGGCATCTGCGCAAGGATTTCACAGCGGGCAATGGAACGGCTATATGAAGTGAAGCACCGGCCGTCGTCCAAGCAGTTTCCGATCATGTGCAGAGATCTGGAACAGCTGAAGGAAATTGCTGAGGTGAATCCACAGGCAGAAGCGGTAATCCGTGCACTGATGCCCGGTCCGCTGACGGTGATTCTGAAGCGCAGGGAAGCGTTTCCGGACTATGCCGGAGGGAATACGCTTGCGATCCGGCTTGCGATGAACGATCAGCTGAGAAAACTGATCTGCTTTACCGGTACACCGCTGTTTATGACAAGCGCGAATCGCTCCGGCATGCCGGAGTGCAGAACGCCCGAGGCGATAGAAGCTGCCTGCCCGCTTCTGGACGGAATTCTCGAAGGGGAAGTGCATTACAATCAGGCGAGCACGATTGCCGATCTCACAACTGAAACGCCCCGCATTCTGCGGGAAGGCCCGATTACACTGGACGAACTTCAGCGGGCGCTCATGGGAGGACAGAAATGATTGATCAGGTACTGCAGAACGCATTGAATGAAGAGGCGAAGCGTCAGAGCGGAAACATTGAACTGATTGCTTCGGAAAATTACTGCTCAAAGGAAGTCCGCGAGCTTTCCGGATCGATTCTTACGAACAAGTATGCAGAAGGTTACCCGGGACACCGTTATTACGGAGGGTGCGTTAATGTAGACGTGATCGAAGAACTGGCCCGGACACGCGCGAAGGAGCTGTTTGGTGCAGACCATGCGAATGTTCAGCCGCACAGCGGTTCACAGGCAAATATGGGCGTGTACTTTTCCGTTCTGAACCCGGGAGACCGCGTGCTCGGCATGGATCTCGCGGCCGGCGGACATCTGACCCATGGCGCGAAAGTGAGCTTCTCCGGAAAACTGTATGAGTTTTATTCCTATGGCGTAAACAGAGAAACCGAATGCATCGATTATGATGAACTGCGCAGACAGGCAAAGGAACTTTCCCCGAAGCTGATCGTAGCCGGGGCGAGTGCCTATTCCAGAGCGATTGACTTTGCGGAATTCCGCTCCATCGCAGATGCGTGCGGTGCGTATCTGATGGTTGATATGGCGCATATTGCCGGACTTGTCGCCGGCGGCGTGCATGCGAATCCGGTTCCCTATGCGGATTTTGTGACAACGACAACGCATAAGACGTTAAGAGGACCGCGCGGCGGAATGATTCTCTGTAGAGAGCAGTATGCCAAAGCGGTTGATAAGGCCATCTTCCCTGGTATTCAGGGCGGGCCGCTCTGCCATATTGTGGCAGCCAAGGCACAGTGCCTGTATGAAGCATCTCAGCCGGAATTCCGTGCGTATGCGGAACAGATCGTGAAGAACTGCGCCGTGCTTGCGGATACGCTGAAAGAAGCAGGTTTCCGTCTTGTGACAGGCGGTACGGATAACCATCTGATTCTGGTTGATGTCCTGCATTCGATCGGTGTGACCGGACGGGATGCGGAAGTTGCACTGGATGAGGTGAATATCACCGCAAACAAGAATGCAATTCCGTTTGATGAGCAGAAGCCCGGTATTACCAGCGGAATCCGGCTCGGAACTGCCGCAATGACGACCCGCGGCTTTAAGGAAGAAGACTTCCGCCGTGTCGGAACCTGGATCGCTGACGTGCTGAAACACAAAGACGATGAAGCGGTGAAGGAACGGGTCAGAAACGAAGTGGCTGAACTGACTTCCCTGCATCCGTACGAATAAGAGAAGAATGAGCAGAATCGGAGATTGTTCCGGTTCTGTTTTTATGATGAACGCTGTAACAAAGCGCGCGTTGTACGCGTTCTTTCTGCCGCTATATATAGTCGCAGAGACTGCGGATGAATCATGGCGAAGCAGGTAGCTTTGAAACAGAGGGAGTGACCATTGGCTTCCTTGCGGAACCAGGCGGGTTTTATATGAAGCGGGGGACTGAAACAGATCGGCATTCCGGCTCCTGCTCACTGTGGATGAAAACAGAACAGAAAACCAGCGGTTTGATTTGTTTTCGTCAGCGTGAGCGCTTTCCTTGCCGGAAACAGACTGCTGCGCAGCTTTCGGAATAGTTCTTTAAGTGGATTCGTTGCAGGAAGCTATGCTTCAGACAACACATCCGCCGCAATCAGAAGAACAGGAGGGAATCATGAGAAACGGTTATCTGAGAATCATAGCGCTGGCAGCACTGCTGATTGTCTGTGTGACAGCAGCCTGTGCTGTACCGGATAAGAACGGGGATGACTAGCCATATGACGGCAGCTCCTTTGACTCACAATACGAAGATCCGCGTAAGAATTCCTGTGGCGAAATAAGAAGCGGAATCACAGCAGTCAGGGACAGGCGTTTCTCCGTATCACTAAGGCGGAGAAACTTTTTTGTTCTGCGGATAATGAAACCGGATGTTTTGCGTAAATTGATTTCTTTGTTGTCCCAAACTGTAAAACCACCAGCAGAGCTGGTGGTCTGGCAGAAGCGTTACGAAGAATAACAGAATTGCATGATTGAGGTGATTACTTCATCGGATTTCCATACGGGTCATATTCGGGCTGGATGAGGTCCCAGTTTTCATCAATCATTCTCATCAGCTGCTGAAGGTCTTCTTCTGATCCGTCAGTGGAATAATCATGGTAGTTTGCGTGATATCTCGCGGCAAACTCCTGCTTGAACTGTTCTTTGGACAGCCCTTTGCCGATCTTATCAATAAATAATTCGATGATCAGAAAATCATGTGCATCTGCAGTCAGGACTCCTCCGTTTATGACTTTCAGAGCTTCATCCGTAAGCTTGAATTCCTTTTTGAGCATGTTTCATACCCTCCATTAAATTATACGAAGAATAATTCGATGACCACGCTTTCTGGCGAAAAACGCAAACTGCATACGTATGGCGGAACATTGTCTGTCTGCTGCTTTCTCTTCGCTGTATCCGGACTTCTGAAAAGGCAGCTTCTCTCAGAAAGCTGCCTGAAACAGGAAGTCAGATCAGTCCGCGGACCAGAATCAGAAGGATAATGAGCGGCAGAATGAATTTCAGATAAACCGAGGCGGCACGGGAGAGCTTAAGGCCTTCTCCTTTATTGCATTCTGCTCGGTATTTCTCAAATCCCCAGCCGAACCGCGACGTGCAGAAGAGCAGGTAGATCAGAGAACCGATCGGCAGAATTAGATTGGAAACAAGGAAGTCTTCACTGTCGAGAATGTCAAACGATCCGATCGGATGGACATTGGACCAGAGATTGTACCCGAGCACACAGGGGATACTGGCAAGGAGAATGAACACCATGTTTCCGAGCACTGCGCGTCTGCGGCTGATGCCGAAATTATCAATCGCAGCAGTGACAAGGTTTTCGAACACGGTGATGACCGTCGAGAAGCTTGCGAACGTCATGAACAGGAAGAACAGCGTGCCGAAGATCATTCCGCCCGGCATTGCCGCAAAGATGCTCGGCAGGGTAAGAAAGATCAGCGATGGACCGGCATCCGGCTGAACGCCGTAGCTGAAGCAGGCCGGGAAGATGATCAGGCCGGAGAAGATCGCGACAAAGGTGTCAAGCACGCAGATCCGTGCGGCTTCGGAATAGAGGGTGAACTGATCGGACATGTAGCTGCCGAAGACTTCCATTGCGGCAATGCCGAGACTCAGGGTGAAGAACGCCTGGTTCATTGCGGCAACCACCACGTTGATGATGCCGATTTTACGGATTGCGGCGAAGTCCGGTTTGAGATAGAACTGCAGTCCTGCCTTACTGCCGGGAAGTGTCATACTGTAGCCGGCAAGCACGATGATCAGCAGAAGCAGGCAGGCCATCATCACTTTGGTGATGCGCTCCAGGCCGTTGCGGATTCCGAGTGAATTGATCGCAAAGCCGGCAATGACGGTAACCGCCATTGCGATAGCCATCTGTACCGGATCGGCGAGCATTGCCCCGAAGACGTCACCGACTGCGCTGGTTGGAACTGCCGCCATCTGTCCGGTCAGATATTTTGTGAAATACAGCAGCATCCACCCGCTGACAGTCGTATAGTACATCATCAGTAGCGCGCATCCGGCAATACAGACCCAGCCGTGTATATGCCAGAAAGAGCCTTTTGGTTCGAGAGCCTTGTATCCTTCCACAGCACTCTTCCGGCTGGCCCGGCCGACCGCAAGCTCCATGGTCATAACCGGAAGCCCCATGATGAGCAGGAAGAACAGATAGATCAGCACAAAGATGCCGCCTCCGTTCTGCCCGGTCAGATATGGGAATTTCCATACATTGCCGATGCCGATCGCACAGCCTGCGCTTACCAGTATGAAACCCAGGCGTGAGCCGAATGTGTCACGTTTCATAACAGTTATCCTCCTTTTCAATAGGAAATATATGCAAGTATATTCCGGATGTCCCCTCGCTCCAGAATATTTTCCTTCAGCCGCAGTGCATTTTCCGCATAGCGGTCATCCGCCAGTACCTGCCGGTATGCCTCATACAGACGTTCCATGGAAAGCTCCGCTTCCGGTACGGTAAGACCGGCGCCGCTGCGTCTCAGGCAGGCGGCATTCCATGAGCGCTGATACGAATCGTCATGGATAATGATCTGCGGGATGCCAAGCGCGGTGCAGTATTGTGTCAGAACGTCGGTTCCGTCATGGATGCACGTTCTGCTTCCGTTCATTGTAAACGTTCGAACGGTATTCTGGAATCGGAGATTATCTGTTTTTCCCGGTGTCTGACGGGAATCGTAGATGAATACTTCGTAGGGTGCGCCGCGGAACGCTTCTGTGATGATCTGTTTCATTTTTCTTGCGGGTATGCGGTATTCCGTGAACATCATTGACAGCGTCCGGTCGGGCGGAGTTTCCGGCGGCATCACGCACGAAAGCCCGAAGGAAGAAACCGGATAGCCGTGGAAGGACGGCAGAAAGGACTGCGGTCCGAAGGCAAAGCACTCCGCGATCTGATAGAGATCGCGCAGGTGAATGACCTGTTCCATACCTGCACTGCGCAGAAAGACATTCAGTCCGTTCAGCGTGCTTGCCCGGAAATCCCGGTTGCGGAAAGCGGAAGGAGATACGATGGAAAAAACCGGAATACCGGAACGGGCAGCGGCGATCAGCGCGGCAGGCCGTTCGATCTCGATCAGAAGATCCGGTTCATACTCGGAAAATGCTTTTTCAATCTGTTTCAGATCCTGTTTCAGATAAGAGGCAGTCAGCACATTGTGAGAATAATGATAGTCTTCAAAGGTTGTGCCGTTCGCTTTCCGTAAACGGAGCGAAGGCGAAGGAGACTCATAGAAGCCGGCTCCTGTCACATGCGAGCGCCTGTCGCAGCAGACAGCCGCATTCATGCCGCACATCTGAAAAAAAGCACATAGCTGACGTGCGTAAAGAATCGCTGCACCGCAGTCCGGAACACAGACGGATGGAAGGATCATGACTCTCATATCCGTTATTATATAGCATCCATGCGGTTATTGAATTCATCAGTCATTTCCCTTAGAATGACGGAGAACATATTGAACATTACAGGAGGCAGCTATGCTTGAAGTACTGAATCATCCGCTGATCACGCATAAACTGACACAGATGCGCGACAAGAACACTGTTACGAAGGATTTCCGTGAATATCTCGATGAAATCGCCGAACTGATGGCGTATGAAGTGTGCCGGGATCTGCCGGTCACTCCGATCGAGGTTGAAACTCCGATCGGACCGTGCACCGGTTATTCTCTCAGTAAAGAAGTTGTGATTGTGCCGATTCTGCGTGCCGGCATCGGTCTTCTGGACGGAATCCGCCGGCTTGTGCCGACGGCTAAGGTCGGATTCGTCGGACTGTATCGGGATGAAGAAACTCTGGAACCTCATGAATATTTTGCGAAGTTTCCGAAAGCGCTGGATGAAGCGATCGTCATGATCGTTGACCCGATGCTTGCGACCGGCGGAAGTGCGGTTGCGGCGATTGATATCGTCAAGAAGCGCGGTGCGAAACAGATTAAACTTGTGTGTCTTGTCGGCGTTCCGGAAGGAGTAAAAGCGGTTCAGCAGGCACATCCGGATGTAGATATCTATCTTGCGGCGATGGATGACCATCTCAATGAGAATGGCTATATCGTTCCGGGTCTTGGCGATGCGGGAGACCGTATTTTCGGGACAAAGTAACCGGCTGTTCATGGGATTTGCGTCGTTTGCGATGAAGGCAGGGATTTATCTCATTGCCTTCATGGCATCGTTCTATGCTCTTGGAGCGCTGGATTTCAATCGCTTTCTGAAACAGGGCAGACCGGTTCAGGGACAGCTGCTGTACTGGCTGCTTGCCATGGGACTTGCGTATCTCAGTGGCTCGTTTCTGATTGCGGTGACCTTTGCGCACTGAAACGGAAGAAACAGGAACGGAACTTACAGATGACCGCGTGAATGTGCGATCATCTGTTTTTATTCTTTGCCGGCATAAGGTATAATCTTCTTCAGCCGCCTGAAAGCGTCCGGATTGAACGCGCGGCAGGCTGCGGAGGAATGGTATAATTTCCGCAGTAGAAAGGAGCGCAGGAGTATGAATCTGATTATCGGTGCATTTCCGTATTTTGCGCTGCCTTTTGTGATATCCCTGATTCTCGTTCCCATCTGCAAACGGATCGGACTCCGGCTTGGAATCTATGCAGTGGAGAACAAACGGACGGTGCATCATGGCCGTATTGTCCGGATCGGCGGGGTTGCGATCTATGCGGCATTTCTGCTGTCATTGACGATCCTGTGGACAACGGATGTCAAACTCAATGGAATACTGATCGGCGGAGCGCTTGTATTTATCGGGGGCCTGCTGGATGATATCTACGATCTTTCTCCGAAGCTGAAGCTTCTGTTTCAGGTCTCCGGTGCGATTGCGGCACTTTCCATCGGAAACCTTTCGCTGGATAACCTGCATATCATGTCGCTGGAAATTTCCAATCCGTTAATTGTCAAGGGAATTTCTTTTTTCTGGCTGATCGGTATAACGAATGCGATTAACCTCATAGACGGTCTGGATGGATTGTCTTCCGGCATCTGCACGATTGTTACGATGACGATCGGAATGCTGGGGTTTCTGATGGGACGCCGGGATGTCGTGATTCTGGCACTGGCGCTTTCCGGTGCGATTCTCGGCTTTCTGCCTTACAATTTTCATCCGGCTTCGGTGTTTGTCGGAGACTGCGGCGCGCAGTTCATGGGATTTACGATTGCGGCACTGTCACTGCTGGGATTTAAGACCACTGCGCTGATTACGCTGGGTCTTCCGATTCTCATGCTGTTTATTCCGATCTCGGATACGCTGATTGCGATCATCCGCCGGAAGCTGAAAGGCCAGAAGATCATGGAAGCGGACCGCGGCCATCTGCATCATATACTGATGTTCAAACTGAAACTCGGTCACCGGAAGACCGTGGAAGTGCTCTATACCGTTACAGCGCTGTTTGCGGTGGCGGCCATTGTTTCCTGGTTCAATCCGAAAATCGGCTTTCTGCTCATTGTTGTGCTGGTAATCGGAGCAGATCTGTTTATCGAATTTACCGGAATGATCAATCCGCGCTTTCATCCGGTGCTGACATTGCTGAACCGGCTGACCGGCTGGCCGCACATGGAAGACGGTGAAGACCCGATTGACACCCGGAACGAAGAGCTGGCGCAGGAAGCTGCAGAAAAGAAGAGCGAAGAAACGGCCGCCGGAAACGAAATGAAACCGGAAGAAATAAAACCGGAAGAAGTGAAGCAGGTCATACCGGAGACAGAATCTGAAACAGCAGCGAAACCGCAGGCTGAAACAGAAACGGCAACGGAAAAGGGAACAGCTGATCCGGCTTTGGAAGCCGCGGTTTCAAACGACAACGGGAAACCGGAGGCGAAAGCAGAGAAGCAGAAAAAGCCGAAAAAGAAGGCTGAGCCGAAAAAGTCTGAACCGAAAAAGTCTGAACCGAAAAAACGCAGAACAACGAAGAAACAGACTGGTTCCGAACAGAAAACAAAATAAAGTACGGTCTCACTTATCGCAAAGAGGACCGTATCCGGATATTGCCGCACACGAACTGGATGTGCGGTTTTTTTGGCTATACTTGCAATTTAGTGACCTGGCTGATCAGTGAAAGCTTGTTAATGCGGAATTATTATGCCTACGATGATCTGCAAAAGTAGGTCTATACATCTACCTGTATTACACCAAAGCTGAAGAAACGCTTGATTTCTTCGGCTTTTTTACGATTTGATGTATTTCGTGTGCGATAATCCGGTACCATTTATATAGACCTACAC
>JAFYGX010000220.1 GCA_017543025.1 Solobacterium sp.
CGGCTTCTGCTACAAGAGCCATCAGTTCGTCTGTAAGAGAAGAATTCCGCTCAATGACATCCAGAAGCTGCTTACCGCTGAGTTCCTCCCAAGGTGTCGTAACAACCGTAACGCTGGGATTAATACCATGAATCAGTTCGAGCGCCTCATTCAGTTTCTTCTCAGCAATATTTCCGGTACGGCTGAGAATGACTGCGCCTGCAGATAGAATCTGATTATTGTAGAATTCACCGAAATTCTTCAGATAGATCTTGCATTTCGTCGCATCAACAACAGCTGTGAAAGCATTGACCTGGAACTGTTCCCCTGCTCTCTGAACTGCAGCAATTACATCAGACAGTTTGCCGACACCAGATGGCTCAATGATGATTCTGTCCGGAGAAAACTGCTCAGCAACCTGATTCAGTGCCTGAGAGAAGTCACCCACCAGAGTGCAGCAGATACAGCCGGAGCTCATCTCGGTGATCTCAACGCCTGCGTCCTGCAGGAATCCGCCGTCGATAGCGATATCACCGAACTCGTTCTCAATCAGAACAATCTTCTCGCCGGTATAGGCCTCAGCAATCATCTTGCGGATCAGGGTTGTTTTACCTGCTCCAAGGAAACCGGAATAAATATCAATTTTGATCATGAATAAACACCTTCCGAAAATTACTTACAATAATATAGCATGATTTCAAAATGATGGCAAGTTGACACTCTTGTGAACAACTGCCGTATTCAGAAACAATTACTGCACAATAAGGCTCAGACAACGCCAGTGATTTTCAGATTCTTCAGGCGAGTTACTCTGGGAATTACGGCGTTATTATACTGCTCTGTTTCTGAAGAGAATTCCATGGTTGGAATAACGTCGCTCATCTGACCGGATACAGATCCACCACTGACAATCCGAACGTTTCCGTTCTGATGAAGGTATCCGAGTCTGATTTCTCCGGCGACATCGCCTCCCATAGTATTCACCTGGAACGAGGAATACTCAACAACCTCCAAATAATCACCGGAACGGATCTCCTCTTCCGATTTTCTTCCGCCCTCAACGACAAAGTTCTGAACAACAAAACTATCCTGAATGCCGAGATACTGGCAGTATCTGCGGTGTCCCCAGTTCTTTTCAATTCTGCCGTTCTTGATTAGTGTGCAGTCTTTCATTGCTGCGCCTTCTTCATCCACTGGGAAGTCATAAGAAGAGTTCTTCAGCGAAGATACCGCTTTTAAGGTGATAAGATCGCCAGTCATGTTCTCAGAAATATCCTTCCCGCAGGTCCAGTCGGATAGTTTGCTGTAAATCATATCAGCGCTCGCTTTTGAAGCGAAATACTTGTAGATCTGTACAGCATCATCCGTAGAGAAGATGACATCCATATCCTGAAGTTTCGGGGTCGGTTCTGTAATAAGGCGGTCTTTCGCGTAACGCAGTGCTTTTTCAATATCATGCGCAAGCTTATCCTTATCACAGGTACCGGAGCGGAAGCATCTGTACAGCTCAATTTCATGATCGCCGTTACGCGCATTCACAATCACTTCAATCATGGAGCTTGGATAGCGAATCGTATATTCTACCCCGTTTGAATTCAAAAAATGAACCGTGTTCTCTTTCACAAAAATCTCATAAGAATTGATGTCTTCCGTTTCTGTTTCACTGACATTTGTCATGGCAGAGATAAAATTCCTGGCGATTTCTGCAATGTCCACTTCCTTCATTTCACCCGGATTCAGTGGCTTGTCATTCAACTGGTAAACAGGATTCTTGACAAGTGATGCCTGAAAATAGATATCAGAAAGGCTCTTTTCGATATCAGAATCCGTCGCGCTCGGAGAAATTTCACCGGAAGCGGAGCCGAGAAAACCGTCTTCCAGCGGCCGATATAGTGTAACATTGAATGACTTTACATCAGTAACCCGATTCTGATCCAGTTCATGGCGAATAAAGTAGAACTCCCATCCGCGGGTTGTTGTCTCGGACAGTTCCCAAATGGAACAGTCAAGCGCGTTGATTTTCTCCAGTATGCGTGCAAACATCAGCCGAGCCTCGCTTTCGTTTTCAGATAGGGGCCGCCGTCGGCAACTTTCACCCATTCCTTATGACCTTTACCGCACCCGCCGTTTCCTTCCACTTCGCGGTCGGTGGAAGCCATCGTAATGCCGCCAAGCAGGTCCGGTACATATCCTGTCATGACAACAGGAGAAACCACTTTTCCGGTCAGTACGCCGTCCTTGATCTCATATCCTCGAGACATAATGCATTGAATGCCCCAGTGTTTTGGATCCTCCATGCCGCTTTCTGTGCCTTCCAGAAGATATCCGAACTTCACGGATGCGATCATTTCCTCCAGTGTGTTCTCTCCGGAATCAAAGATTGTATTCGTCATTCGTGTATACACCTTATGAGAGAAGCTTTCACGTTTGCCGTTACCGGTTGGTTTCGTTCCAAGACGGAGCGCGGACAGTGCGTCACAGATGCCGGTTTTCAGAATACCGTGATCAATTTCCGTCACATCTCCGGCAAGGGTTCCCTCATCATCAAATACAAAAGCGGTGACACTTTCTTCACAGAGTGCACCCTCATGCATCGTACAAAGATCGGAGCCGACCCGCTTTCCAATGTATTCTGCACCAAGCGCACGATTCTTGACAAACATGTCCATTTCAACGCCATGCCCGAATGCTTCATGAGCAATGAGTCCGCTGATTCC
>JAFYGX010000221.1 GCA_017543025.1 Solobacterium sp.
CGGCTGGCAGTTTTCTCTACGGACGCTGTTTCTCCAAAAGACTCACGCAAGACCGAATTACTACTCCCTTATCCTAAAATAAGTGCAGCTGGCTGACCATCTGGGTGATGATCTTACCGACTACACTTATACCGTACTAAAGACTGTAATTCGCCCGGAAACCATGCGGAAATGACCGGAGAAAGAAGAGAAGAATACAAGAGAAACATTGCGGGAAAACGCTCTCGGCCCGGCACGGGGTCATATGCGGGAGGATAAATGACTTTGCCACGGACAGGATAAATAGTGTTACCTCGGGACAGCAAATCAAATAAGCAAAATACCACAAATCACTTAAACAAAATACAGCAAATCAATTAAACTAAATACCTCAAATCACTTAAATGCACGCTATAATGATTTCGGTGAAGAGGTTTTTTATTATGGAGTATAAGAAAAGAATTGTAGATGCGCAATTTGCAATAAGAATGGAAGCTTTGGGAGCGGTACAAATAAAAGGCCCGAAGGGATGCGGGAAGACGACGACTGCAAAACAGAAAGCCAGAAGTGTAATTGAGTTTCAAGATGAAGATAACAGAGAGAATCTTCTGATGATTGCGAATACGAAACCGTCGGATTTATTGAAAGGTGAAAAACCAATATTATTTGATGAATGGCAGGATGCTCCGAAAATATGGGGCGCTATCAGAAAAGATGTGGATGACAGTGGCTTGAGCGGACAGTATATTCTGACCGGATCATCCTCAAAAGAAGTTGAAACACCTCACACAGGTACATTAAGAATATCTACTCTGAAAATGTATCCGATGAGTTTATATGAGTCGAGAGATTCCAACGGAACCGTATCGTTAATGGATCTGTTTATCTATCCGGATAGAATAGGAACGTGTAAATCTGATCTGACAATCGATGATATCAAATTTGTTATCTGCAGGGGAGGCTGGCCGAGAACGGTCAATCTTCAGTCGTATAAAGCTAAACTCCAAATAGCAAAAGAACTGTTTAATCAAACTTGTGATATTGATATATCGAATGTTGACAATACGAAAAGAAACCCGCAATGGGCAAGAACGATATTAAGATCATATGCACGAAATATATGTACAACCGCCGATACGAAAACAGTGTATGGAGATACGGCAGCAACCACAGGAATGTCGCAGCCGACATTTCAGGATTATATTGCTGCACTTAACAAGCTGTATATCATTGAAGATGTTGAAGCGTGGTGTCCGTCAATCCGCTCAAAAACATCGATCCGATCTTCCAAAAAGAAGAATCTTATTGATCCTTCTATTGCTGCAGCTGCGCTAGGCATTTCTCCGGAATATTTCAATCTCGACTATAAAACTTTGGGTTTTCTTTTTGAATCGCTGGTCATTAGAGATCTGAAAATATATTCTTCAGAATATGGCGGAACAGTTTCCTATTACAGGGACAGATACGGCTTGGAGGCTGATGCAGTATTACATTTGGAAGATGGAAGATATGCATTGATTGAAATAAAACTGGGACAGAATGAAGTGGATGAAGGCGCAAAACATTTGCTGGAAATCGAACGGCTTATTGCGGAACATAATAATAAAGAGAAGCAGGTTCCTCTTCGTCTGCCGGATTTGAAAATCGTTATTACAGGAACACAATATGGGTATAAGAGGGAGGATGGTGTATATGTGATCCCTCTTGGATGTCTGAAAGATTGATTTCCGATACCACCGCCTGGGTTAAATGCAGTTGAGCAATCAATTGTGATGAACTCTGGAAAAGCAGTCCGACTGTGCGAACCCCGCGACTTTAGACAGTCGTCGGGAGCAGTCAGTCTCTGATACCAGTTTGCTGCCATGCGGACTGTAAACGTGGTGGATGTGAGTAAAAAGTGCAGATAGAAACACATGAAATATATCAAAACGTGAATGATTTAAGATTTACAAATCGCTGAAATTCACGCTGATTCCGGTAAACTGAAACCGAAATGTTCAGAATCCGGTTTCAGAGAGAAAAAAGAGCTCCCGGGCACTGGCAGTAAACCGATGTCCGGGAGCTTGCGTTATGGTTCAGACAGCCTTCAAAAACAGAACTGATTCTGAGTGAAAAGGTCTGATGGCTTTCCGTAAAAGCTATTGTGTAATCCGGCATGCCGGATGGTTCGGACATGTCATCCAGCCAGACGGATATCGGAAATCAGATCGTCCAGCAGCCGTTCCTGATAGCCTGCTTTTCTGATGATGCGGACCGATTCTGCCGTCTTTTTCAGAACCGGATCCCGGAGCTTATCGAGCATTCTGAGACGGCTGTCTGAAATGAGGCTTTCGGAGCAGCTTTTCAGATATTCTTCCTCTCCCATGCGCCATGGACGGATCTTTCCGTGGCTTCGGGTAATCACATTCTGCGCAATCAGCATTCCTTCCGGGTCAATATCTCCGCTGTAGAAGATCTCTGCATCCGATTGGCACAGCAGATCGATCAGCAGAAGGGAAGCGGTTTTCAGCTGACCGGACGTACAGATCAAAGACGCATCCCTGCACTCGCTGCAGAGGCGGGAATAAACCATCTGATTTTCGATAATGAAGACCGTATTCCTGACCGGCAGGGCAGAAGTGACCGTGCGCAGCTGAGAAAGCGAAACCAGACAGTATTCCATCTTCTGCAGAAAGCCTTCGTAAGCCGGATGAAAAACGCCGTTTTCCATCAGACGGATGCCCTGCATTACGGTATAGCTCGAGATATCGTCCGGCCGCAGATGACAGTCGATATACAGTGCCAGCTGTTCTTCAGCAGAATGTACCGGTTCTCTCTGCATCCGGAATTCCAGTGCTTTCAGCAGCAGCCTGCTGCGGGCAGAATCCCGGTCAAATCCATGCGGATCACTGCAGAGATCCATTGCCAGTACGGAAAGGGGAATCGATTCCGGTTCTTTCAGACGTTCAATGACCGAAAGCGCGCCGGAAACAGAACGCACGGCATCCCGGCAGTCTTCTTCACATTCAAACTGCCGCAGCAGGCGGGCATAACCCGCTTCCTGCAGCTGAGCGACCCAGGCAGATGCGGCGGGGCTTCCGGTCTGTTCTGCATCTGCCCGCAGCTGCGCAAAGAACGTGTCCTGTTCTTCGATGCGCTTTGCCTGTTCCATTTTTCTGCTCTGCAGCGGTTCGTCAAAATATGCTTCAAGCAGCTCTTCCAGGCGGATACCGGCATATCGGGTTGTCTGCAGCTGTTCTTCAAAGGACGCAAGGCGGAAACGGAATCGGTCCTGGGGGAGGACTTTGCCGAAGAATCCGCCAAGATGGGTTCGCTCCGCTTCAGAAAGCGATGTGAGATCAGCGGTTCCCCGGATGCTTTCATACGAACGCCATTTTTCCTTCATCTTTGCAAACGCCCGCTCAAATCCGCTCCGGTTCCGGAAATAAGAGACACATTCGTTCAGAAGTTCTCTGTGTGCGGTTTCCTCATCTCTCATCCAGAATGCGCTCCTTTCCGTTCCAGTGATAGAAAATCACAGTGATGTATTTTGCATTTTCCGGCCGAAGCAGTTCGGCAATGGAAAGCTGATGAACAGATTCATAACATCCCCAGAGCACCTGAGAGTTCATGATATAGTCAAAATCCAGCTTCTCCACCAGATCGAACATACTGCTGATATTGATGTCATCTACGCCCGCAAAGGCTTCATCAAGAGCGATGATCCGCGGATGATCACTCTTTTTTGACTTCCGGTACTGCGCATTGACTGCCGCAAACAGCGGAATATACATTGCCATTGCTTTCTCGCCGCCGCTGAATGTATTGAAGGCACGGTCGGTCAGTTCTTTTGTATGTTCATTCCGGCGGGTGTAGAACATACGAAATTCAAACCATTTCCTGTAATCCAGTACATCCTGCACCATTGCGGCATAGTTGACCGGAATACCGTCGTCCTTTGCCTGCTGCCGGGCAGTACGGATCCGGGAACGGAAGTGATCAGCGACTTTCCGGATGTCTTCCTCATTGAGCAGTTCCCGGTCCTTCGCAAGGATTTTCTCCAGCTGATCGCCCGAAAGCTCATCTTCGGATTCCGAGGCGATCGGGTGCCAGCGCAGGGAAAAGGAAAGTCCCATGGAGCTGTCCATCTCCTTCATCAGAGAGGACATATCATGGATCCAGCTGCGGCTTTCATCAATCCGGGCTGTCAGCTTCCGGCTGATCGTATCCGACAGGATGCTCTCAAACAGCTCCCGGTCTTTCTGCTGGATCAGAAGTTCGGTATTGGCAATGTTTTCCTCAACCAGAGCGCTGAATTCTCCGATACTGACTTTCCGGGAGTTGACCAGGGCGTGGATTGTGCTGCGGGTGCGCAGGTCATCGCCTTCCCCGGAAGGAAAGCAGTCTTCGATCGAGATGACCGTGCTTGAGATGCCTGTGATATGACTCTGGCAGGTGCTGTACAGACGGTTGCTGATTTCGGTGATACTCCGGGAGCGATCTGCTTCCCGGATGCCTGCTTCCAGCTGCTTTGCAAGAGTGAACAGCGCTTTCTCATCTTCTGTATCACAGGACTCTGTCATCGGCAGCAGCGCAAGGGAAAGCTCTTCGAGAAAATACTGCTTCAGCCGGGCTGCACGTTCCATGCGGCTCTGCAGTTCCTTCTGCTTTTCTTCCAGCTGTTCCTTCTGATTCCGGATCCGCTCGCTCAATGTGACGGCTGTGTTTTCCGCCTTTTTCCGTTGCTGCTCCATTGCAGAGAGCGAAGTGCGCACCGTAAGAATCTCTTCTGCCATGCGTCTGTTTTCCGGATCGTTCAGAATCGCTTCGATCTGGGCGATCTGTTCTTTCAGCCGGTTTGCTTCCCGCTGCAGACGCCGCTTATCGTCCTCTGTCTTGTCCAGCGTTCCTTCTTTTTCTTCACAGAGCAGTAACGAGGTGGCGAGCCGTTCCTTCAGACGACGCATCTGATTCAGAATGTCATTCAGCTCGTATGCGTCCTGGATATAATCTTTCAGCAGGTCTTCCGCTTCTTCCAGGGCGGCTGAGGTTTCCGGATAGGGGTACTTCTGCATCTGCTGACGGATCTCCTGTTTCTGCCGCAGGAGCTCTTCGTTCAGTTCAGCCAGTTTCGCCTCATTCTTTGCACACGCTTCGTTCTGCTGTGTCTGCTCGCTCATCAGTGAATCCAGCGCAAGAATTGCCTGATCAAGCATCCGGACCGTGGGCAGATCTGCTTTTTCCGTTTCCAGAATTGTTCTGTGTTCTGCAATCAGCGAACACAGTTCTTCACTCCATGCAAGAAGAGCTTCCTGTTCGCTGATTTCCTGAAGCTTCTGCTCGATTTTCTTCTGATGAGCAGCCCGTCGTGCTGCGGGTCCGATGAAGCGAACTTCCGGCACTTCCTGCGGGATGAAGCCTTCCAGAATGCCGTTGCGGTAATAGCCGTCCTCGGAAAGGATCAGGGCATGATCTTCCTTCCTGTCAGAAAGGGAGGAGAGAAAGGCGGCGATTGCCTGTTTCATATCAGAAGAAACATCTGTTTTGCCAGGCATAAACCAGGAGACGGGAGAAGCGGCTTTCTGATCGAGAGCGACAAACCGGTCCGCATGATCACGGAAGATCGCGGCAGCCTGTTCCCGCTGTGCTTCCGGTACGATCAGGGCATCCAGCAGGCCGGCTTCCAGCAGCTGTGCTTCCAGTCTTGCCGCAAGCTCCATGGAAATATCTTCTCTGAAATCAATTGCTTCATATACCGGAATCGCTTCGATGTTCTGTTTCTGAAGCGCAGCTCTGGCTTCTTCCGCGAGGTGGTTCGTTCCGGTACCGCTTCGGTTTCTGCTTCCAGTTCAGCCAGCTCTTCTCTCAGCCGGGCAAGTGTTTTCCGAAAGGATTCGCCAGTCCGCCGTTCTTCCTGAAACAGGCCGTCCAGTTTGCGGAAGGCGCGCAGATAGATCTCATTCTGCAGCGGAAGAAAGGAAGAAGCGTCAGAGGAGGCAGCGTAAGTGCGGACCAGTTCGATAAACTGATGCAGCTCAGCTTCCTCAAAGCGGTATTCCAGTGCATCGCTCTGCAGGATATGAAATGCTTCGATCAGCGTGTCGCGTTCCTGTTCTGTTTTCGCTTCGGCTTCCTGAATCTGCAGTTCCAGCAGATGAAGACGGTGTTTCTGTTCCTCAAGATCCTGCTGAACCGCATCGCACTCCCGCTCTTTCGCTTCCTTCTGGCGGATTTTCCTGCTCAGGTCCTGCAGGGAACGCTGAAACTGATCCAGATCACGCCGGATCAGAGAGAACTGATCGGGCTCTTCCCTGTCCGCAAGGACACAGAGTTTGTCATGCCCTGCATACTGCAGCTGCCGGTTCAGCACCGTCAGTGCATCTTTTTTCTGCTTCAGTTTATGCTGTTCCAGTTCAATGTCATCTTTCAGATTCTTCTGATTCCGGCTTTCAATAACCAGCTCTTCGCGCAGATCCGTGATCCGCGCATTCAGTGCTGTGAGATCGTTTTCCCGTTCGTTGAGATCCGCGGTGCAATTTTCCTTTTTCTGTATCTGATCTTCCAGCCCGCTGGACTGATAGGCGGCGATCTTTTCCTGAGCGATCCGGATCGATTCCGAAAGTCTGTCTGCTTCTTCTTCCGCTGAAGCACATTCCGCCTGGTTACTGCGCAGTTCGGCTTCAAGCGCGGATAATTTCTGTGCATGTTCTTTCTGTTCCGTTTCTGCATTGCGCCATGCGCCGGCTTTACGTCCGGTGATGTATTCGTTGTAGCGCCTGTATTCGTCCAGTATATAGCATACTTCTCTGCGGGTGGATTTCAGCTGGTTCAGACGGTCTTCGATCTCATCCATTTTCTCCATCGCATCGACCATGGAAAACAGATCTTCTTCACTGAGGGGCTGCAGCGAATCATTGAGGGTTTCATAGACTTTGGAAGGCTTGAATTCCTTGGATAGCTTCGGTGCCCGGACTTTGATCAGCAGCCGGATGAACTGGTCATACTGATCGATCGAGGGAAAACCGAAAAAAGTCTGATTGACCGCTTTCTTGTATTCCGCAGGGGATTCGGGAAACAGATTTCCCGGTTTCTGCCCGATCAGTTCGCGGCATTCCCGCTTATCGAGCGGAATATGAACGCCGCCCGCTCTGCGGAAGAGCTCCATGTCCTTCCCGATGCGCCGGCCGTCACGGAGAATAAAACTCCAGAAGTCAAGCCCCGGCTTGCCGCGCCGAGCCCGCTGACCGACGCCGATGGTCCGGTATTCGCCGGTATCCGGCCGGTAAAACTCAAGGAACAGATAACCGGTCGAGTCTTCTTTTTCATTATCGCCCAGGAAGTAGTATTCCATCTTCCGGCTGCTTGACCCAAACGGATCAAGATGGCTCGGAGAACGGTCACCGTCCAGAATGAACGGTATGAAGCTCTGGGTTGTGATCGATTTGCCGGAACCGTTCTGTCCCCTCAGCATCAGCTTTCCGTCCCGCAGGTCGAATGTTTCATTGTCATAAAGCCAGAAGTTGACAAACCCGAGCCGGTTCATCTTCCAGCGTGCTTTTTCATCTGCCATAAGCGTTCCTCATTTAACCCGCCTGTTTCCGGGGCGTTCTGCGTTCCTTTTTTCCGACGGCTGCCGGTGTTTCATTCCGTTCATTCCCAAGCGGCGCACAGCTGACATCTTCCGGATAGCTGCCGGCGGTTTTGAAGGCTGCCGGCCGGAGAATCAGATCCGAACCTCTGCGTTCAGCCATGGACCACTCCTGCATCCGTTCAATCAGCCGCATCGTCAGGACTTCTTCTGTGATCTCGCGGTATTCCTTTGACCATGCGGAAGAGTAGCGTACCATGCACAGCTGAACAATCCGGCGGAATTCCGCTTCGGAAATCACTGTGCTGTCATCTTCTGCGTGAACCAGTTCCTTCTCTCTGAGAACGCCGCATACCAGCAGAAGGATATCGGAAAGGGTGGAGGTGTCGGGAAACTGTTCGCCAAACGCCTCGGCTTCTTCCTCTCTGACCAGAAAGGCCGCGTTCCGGTGTATATCAAGCCGGTAACCGGTATACTCCGCCAGATACTTTGCGACCCATGCTCGCTGATTCTTCAGATAAATGGCATCAGCGTCATCGCTCGACTGCCAGTACATGGCCGGGGAGAGCAGAAGCCTCCGGTATACCCGGCTGATCCGGAAATGCCCCCGGTCCATATCGGTATTCTGCAGATCCGGCTGCTCATAGTCCTCCCAGGAGGAAAACTGAGAACAGTCAAACGGATAGCTGACAGCGAGACACCGGGAAAGACCGGTATTTTCATAAAGGACTTCCTCCCGCAGGCTTCCGGACAGCAGATTCAGGTTTCCCTCATGCCTTATCAGCAGGCTGTTTTCCTCGCTCCACTGCATGACGCGGATCAGACTTTTCCGGTTGGCGAACAGCGTCCAGTCGATCTCCTGAACAGGCTTGAACTGTGCTTCGATCATATCGGTCAGTTCGGAGAGCAGGAAGGCTTCATTTTCTTCCCGGTCTTCCAGGAAAATCAGCAGGGCACAGAGAATCATGTAGTCAAGCGGAGATGTGAACTCCCGGATGCCCATGAACGGTTCTGCATGTGCCGGAACCTTTTCCAGGCGGATCACATGTTCATTGTGAAGCAGACGCCATCCGGGGTAATCACGGGCAAATTTCTGCACGGTCTCGAGATCGCTGCGAACCTTGAAATAGAGTTCCCTGTCCTGCCGCTTTGTGACCCATAAGCGGTCGAGCAGGATCTGTACGCTGTTCATTGCGGCACCTCCGAAAAAGAAAGAACATAATTGGGCATTGTGAGATCGCCGTCTTCACAGTGCAGCACGGAAGTTCCCGACTTCCTTGAAAGCGTGAATACCCAGCCGTATTCTGTCCGCCCCTGAAGGGAGGTGTTGATATTTGCGGCTGAAATCCATCCCAGCAGAGAGGTCCGGAGGGAAGCAGGAACTTCTTCCTGAATGGCATCTACGGAAAGGATGCCGTCATGGATGAAGCGAAGTGCGCACTTCCGGTTTTCTTCAAGCCGGGCGAGATAGGCTTCCCGCTGCCGTAACTTTTCTTCGGATTTCACTGTATAGCCCGCCCGTTCTGTGCGGGGACGGTACTGCCGGTTGTGCGAGGAAAGCAGAAACGGGAAGGGATCTTCCTGAGAAACGGCAGAGGATATACTGTCGGTAGAGCGGGGAGCACTGGCGGTGAAATGCCGGGCATGCATGGAACCGAAGAGACAGGCGCTCAGCCGGTGCGCTTCCTCGATGCCGCTGCAGTTCTGAAACATCCGGATCCATCTCTGATAATCCGCTTTCCGGCTGATTCCCCAGTTCTGCAGCTGAACGATCAGTGCAGCGTTCTGAATGATCTTCTGAATCACTTCGTTGGTGATGTCCAGAATATGGAGACTTTCGGAAGGCCGTTCATCGGAGCCGATGAACCACTGTTCCAGTGATTCCCACCGGCCGAAGATACTGTCATGAAGATAGGTTCGAAGATCTTCGTGCAGTTCGCTCTGCGGACGCGGTATGGCAAGCTCGCTCTCCACCGTGCAATCCAGCAGCTTCTGCTTCTTTGTGGGATCAAGATGCAGGAGAATAGCCGTAATCCGGTCGGTATACATCTGCAGACTGCGGATGAAATCTTCGAGATAGGCGATAAAACGGTCCTTGTGAAGGACAAATTCAACCGAACGCAAAAGCTTCTCGCTTTTCCCGGAATAAAACTCCCGCAGATAATCCTGGTAGTTCTGATTCAGGCAGCGGAAATCCTCCTGCAGATCCTTCCACCATTCATTGACGGCTCTGAGATCTTTCAGGTTCAATGTATCTGCCTCCTGCAGGGAATGTTCAATCCGCAGAAAGTAGTTGGTGGAAAGGCTGGCCGGCTCAAGAAAGAGGTTTTCCAGCCGGGCTGCCATCCGTTCAATCTCAACGGCGGCTTCGCTCATCGAATAGCGGAACTGCTTGTTTTTATATTCAGCGATCGTATAGACCTTTCGCGGGTCCTGGATGGCGATCAGATTTTTCCATTCGGTAAGTGCGCTCAGATCAAGCTTCAGCTGATCCATGGTGAGACCTTCGAGCTCCGGATAGGATACAAGAAGCAGCTCGAGGACGTCTTCCTTGTACAGCTGAAAACGCATCTTCTCATAGGAATCGTAAAAAACCCGCATGATGCAGCGGTAACGGCCGGCATTGTCTGCAGTAAGATAGGATGTTTCAGTCAGCTTTCCGGGAAGTGCCATACGGGGTTTGCTCTCCTGTGTTTCAGATTTACCTGTTTATTATATCCGAGCGGCTGAAAAGGATTCCGTAAAATGGGACGTACATGAAAAAATCTGCGCTGCAGGCAGAAAAAAAGGTAAGAAAACATTCAACCGGACCGTAATCCGGAAATGGAATGGAAAAGGGGAATCAGGGGCTTAAGGACACTCCGTACCGCCCCTGATCTGCCATGGATGTTGAAACTGTTTTCAGGAAGGAGAATCACGGTTTCGATTCCTGACTCTGTGCTGTATGGGTCTGTATCACTCTGCCAGCTGTCAGTGCGGCGAGAATTTCTGTGAACTGATCGCTGAACCGTTCGTACGAAGCAGGCGTCAGAACGGGTTCTTCTATGTTCTGCATCATCTCTGCATTCTGCATAATTTCATCGCTGAGCGTACTGAAGCAAACGGTGCGGAACGAACCGGTTCCGTTCGGTTCCATCAGAGCAGGTTCGTCCGGGTCGCGCGAGGCTTTCGTCTGGCGATTCCGATAGTGCGTGATATCTTTGAAAAAGGCGTCATCCGCAATATAAGCTGCACTGGGCATCGGAGTAATCCCGGCAATGGCTTCCTCGGACGCTTCCGGCGGCAGGCATTCAATGATTCCGCCGTAAAACAGAACAGCAAGGCACATTGTGATCCTGTCCGGAAGTGCACTCATCTGAACCATGATCGGCGTATGAACCGGGACAGCTGCCTGTTTCAGCTTTACTGCCGCCCGTGTGATTGTTCCGCATATGGTCCGGTATTTCAGAACGGTTCTGCCGGCTTCATCGATGAACGCAGGATCTTCGAGTTTTCCGAGTGCGGTATAAAAGAAGGCATCCAGAAAGTCATATCCGCTTTTCAGTCCGAGATCAATCTCATGCATGGTCTGTCCGCACTGGCGCAGAACCGAATACAGATCACATTTTGAATTCCGGTAATTCACGCGCATGTTTTCATTGCCATCTGCGTACAGCCGTTTTGAATCGCTGTAAACCGTTCCGCCAAGAGGATCGCGGTTGCAGAAATCGCGGATATTGATGAAGGCCTGCCAGTCAGAGCAGTCGGGCGTTATGAAATGAATATGATGCGTGCAGATGTTCTGGCCCGGTTTGAGAATCGTGCCCATGCGCATTCCCGGAACCATTTCGCCGAGATACTCGATGCCGATTTCCTTCAGCTGGGGGACATAGGTATCGATCACCGAATAGTCGGAGACAAGAACCAGAATATCAATAATCGGTTTCGACCACGCACAGCGGATGCTTGTGCCGCCGACATGTTCAATGGCAAGGCAGTCTTCTTTCATGATCGCTCTGATTGCACGCATTGTTTCCTGCGCGATTGTTTCCCATGTTTCATCATGGGGGTAAAGCGCCAGTTTTCCTTCTTCAAGTCCAAGCACAGTCATGATGGTATCTCCTTTCGGCTTCTGCAGCTGTTTCTGTTAATGGTATGATTCAGTTATGAACAGAACGGAACTGATACTCAGTGTAATCCTGCCCGTCTGGAATACAGAAGTATATTTTGAAGAATGCCTGAACTCTCTTGTTTCGCAGATGGATGAACATGGAGAGATCATTGTGGTGGATGACGGGTCTACGGATGCCTGCGGGGCGATCGCTGACCGATACAGCAGGCAGTATCCGGAACTGATCCGGGTATATCATCAGGAAAACCTCGGAAATCTGATTGCCCGCTATCGCGGGATTTCGCATGCCAGAGGCCGGTATATCGGATTTGTGGATTCGGATGATACGGTCAGTGACAGATGGTATGCGTCGATTCTCAATGTGATCCGAAGCCAGGAGCCTGATATGATTCTGCTGCGCTGGCAGAAATATGATGATGAAGGGCATCTGTTTGATACAGACCGGCCGCCGCTGTTTGCGGATGGCCCGGTTTCGAAGAAGGAAGTTCTGCGGGTCTTTTTCTCCTCGCAGCGGGTGACCGGTCTTCCTCTGAAAGTTGTGAAGCGCAGTCTGTTTACGGAAGAAACAGATTACAGCGACAAGGGAAGGCGCAGGCTGATGGAAGACAAGCTGATGAGCATTCAGCTGTTTGAGAATGCGGAAACGTTCTGGTATATCTCCGACATTCTTTATTATTACCGGACAAATCTTCGTTCGATTACGATCCGTCCGCATGAAAACGAACATTTAACCCTGACCTATACATACCCGCCGGTCGATGCGTATCTGAAGCGAAGCGGATACGACAGTGAAGAATTCCGCACGATTCTTGTCGAAAACTACGCATCCGTCATGTGGGAGATCATGCTTAAAACGCACCGGGTCTCAGAGAAGAACGACGCCCTTCGCATCTATGCGGAAATACGGGGGTTTCCGTTTACTTCTCTGATCTTCGAATACCGGGATCGGTTTACGCTTCCGGAATACAAGCTGCAGGGAATCTCCCTTCTGCTGGAAGGAGCGTATGAAGCGGCGTATGCGTATGTCGGAAAAATCCGGGAGAATCCTGATCTGGATCACAGGCCGGATTTGAGAAAGCTCGGCAAGCTCTGAGAAGTCTTCTGCTTTTCTTCAACCAGGCGTATGATCTCGTCGGCGATTTCGGAAGTCTGAACCTTCTCATCGAGAATCACTTCCTTCCATTCCGGCGCATAGTCTTTTTCCGTCCACCACAGATGCAGTTTCCAGTCGTTGAGCAGATCACGGTCCGGTTTGGTGTCACGGCGCCGCCGGGTTTCCTCAAAGGGCAGATCATAATAATAGGAAAGCAGGTTTCCTTCGTACAGCTCATTCGCAAACGAAAAGAATTCATGGTACCAGTCAGCTTTGAAAATGCCTTCCAGAATGACGATATCCGTATTTGCATGCCCGTATTCCAGCAGAATTTTCAGCAGAGGAATCGATTTCGGATCCGGTTCGTCTCTGACATGAAGGATCTTCCTGCGAACCAGATCCTGTGCAATGCACATGGTACCGTGGCCGAAGTGCTTCTGAAGAACGCCGGCAAGTGTTGTTTTTCCGCTGCATGCATTTCCGCGAATTGTGATCAGAAGTTTCATTGAATACCTCCTTTGTAATCCAGATGTTTTGATAAACTTAATTATAAATAGAAAGATGTCTGATATCTCAATGGAAAACTATATGCATGCAGGAGGACTTGCGGATGAAACAGCAGAATTTTCTGGATGATCTTTTTGAAAACAGCGAGCGTTTTCCGGACCGTATCGCAGTGGTCGACTGCGGGGGAACGCGTTCGGCAGACTATCACGGATTTGCGTCGCTGATCCGTCGGACAACCGCAAAGATTGAAGCACTTCATCTTCCGAAAGGCAGTTTTATTATTGTGAATATGGGCCGCTGCCGGGAATATCTTGCGGCGGCTGCAGCGATTATCTGCTCAGGGAATGCGGTGATTCCGCTGGTTCCCGAAACGCCTTTACAGCGGGAAGCCTATATTTCCGAAGAAGCGAAGTGCCGCCTCCGCATTGAGGAATCCTTCTTTGCGGATATCGATGCTTATCCGGAATCAGATGGAACCGCACATGCGGACACGGATATTGCGATGATGGTCTATACTTCCGGATCGACCGGGCGGCCGAAAGGAGTGTATTACTCATTTAAGATGCTCTCCGCATGTTTTCAGGCCATGCAGTTTATTCTGGAGGGGATCGATCC
>JAFYGX010000222.1 GCA_017543025.1 Solobacterium sp.
CATCTCCGGCATGTTCCGGTCCATCAGAATCAGGTTGTACGGCTCCTGCTTCGCATTCTGCGTCTCCATCATCGCAAGCGAATCCCCGGGGTGCAGACAGATATCTGCCCGGATACCGGAATCAGCCAGCACCATCCGTGCATGTTCCGCTGCGATCTCTTCATCGTCAACCACCAGCACCCGGATCCGGTTCGGATCAACCGAGTGTTCCCGGTGATCTGTCGTTTCACAGTTCTTCAGGGTAATCACCACGGTAAATTCGGAACCGACTCCCTTTTCCGATTCAACGGAAATCGTTCCGTTCATCATCTCCACAATACTTCTGGTAATCGCCATTCCGAGCCCTGTGCTGCCGAACTTGCTCTTGCGGCTGCCGTCCTCCTGAGAGAACGGTTCAAAGATCTTCGGAATATAATCCTTGTCCATGCCGATGCCCGTATCCTTTACACAGAATTTCAGCGTGGACTGATCTTCGAACACCGCTGTGCGCTCCGCGGTCATGGTCACGGTGCCCGGTGCCTCGGTAAACTTGATGGCGTTGGACAGAATGTTGATCAGCACTTCTCTGAGCTTGGTGTCATCACCGATATAGCTGTCGCTGACGGGCGTCAGAATCCGGCATTCATAGGTAAGCCCCTTCTCCGTACACTGCGACATCACCATCGTGTTGATCTGTTCCAGCATGCCGCTGAAGGAGAATTCCTCCTTGTTCAGAACAATCCGTCCGGATTCGATCCGGCTCATGTCCAGAATGTCGTTGATCAGGCCGAGCAGATGACGGGCACTACCGTCGATCTTTTCGAGATACCCTCTCGTTTTTTCATTCAGTGTTTCATCATGCAGGGCGAGATTGTTGAGACCGATGATCGCATTCATCGGCGTACGGATCTCATGGCTCATATTGGAAAGGAACGAGGTCTTGGCAATGTTGGACTCCTCCGCCATGGCAAGCGCTTCTGCCAGTGCTTCATTTTTTTCCATGGTTTCTCTCATTTCGTGATCGATGATCGTAAAGCCGAGGCCAACCGCATGCACGATATGGTCGTCGCGGTCTTCGAGGCGGCGAACACCGGCCATCCGGGCCATTTCGTAGTATTCCATTCCTTCCCGCCGCACCAGATACCGGCAGGCAATCAGTTCCTGGGTTTCCAGCGCCTTGCGGATATTCTCCGGCTGAATGAAATTCAGAAACGCTTCCCGGTAGTTTTCCGTCACCGCATTTTCTCCATACCAGGTAAACCGCTCCAGATACGGAAAATGAACGCCCTCTTTCGACTGAACATGATCGTTCGGGTCCCCCCGGTAACAGACGCCGTCATTTTCATCCAGGTTGACATAGTATACACAGCGGTAATCCGAAGCCAGTGCCGTAATCATACTGTTGGCCAGGGTATTGATATGACCTATATGATCATGGAGGTCCTTCTGCAGAATCGAAATCCGCTTCTTCACCTGCAGAATGCCTTCATCTTCCAGGTCAAAGTGCTTCTTTTCCCCGTCCGCATCACTGGTATCCTCAGTCAGCGCAGACATATCATCTGCCAGATCATTCAGACTGGCATTGATTTCCTCAATCATTTCCCATACTGACGGGTCAGAATGACCACCAGCAGGATGCCGACAGACAGAAACAGACCGCACGCAAACACGATCGTCCAGGTGTTCTGATTCAGCTGCTTCTCATACCAGTCCACATCAAAGTCAACCGTAACGACTGCCGCCACATCTCCGGATGAGCTGAATACCGGGCTGTAGGCACTGTAAAACCTGCCCCATCTGTCTTCATATGGAACATCATCTGCCAAGGCCTGCCCTTTGCTGGCACGGTAAAGCGCATCGGTATTCTCGACCGGTGAGCCGAATTCCCCGGGTGCGACCGGATCGGAGTCGATGCCGAAGGTAAACTCCCGTTCGCCTTCGGCCCGGACGTAATAAATATATGCAAGATTGATATTGTCCCGGAAGGTGCAGAGTGTTTTCATCGCCTGCTCATAATCCGGCGTTCCTTTATCTTCTGCCCGCAGACGGTTCAGTACATCCCCGTCCAGCATCGCAGCCGCTGTATTGACAATATCAAGCATGCGCTCATCAATCAGCGTCTTCATCGCTTTCTGCGACTGGCGCATCAGGACAGCCCCCAATCCAAGATTGGTCACAAGCATGAAAGCGATGTGACCAGAATGATTCTTCCCCGCATGCTCAGTTTTTTCATAGAATGACCCTCTTCTGTTTCTGCGGCCGTCCCGCACTGTATATGACTGCCTGAGTTCCGGTGAATCCTTCGCTGTTCCGATTTCACCGCATCTGCCCATAGAATACCATGCGTGAAATGATTCCATGATCTGTATCTGATTATTTCGCGCCGAATACGGAAATCCGTATCCCCGTTTTTCCGTCTTCTGAAAATCAGTCGATGATCGTTTCCGTCATCTGTGATTCAAAGGTTCTCTGATAGACGTCAGTCAGCACGATGCCATGGTGGAGCACACAGCTTCCAAGCGGCCCGTCTGTCACCGCAAGCCGCCCCGGCGACAGCACGCGCAGCGGCGTTCCGTCTGTCTGTTTCGCAAGAAAGTTTCCTTCTTCATCATAATATTCAAACAGGAATTCCAGTTTTTCTCCGGGCTTCAGCTGATTTCTTCCGCGCTCCATATACGCATCTTCATCATCTGCGAACTCATAGCCTGCGATTCTGCCTCTCAGGCTGTCAGACCCTTCGCTTTCCGGCACCCATTCAATGCAGAGCAGGATCTCTTCCGCTTCATTGAGCAATGCCTTCACATAGCCGGTATAGACCGTACCGACCGACTCTTCGCGGAAACCGGTCATTTCATAACAGACGGTACGCCCGCCGACTTTCACCCAGTACCCGTCTGCCGAAATCATCGGATGACCATCTTCGTCATACATGCCGGGGTAATCTGAACCAAGGTATCTGTATCCGCCGTCGGTTTTCTGAAAAAATACCTGACGCATATCTGTAATGCTGTTCCATACCTTATCCGGCAGCACCAGCGAATACCCCGGCCCGTTTTCACGGATCTCAATATCGATCAGAGGCTGTGTCGTAACATACGCTTCATAGCCCTTCACATACCAGTCTTCTGAAAGCGTATCCGCTGTAACAAGCGCATTGATCGAATCCGATTCCTTCTGATTGGAGAATGCAAGAATGGAACAGAAGATATTGTTGAACTCCTCTGCCTCCTTCATTCCGAAATGCTGAAGCTGTCGGTAGATCGGGGTGTAGGAGTAATAATTGCGATAGGGAAAGGTAACTGCGAGGCCGTTGATCCCCTCTGCGCTGCGCTGATTGCGCATTACGATCACTGCCTTCACGGCAGCGAGCAGCTCATCAGCCTCTTCTTCCTTCACAACGCTCTGATCAAAGTCAATCGTCTTCAGATGATGCAGATAATCCGCAAGATCGACCTGCTCGTCATTCTGAAATACATAGCTGCTGCTGGCTGCCAGGGAGATATCCGCAAATGATGCCTCCGCTTCATTTACTGCGTCTTTCTGTTTCCGATACAGTTCCCGCAGCTTTTCATATGCCCCTCTGACATAGGTAAGATCCGCAAGCGACAGCGTATACTCTTCCGTTTCATACCCGTTGATGATCACATTATACGGATCATAACAGCCGATCAGCTCTTCCGCAAAGCTTTCTGTCGGAATGGAAGGATCCTGTGCAAGTGCCCCGAACGCCGAGGTATAGTACCACCCCGCTGCAGGCTCGGTTTCTTCTGACGCAAGGTAATAATCCGCATACGGCTCCAGTTCATATGCGATCTCAATATCCATCATCAGACAGGCATCAAACCCGATCAGATCAAAGCGAATCCCGCTGTCATGGACAGCAGATACGATTTCGCTGACCGGAATGGTGCCGCCTTCCTGCCTGATGTTCAGATCGTCTATGCCGAATCCGCCCCCGAATCCGCCGCCGTGATCCCAGAGCACCAGCATATACCGGTCTGCCGGGTAGTTCTCCTCTGCCCACAGCAGAAAAGACTTCAGCTCTTCTCCCCCGGACATGCAGGTATGGCTGTCCAGTTCCTGTACCTGTTTCAGTCTGCCGTCTCTGATTTCATATCTGCCGGCAGTGCGGTCTCTGATTCCCCTGGTAAACCAGCGCTGACTTCCGCCCGCTTCCAGCACAAACGTCAGTCCGCTTCCCTGCTTTGAAGCATCAATCATCTGCAGTACATTCGCTGTCGCAGATCCGTATCTGCCTTCTAGATCAGAGCCGATCAGATAGACCAGAACAACCGCGGACTCTGCATCATCATGGTCCGGGAAATACTTTTCACGGGAGGGCAGAACCGGTTCAGTTCGCTCATATACCTCCGGCATGTTTTCTTCCCGGCGGATCACAGATCCTTCACTGACCAGCCCCTCCGTATCGGCATGCATTTCTTCCACTGACATCTTCACAAGCGGCCATGGCACAAGTGTATCAAGCACCAGACTTCCCCCGGCCGCAATGACCAGCACCGCTTCCGCCGCAAAGCCGAGAAATGAGAAGGCACTGCGAAGCCAGCGCATCTGCTTTGTGCAATGTTCACGGAGCGGAAATACCGGGCCATGGAGAAACTGAGCCGGTCCATAGCCGAGAATCATCAGAAACACACACGGCATCCCCAGCATTCCGATCGTAAACCAGATCTTTTTTCCGAACGAAACACACAGTTTGCGGTACAGCCGGATCAGATATCCGAAATAGTTGACAAACGCAAGCATCAGAAAGATGGTTCCGATCGCTTCCTGCATCGCATCAATCCGGTCTCTGTACGGTTCCAGATAGAGCCCGAACACCGCAAAGATCAGCGAAATCAGAAACGGATGCCAGAAGGCGTACGGGGTTTCAAACATGGTATTGCCGATCGTTTTTTCGGCCAGCACCGGAATCAGCGCCCGTTTCCTGTCCAGCCCCATCTTCTTCAGAACGCCGTAATATCCGATCGTCTGAAGGATCCAGATCAGCAGCCAGAGCACCGGTTGTTTTACAGCCAGCAGAAACAGCATGGAAATCATCTCCTTTCGCCTCATTCAGGGATTGTTTCAGAAAACAGCTGCTTTTCTCCATTGTATTCGATCCGCACTGTGCAGAACTGAAAAAAACTGCATCTGCGCACAGAATACAGAAACATCCGAAACCGAACAAAAAACGGCCTGCCTGCCGCAAACCGTCTCTTATTTCCCCTTCTGTTTCCGGACGCAATCCCATCTTTCATCCGGATGGAGTCTGATCAGATATTCTTTGGGAACATGATCCGTCAGCCATACGCCGTTTACCGAACGGTAAAACACAGATCCGTTCCGGTGCATCTGACCGGCTTTCACAAGAAATACTGCGGGTCTGCCATGCCGTGCCCCGACACGTGCGGCGGTCTGCGGGTCGGAAGACAGATGCACATACAGTCTCCCCATCGGCCGCAGTCCCTGCACTTCAATGGAGCGGACACTTTTTTCACCCGTTCCGTGATACAGCAGCTCCGGGGGCTTCTGTTCCGACAGCTCCACATCCACGGCAATCGAATGTCCCTGATTTGCCCGGATCTTCGTATGATTCGCATTGAACGAATACCGCTGTTTCGCATCTGTCGAAACAATTTCTTCCAGCAGGTTCCGGTCCATGGGAACCCTGCTGTTCACCCCTCTGATCAGTTCTTCGGTATCCGCCCATCCGTGTTCATCAACCGTTATTCCGATCACTTCCGGATGATGACGCAGAATCAGACTGATGAACTTACTGACGGAGACTGGATCCCGCTTCATCGTTTTTTCAGCCCTTCCCGGATCCGCGGCAGCAGCGTCCGGTCTGCCGGAAGCCAGTTTACGGAATCCAGTTCTTCTGCCCGCAGCCATCTGGCCGCTTCATGTTCGTTCAGCACCGGCCTTCCTTCAACGATCTTCGCCCAGTAACAGTCCATCGACAGATGAAAGTCTGGATAATCATACTCAACGGTCATGATCTTTTCCCCCGGTGCGATCTCCGTGTTCAGCTCTTCCTCGATCTCCCGTTTCAGCGCCGCTTCACAGGTTTCCTCCGGTTCCACTTTTCCGCCGGGAAACTCCCATCCGCCGCGGTATTCCCCATATCCGCGCTGTGTCGCAAAGACCCGGTCCGCTTCCCGGATCACCGCAGCCACAACTCTCACTGTCTTCATAGAACATACCTCCCTCTGAACTTCGGTAGCCCGGTTCTGTACATGCTTATGTGTTTCCCCGGGATTCCAGACCGATCAGCTCCTGTTTCGGCGGAGCGGTCTGCTCTGCGTTCTGCACGGAAAGGCACAGCCGCTTCTGATGAAACACCGATGCGGTATACGCCTTTGCGGAAATATGAACCCAGCTGTAGCGCTCCGGCTGAAACGATTCTTCTTTCCGGATAAAAAAGCCGAGATTCTGAATATCCGCAAAACAGCAGGTAAATACTTTCCGGCCGCCGAAGACAAATGTATCATCCGGCACCGGCTCATCCTGAATCTGCAGCGTCAGCTCAACCATCTTTCCGCTGTAGTCTTCCGGTGACTCCAGAGAGTCCAGATAGAAACAGGCGTAGTCTTCCTCCCGGATCGTAAGAACCGAGTCGTTCTTATCATAGGTCAGCGGTATTCCGAATGCTTTTTCATGATAGCCCATCGGACTCTGCCAGAGATAGGAAGCGCGCGGATTGATCAGCCGGAACGGCGTGCTGTAGGCCGCCAGCGATTCCTTATCGCTCACCCGGTTGAACAGTACGAGATTCGCATCCTTCAGAACCTGTGTGAACTGCGGTTTCAGATTGCGGAAAAACGGCGCCAGTGTGACTCCGCTGATCAGTGAAGTTTTTGCCCGGATTCGAAGCACATCCGGAAGCGATTCCGAAAGATCAGGAATCATCACATTATCTTCAATGATCACCCGATCCGGCTTCACGCGGGCAATCTCCCTCAGACAGAAATCCCGGACAGTTTCATTGCCTTCATAAAAGGAAACGGACCCTCTGCGTTCAGAGAGTGCCGCTTCCTCATAAGCCTGTTCGCCTTCCTCAAAACAGAGGATCAGCGTTGAACCATGCCGGTAAAAATAATCATGAAAGAGATTGTCCTGTATAAAGGATGTTTTTCCCGCATCCAGAAATCCGCTGTACAGATAGGTATCAATCTCATTCATCTTCTGATTCCTCAGTCTTCGTATACCGCGACAAGCCGGCCCTTGACCTCGCCTCTTGTCAGCCGTTCAATCCCTTCACCGATTTCTTCAAACGAAATGGTATTAATGACCGGATCCAGTTCACCGGATGCCAGAAGATCCAGACAGTCTTTCAGGTCTTCGGTCGTGCTTCCCTGCGAACCCGCAAATGTGAGCTCCTTGAGAATCATTGCCATTGTGTTGATCTCTGCCTCATCTTTTGCCATACCGACGATTACAACTCTGCCGTACTGCGCAACGACATTGACCGCATCGGTGGTTGTCTGTCCTCCGCCGGCGAAGTCGATGATGACATCCAGATTCTTATCCGCAAACTCCGCAATACTGGACCGGACTTCCTTTGCGCCAAGACTCAGCGCAAGCTCCTGCGCTTCCTTCTTGCGGGTCGCAACATAGACCTCTGCCCCCTTCACCACAGCAATCCGAACCGCGAACTGGCCGAGTCCGCCGACACCGATAATACCGACCTTCATTCCGGCTCTGACGCCGCCGACGGTACATACCGCATGATAGGAAGTCGCTCCGGCATCGGTCGCTGCCGCCGCCTTGGCGTAAGAGAGCCCTGCCGGCACCTTTACGAGCTGCTCGACAGGAGCAGTTGTCATTGTGCCATAGCCGCCGTCACGGGTATAGCCCGGGGTGGTTCCGTCCTTGGAATGAAGCGGGCATACCGCCACAACATCACCGATCTCATATCCTTCTACGCCTTCCCCGATCTCAACGATCCGGCCGCATACTTCATGGCCCATGATCACCGGCACATGGAAGCTCGGCATCCAGCTTTCATGTTCAAGCGCGCTGACATCGGAATGGCATAAGCCTCCTGCCAGTGTCTTCAGTACGACATAGCCCGGTTTGGCAACCGGATCCGGTTTTTCAACCATCTTCAGCGGAATGTGTGTTCCTGTAAATTCCCAGCCTTTCATAATGTTGAGAAAATCTCCTTTCAATAACTGAATTCTAGCAAATCGGGTAGAGCAAAGCAGACAATATGCTCATATGAATGAAGATTTTCTGCGAACCCGCAGCTCAGGGATATACCGCTTCAGCCCCGTGTTCCATGCCTGCATATGATGAACTGACAGAATCAGAAGAATCTGCAGGGTGCGTCCATCGCTGCACTCATAAACCCGTACCGATCCGGACGGTTCTGAAACAGCGCAGCTGTCAGAAACTGCGGCTTCGGATGCGTCTCATTCGAGCGTCCGCTCCATCCGGAGCACAGACCTTGCGGTTCTTCTTCTGTGATGCACTCTCCGCAGAATGTGAACCCGAATCACTTCTGATACATGTCCGGATGATCTGTACTATATTAGATTCATGGATGCATGAAAAGCCGAGGTGAATTGATTTATGAAAGAGTATCTGATTCGCGTAATGGTCCCGGACGCCCGCTACGAAACCGAGTATGTTTCAGGGCCGTCATTTCCTGATGAACACGCATCGCTTCCGGAAGAAGAGAAAATCATCAGCGCAGCAGCACACGGAGCAGCACTGAAGTACCTGCTGGAACATGGGATTGCGATCACAGCAAGCGATGTTCTGAAAGGACTGTCGGAAGAAGAAAAGAAGCTGTTCTACGGAAAAGTCGACGAGTACCGGAAGAAAGTTCATTACCGGATCTACGAGCTGATTGCGGACAACGGGAAACACTGAAAAACTGCCCGCACATTACGGACAGCATGAGGGGTGAAACCGGACAGCAGACAGATCTGCGCATCTGTATGCACTCCTGCTTCATGAAAATATTATGACAGGAAGGGACACGAAACAGGCATCGAAATTTCACTTTCCCTTTAAAACGGTGCTAAAACAGGTTCCATTCCGGAACCTGTTTCTGAAACCCTTCTCATCCCCCGGAGTGCAGGCAATCCCTGCGGCTTCCGAACGGACTTCTGATCAGAGCCGCATCACTTCAGCTGCAGATTTTCTTCTGTTCGAGCCGGTCTTTCATCCGGCTTCCCTGCAGATCAGGATCTGCGCTGCTGCGGGCTTACCCAGAAATGCCAGGCCGGAGCCTTCGGCATCGGTTCATGAGTGATCAATGCCCGGATCACTCTGCGATGGGTATACGCACAGCCTGCGATTACAATCAATGCGATCAGTTTTTTCATATCCGTTTCCTTCTTTCTGTCATCTGTTTCCGTTCGTTTCTGTTTTCTGCGGCTTCCGGACACCTGTCCCCGTTACTTCTCACGCGCCAGCAGCGCTTCGACAAGCGCGCGCTTTTCATACAGCACACAGCCTCCCGCATGGTCATCCGCCAGAATGTCACCATCCCGCAGGGCGGTAAATAATGGGGAGTGCATCGCTTCCTTCAGCGACGTATTCCTCACATTGACATCAGAATACGGGGAAAACGGGCAGGGCTCTGCTCCGCCGTGGGAATTGATATGGAAGAACCCGCGGCCTGCCGCAACACAGCCGCCGGAACTCTTCTCATCACCCGGAAAGGAGACATAGACCATCTCGGGCGCTTCCCGTCTCAGCCGGTCGATCTCCTGCCGCAGGTATTCCCGTTCTGCTTCCTGCGGCGCAAGTTCCTGACTGTCTTCCGTGACCGGGACAAACTCCACGAAGATTACGGCTTTGCAGCCGCGCTCAGACAGCTTCTTCAGGAAGGCGTCTGAGGTTACTTCCCGGATATTCTCCGATGTAACGGTAACGGAAGCACCGAAAATCAGCCCGCGCGCATGCATTTCATCCATGTTTGCGATCAGCCTGTCATAAATTCCTTTCCCTCTGCGGGCATCCGTGAGTTTTTAGTACGGTATAAGTGTAGTCGGTAAGATCATCACCCAGATGGTCAGCCAGCTGCACTTATTTTAGGATAAGGGAGTAGTAATTCGGTCTTGCGTGAGTCTTTTGGAGAAACAGCGTCCGTAGAGAAAACTGCCAGCCG
>JAFYGX010000223.1 GCA_017543025.1 Solobacterium sp.
ATACGGACCGGTAAGATCACCAAAGCCGGATTGTACAGGCCGGCCGCATCTTCTGAGCGATGCGACAATGGCAGAACGGAAACAGAATATTCTGCGCCGGATGGATGAAGAAGGCTTTGATGTGCTTGCGGTATACTGCGATGTTGAACACAGCGGCAATTTTGAGTATCTGACCGGCTTTTTCACACGGTTTGAGGAAGGAATGCTTGTGCTGCGAAGAGACGGAGAAACGGTTCTTCTTCTCGGAAACGAAAATCTAAACAAAGCGGATAAAGCCAGAATCCCGTGCCGTGCAGTGCATGTGCCGTACTTTTCACTGCCGAATCAGCCGATGGAAAACACCGGTGATTTTCTGCATACGATACAGAACTGCGGCATCCGAAACGGCGACCGGGTCGGCATTGCCGGCTGGAAACTGTTCACGAGCCGGCACGATGACAACACGGATCTTTTTGAAGTGCCGTATTTCATCGTTCATGCCATCAGGAAACTTGCAGGAGAAAACGGAACCGTAAGAAACGCAACTGCTGTGTTTATCGGAGAAAACGGTGTGCGTACCGTGAATAACGCCGATGAACTTGCACATTACGAATACGGCGCATCGCTTGCGTCGGATGCGGTCCTGAATGCGATGGATCTTCTGGAGGAAGGAATCACGGAAACCGAGCTTGGAAACGCATTGGTGAGGGATGGACAGCACTGTTCCGTTGTGACGATTGCCGCAAGCGGAGAACGTTTTGTCAAAGCGAATATGTATCCGACAGACAACCGGGTGAAACGCGGTGATCCGGTTTCGCTGACGGTCGGATACAAGGGAGGGCTGAGCAGCCGTACCGGATATGCAGTATCCAAAGAGGAAGAGCTGCCGGCAGAACTGCAGAATTATATTCCGCGTGTGGTCATACCGTATTACCGGGCCTATGCCATGTGGCTGTCGGAAATCCGTATCGGAATGACGGGCGGCGAACTGTTTGAAAAAATGGATGTGATCCTCCCGCGAAAAGAGTATCATTGGTCGTTATGTCCCGGTCATCTGACGGCTGATGAGGAATGGCTGAGCTCACCGGTTTATGAAGGATCAAAGGAAGTGCTCCGCAGCGGGATGCTGTTTCAGATCGATATTCTTCCGTCTGTGAAAGGATATGGCGGAACGAATGCGGAAAGCACCGCTGCACTTGCGGATGAAGCGTTAAGAGAGAGGATCCGCGAAGAAGAACCGGAGCTTTGGGAGCGTATCACCCGCCGGAGGGTTTATATCCGGGAAGAACTGCATATTGATCTTTCGGAAGATGTGCTTCCGATGTGTTCCGGTGTTGGATATCTCAGACCGTTTCTGCTGGAAAAAACAAAGGCAATGAGGCTGAAGTAGGGTAAATAGCGCTCCTGTTTTCAACGTTTGGCATATAATCGTCATGGAGTGAAAAAAACATATGCAACAGGAAGAAACATTGTGGACAAAACCGGTCATTGTATTTCTGGCAGCGCTGTTCTGCTGTGTGCTGTGGGGAAGTGCCACACCGGCGATCAAGATTGCCTATCAGCTGTTCGGAATCGCTGCGGATGACACCATCTCCCGGATCTGTCTTGCCGGTGCGCGTTTCACGCTTGCCGGAATCATGACGATCCTGTTCGGGTCGCTTCTGAAGAAACGGTTTCTGATACCAAAGCGGAGCTCATTGGGAAAGATCGCACTGCTTGCCCTGGTGCAGACGGTATGCCAGTATTACTTCTTCTTTCTGTCGCTTGCCAATACGACCGGCGTAAGAGGATCCATCATCAACGCATCCGGAAATTTTCTGGCGATTCTTGCGGCGGCGTATCTCTTCCGGATGGAGAAGATGACGGCACGCAAATGGATCGGCTGTATTGCCGGCTTTCTCGGAATCATCATTCTGCTCGGCGGCTTCCGGGCACTGCTTGACGGCGGCCGGGTCACTCTTGCGGGAGAAGGTGCGATGCTGGGGGCGGATGTGTTTTATGCCTTATCCGGCTGTATGATCAAAGTGTATTCCCGCGATGAAGATCCTGTTGTGCTGAGCGGGTATCAGTTCTTTTTCGGCGGCATCGTGCTGCTTGTATTCAGTTTCCTGATGGGCGGACGCCTGGTGTTCAGCAGCACCTCCTGCGTTTTGAACCTGATCTACATGGGATTTATCTCCGCCGGCGCATACACCGTCTGGGGCATCCTGCTCAAATACAATCCGGTCAGCCGGATATCCATTCTCGGCTTTCTGAATCCGGTGATGGGAGTGCTGCTTTCCGCCCTGTTCCTGGGTGAAAACAAAGAAGCGTTCTCCATGAACGGTCTGCTTGCCCTGCTTCTGGTTTCTGCGGGAATCATCATTGTAAATCTGGTGCCGGAGCACAGAAAATCAGAATCATCTGCCGCATGATAAACCTTATAAAGCAGCGAAAGCGGCTTTTTATATGCAGGAAAGAAAGATGAAACACGGTCAGCGTAACGAGATACAATAAAAACAGAACATCAGTTACAGAAAAAAGGAGAATACATTCATGCATAAGAACGTTATTTTCTGCTATTCCGGAACCGGCAACTGCCTTGATCTTGCGAAGAATATCGCAGCCGGGATCGGCGGTGCGGATATCATCATGATGCGCCGCAAACCGGAGATCACCGATGTGACGGAAGCAGAGTGTGTCGGCTTCGTCTTTCCGTGCTACGGCGGAAGCGCACCCGAGGATTTCATGTACTATGCCTCCCTCGTCAAAGTCAGTCCGGATGCCTACACCTTCGGCATCAGCCAGTCGGCAGCCTATGCGGGTACGGGACTGAGCCGGCTGAATCTCGTCGTTCCCTTAAGCTACTGGCGCACGGTGACGCACCAGTGCTCCTGCATCTGGCTG
>JAFYGX010000224.1 GCA_017543025.1 Solobacterium sp.
AGCGGTTAATTGAACAGCATTAAAAGGAGCGTCATAATAGTTATGCCACTATCGAATGAGAATATTGGCGAAATTGCTCCGTCCCCGCTCACTTAGCATCCAAGACGGTAAAAAATAGATACGCTTTAATATAAGAAAACATTTCTGGATTATAACTATTCGTAATCATACGAACTGTTAAGTTTCAACATTTATTATTAAATACGAACGATTAAGTTTCACACTATTCTTGTATCTTCATTCGATAAAAGGACAAAATGCGAACGATTAAGTTTCAATAACACAGCGGGTTTTTCTTATATTTACAAATTTGACATTGTGATGATTTTTGACATTTTTTATAATTTTTTCCACTTTTGTAACTATTCGGTCGCCACATAACGAAAAGTTACCTGATACAGCAAATACATACCATTATTCCTCAGGGAAGAGTATACCTGCTGCATTACCATTGAACGCAGCGGAAATCGCTTCGTAGTACGAAATACCATGTTTGTGAGCAGAGGAAAGATATGACCAAAAAAATATCCATTCAGCCAGTTTTTTAAATTGCTGTTATCCCATGTTAAAATGCGCCGATCGATTCTTCTCGATTCCGACGCAGATCTCATCTCCTATGGAATGGGAGAGCGTTCGATTGTGGAAATCGCGGATGCGCTGAATGCGGAAATCCCCGTAAAAGACATCACCTTCATCAACGGCACCGTATACAAAACCCGGGATGAAGACAGCATTTACGATGCCATCCGGCTTCCGGACTTCGAAGAGATCCAGCAGGACAAAAGCGCCTATGCGAAAAGCTTCGGCATTCAGTACCGAAATACAGATCCATTCAGCTCAAAGCGCCTGTATAAATGCTACGACGGAAAGCTGTTCATCGTGCAGAATCCCCCGTCAGAACCCCCGAGCACACTTGAGATGGATTCGATCTATGCCCTTCCGTATATGCGTGCATGGCATTCAAGCTATGACGCAGCCGGAGGAATTCCGGCATTTTCGGAGATCAGGTATTCCATCACCAGCAACCGCGGCTGTTTCGGAGAATGCAATTTCTGCGCTCTGACCTTTCATCAGGGAAGAATCGTCCAGACCCGCAGTCATGAATCCATGCTTTCCGAGGCAAAACAGTTTCTGCAGGAAGAGGACTTCAAGGGCTATATCCATGACGTCGGCGGTCCGACGGCCCAGTTCCGGAAACCCGCCTGCCGGAAACAGCTGAAATACGGCGCCTGCACTGACCGGACCTGCCTCTTCCCGAAACCCTGTCCCAATCTCGAAGTGGATCACTGCGATTATCTGGAAATCCTTCGGAAGCTGCGCACGCTGAAGGGTGTGAAAAAGGTATTTGTCCGCTCCGGCATTCGCTTCGATTATCTTCTCGCCGACAGAGATCAGACTTTTCTGAAGGAGCTCTGTCAGCATCATGTCAGCGGTCAGCTGAGGGTTGCTCCAGAGCACATCACGGATAATGTGCTGAAAGAGATGGGCAAGCCGAGCGCGGAAGTCTATAACCGGTTTGTGAAAGCCTTTGATGAGGTCAACCGGCAGCTGAAGATGGAACAGTACTGTGTTCCCTATCTGATGTCCTCCCATCCCGGCAGCACCCTGGCAGATGCGGTTGCGCTTGCGGAGTATCTGAATCTGCATCACCTGAATCCCCGTCAGGTACAGGATTTTTATCCGACACCCGGCACGGTTTCGACATGCATGTACTATACAGGTCTGAACCCGCTGACCATGAAGCCGGTTTACGTACCCAGAAGTCCGCATGAAAAATCGATGCAGCGGGCTTTGCTGCAGTACCGGGATCCGCAGAATTACAGTCTGGTGCGGGAAGCCCTTCTGAAAGCGGGACGCACTGATCTCATCGGCTTCGGTCCCGAATGCCTGATTCTGCACGAAAAGAAGAAGTCGTTCGGAAAACGGAAAGAACGAAACGGAAAAAGCGGGAAGAGAACGCATTCCTGAACTCCTCCCGCTTCAAACCGTAATGCATTTTGGGAAGCTGCGGCTTCCTTTTATTTCGTCTGATCCGCCCTCTTCTGCTCGGACGCAGCCTCTTCGGCGTTCTTATTCCCGGCAGACTTCCTTCGCTCTTCCATGAACCGATCCAGTTCCGAAGCTTTGTTCTCTTTTATGCGGGTTTCGATTTCAGTGTTGACCGCATCGATCTCCGACAGCTTCGGATCCGCCGTTCCGATCACAGAGTCATCGTCCTGAAGAATGTGCACGGTCCGCACAAGATACCTGTATACCTCATAGGTAAGCATTTCCCGGTCCTTTTCAAGGCAGCAGAACGCGATGCGCACCGAAGCGGATCCGATTTTCCCCGAGAACGCATTCTTCTCCGGAAGCTTGGCGACACCCCAGTACTGCGGTACGCCGATGATCTTCGGAAACTTCTTCGGCAGTTCCGCCAGTACCTGACTGATCACGATTTCCGCTTCTCTGATTCCGACATCATGCGATACCGCAAGATCGATCATGACGGTGGAGTTCTCGCGGCTCTGGTTGATGAGTTCCTTGATTTCGGAATTGGAAATGATGTGTATATCCTGCGAATTGTCATCCATGAGCTTGGTCGTGCGCATGCTGATCTCCGTGACAACCCCTCGCATGCCGCGTATCACCACGATATCCCCAACCGAGAAATCGTCTTCAAAGATGATGAAGAGACCGGACACCACATCCGCAATCAGGCTGTTGGCACCAAGCGTGAATACCAGCGCGGTGGCTCCCACACCGCCGATCAGCGTCGTCGTATTGACACCGAACATCGTGAGCGTATAGAGGATCAGAACGATTGCGCCGATATAGGCCGACGCACTGTCGATCAGCCCCAGAATCGTCTTGCCTTTGGGGCTGAGAAATCTGCCGAGATAGGAAAGGGCAAAACTGAGCAGAGCATGCGCTGTAAACACCACGCATACAAGCATGACCGAAGTGGTCACGGTCACGACGCTGACGCCTCTGACCCACGTGCCCCGCACCATGTTGTAGGTCAGGCCGGTCGGATTTCCGTTGGTCGTAATATACAGGATTACCGACAGCACGGCGACGGAAACCATGAATTCACGCATGAAATTCCAGATCGGAGGATAATCCGCAAGCCGTTCGATCTTCTGCGGATAATGCTTCTGCATTTCCTTCTGATATGTATATATATTGGCACACATCAGAAGATAGTACAGAGCCACGGTCACCAGCAGAATGCCGAACAGAAGAAGCACTCCTCGCATGAAGACCATCGGTGTGACATCTTCACTGCCGACGATCATCCATGTGTCTCCATAGCCGAATACCACGGAATAGCATTTGTTTCCGCCGAAATTCACAATCCCCTCATAGCCGTCG
>JAFYGX010000225.1 GCA_017543025.1 Solobacterium sp.
AGTAACATCCAGATTATTGCGGAAAGAATTTGGCACTCAGCTGAAAAAATGGTATTGGGAAAACATATTCTGGAGCAGAAGTTATTTTATATGCACTGTTTCAGATCGAACCGAAGAAATGATTAAGCATTATATTCAGCATCAGGGGAAAGAAGGAAACCGGGCTTACTCCTCCTAAACGATTCGCGTTATAGAAGGAGCATGCGCCCGGCTTGAGTCATCAGACGACTTATTCCCTCAGCCGGCCAGTTTTTCCTGATATGATGCGAGAACGGCACGGAGTTCTTCCAGCGTCTCCGCCTTTGCACAGGCTGCGCGCACGTTTGCGGAATATGGCATTCCCTCAAGATAATAGGATGCGATTCCCCGCATCTCTGTAATACCGGTGTGTTCCCCTTCATACGCACAGAGCTTTTCCGCATAGGAAAGGCAGCTTCGCACCCGTTCTTCATAACTCACCGGCGGAAGCACTTCCCCCTTCTGCAATGCCAGGATCTCTCTGATCAGCCACGGTCTTCCGACCAGCCCCCGTCCGATCATCACCGCATCACAGCCGGTCTCCTCAAACATCCGAACCGCATCTTCTGCCGTTCGGATATCACCATTTCCGATTACCGGAATGGAAACCGCTTCTTTTACCATTCTGATATATGCGTTGTCTGACGAGCCGCTGTACAGCTGCGAACGGGTTCTGCCATGAACCGCCACCGCAGCCACCCCGACTCCTTCCAGACGTTTTGCGAGCTCCGGCGCATTGATATGTTCTCTGTCATATCCCGCCCGCATCTTCACGGTCACAGGCCGGTCGGTATGCCGGACAACCGCTTCGGCAACGGAAACCGCCCGGTCCGGGTCTTTCATCAGATAAGATCCGGCAAAGGATTTCAGCACCTTCGGAACCGGACATCCCATATTGATATCAATCATATCGCAGGCGGTATGTTCACTCAGATACTCTGCCGCTTCCGCCATCGTATCCGGATCCCCGCCGAACAGCTGCAGACTGACCGGATGCTCGTCTTCAAAAATCCGGCACATATCAAACGTCCGTGTATTTTTATAATGAAGCGCCTTATCCGAGATCATCTCCGAAACAGAAAGCGCCGCACCTGCCCGATGACACTCCAGCCGGTAAACCGGATTGGAGATTCCGGCAAGCGGAGCCGCAATGATCCGGTTCTTCAGCTCAACGGTTCCGATTTTCCACACAGTTTCTGTTCTCCAGCATTGTATTCAGATCCGCTTCACTGAACCAGTATTTCTTATGGCAGTAACTGCATACCGCTTCTGCCCCGTGGTCTTCCCGGATCATCTCCTGCAGATCACTGCTCCGCAATGCGGCAATCGAAGCCGCAAATGTCTGTCGGCTGCAGTCACAGTGCCATTGAAGCGGTTTGCGGGCAAGGATGTTCGCATCCGGAAACAGTTCACGAATCACATCTTCTGCCGTTCTGCCTTCCTGTATATACTCGCTCATCGGCCGCATTCCAGCGACAATCGCTTCCACATGGCTGATCGCTTCTTCTGAAGCAAAGGGCATCATCTGAATGATCATTCCGCCGGCAGCAGCACACGAGGAATCCGTATCGACCAGCACGCCGACTGATACTGCACTGCTGATCTGCTCGCTGACCGCAAGATAATATGTAAAATCCTCTCCGATTTCACCGGAAACCATCGCCACAGTACCGGTGAACGGTTCTTTCAGCCCCATATCCCTGCTGACCTGAAGCGTACCGGTCCTGCCGACGACGCGTCCGACATCCAGATGGCCGTCGCTTCTTGCGGCATAAAGATCCATCCGGTCCGCAAATCCTCTGACATTACCGGCTCCATCAGCTTCCGCCCGGATCACCCCGATCGGTCCGCCGCCATTGATCCGCACCCTGACATGTTCCTTCGGATGTTTCAGATCACTTGCCAGCAATGCGGTCACAGTCAGCGTTCTGCCGACCGCAGCGGTACATGTCGCAGCAGAATCATGTGCTTTCCGCATCTCCTCTACCATTTCTGTCGATCTTGCGGCATGAATTCTCACCTGCCCGTTCTCTGCTTCGGCAATTACTATTCCGTCTTTTACGGTCATCGTTTTCTCCTTGTGCATCTGTCATTCAGATGTCTCAGCTTACGTTCGTCAATTTTCAGAACCCGCCGGTCGGCACTGAACAGTCCGTTGCATTCATCCTCAACATCCGTCAGCTGTGTAAATACCGCACCGCCCAGCCCCTTTGGTATATTTTCCATCACATCTCTGCGAAATGCCTGAATCACCGCTTCATTCCATTTCGCTTTATCTTTGAATATCCGGTATCCGTACAGTTTTTTCGGCTCACTGTGGCCTTCTTCAAAATAGGTGAAGCCGCCGAATTCACTGAGAATCAGAATTCTGTCATCCGGTTTCGGAACACGGAACGGCCGGAAATAACAATGCCGGCTGTTGAAATCCCCCGCCCCGTTGTCATGCCATCCGCTGGCACTGTCGATCAGGCGGGTGGAATCATATTTCCGGATAAACCCGCTGACTTCCGCACTGTCAAACTGCCCCCAGCCCTCATTGAACGGAACCCAGGCAAAGATGCACGGAAAATTGTACAGGCTGTCAAGGATTGAAAGAAGCTCTTCATAATACACTCTGCGCTGTTCCACCTTCGGCCGCCCGAGTTTTTCATATTCTGAATCACTGAATGTACGGAAGCCAAGTGTCGGCAGAATCAGATTCCGCATCCGGTCATACTCGCTTCCGCCGCAGGGAATATCCTGCATGACAAGAATCCCCATCAGATCGCAAAGATAATACCATCGCCGGCATTCCACCTTCATGTGCTTGCGGATCATATTGAACTCCATATCCTTGATTTTCCGGAGTTCATAACGCATCGCTTCCTCACAGGGATAGGTGAATAAACCGTCCACCGTGCATCCCTGATCCAGAATGCCGCTCAGAAACAGCGATTCCCCGTTCAGTGTAAACCGCATGAACCCTTTCGCATCTCTTGCGGAGCCGAACCGGCGCATTGCAAAATAGCTCTTTACCGTCTCATCTTCCGTCTGAAGATACATGGTATAGAGAAATGGATCATCCGGGCTCCAGGGATGAATCTCCTCCAGCATGATGGTGTAATCCTGTTTGTTGGTAATTCCGCGATGTACAAGCTTTTCACCTTCAAACACTGTGACGACAACCTGTGTATAAGTGCCTGCCATGCGCATGTATACAGCTTTATTATCATAATCCGGCGTGATTTTGAGGTCCGTCACAGCATGTGCCGGAAGATCTTCCAGCCATACCGTCTGCCAGATTCCGGCATAGGGCGTATAAAACATTCCGCCATGATGGAGTCTCTGCTTGCCATAGGCATACAGGCCCTTGTCGGTCTCATCCCGGATCATAACCAGAAGTTCATTTTCCGCCTTCAGCACATCGGTCACATCAAGTGAAAACGGCGTATAGCCCCCATTGTGGCGGCCGACTTCCATTCCGTTGAGATAAACCACGCACATCTGATCCACTGCTTCAAAGTTCAGCACCGTCATTACTTCTTTCGGCACATAGGAAAACTTCTTCCGCATCCAGAGCACTTCATCCGGCTTCAGATTCTTCCTGGTGCCGCACAGCGTTGACCCGAGCGCAAACGGAACGCAGATCCGTTTCCACGGCACGGAATAATCCGGCTGCTTACTGCGGCTGATCTGAAACTCCCAGGCTCCGTTCAGAGACGTAAAACTGCCGCGCTGCAGCTGCATGCGCGGATATTCACCAAGCAAATGCCTGAAATTCAGTTTTTTCGCCCAGGGACTCAGAAGCGTCATTGTTCTTTTTGACTCCGATCATTCAGCCAGGAAACAAAAAACTGCGCTGTATATCCCAGCAGCGATGCGGCATGAATCAAAGCGACCGCAAGATTCATCCGCTCAGAAGCCGTCCGATTGACCGCACTTACTCGTACATAGCCAAAGCAGATAGCGGCAGACAGCACAATCATGACAATCTCTGCCCACGCCGGATCAATTCCCCTTCTGCGAAGCGGATCCAGACACAGCGGCATTGCCATTCCGGCAAGCGTGATCAGCAGAAATGAGAGCGACTTCCATTCATACCCCGTAACTCGAAGCAGCCCAAGCAGTACGCCTGCCATTACCACTCCCCCTGCAGCACCTGTTATGATTGCCGATAGTTGACTCAGCAGCTCAGATCGTTGTTTCATCTTCGGATTTCCTGACTGTTCCTATTCTATCATGGCGGTAAAGAAAAGGAGAGGTTCGCTCCTCTCCTGTTACTTCCGCATACTTCTCACTGTTCCGGTTCCTGAGCTGCGCTCGGTTTCTCACTTCCGGATTCCGCAGATGCGGCTTCCGGATGAGTCTCTTCCGCAGCCGGCTTATCCGGTTCAGCTACTGCCGGTGCAGCCTCAGGCTTCTGCCGCTCAAGCGGCTCTCCCTTGATAATCTTATCGATTTCTTCCGAAGTCAGCGTTTCATTTTCAATCAGCGCTTCCGCAATCGCAACCAGTTCTTTCCGGTGCGCTTCCAGAATCTTTCTCGCCTTGGCATGGCAGCCGTTGACGATCTTCCGGACTTCTTCATCAATCTCAAAGGCCACCTGTCCGCTTACGTTATTCGGACTGTTATAATCCCGCCCGAGGAAGACATTCTCTGAACCGCTGTTGTATTTGATCGGTCCAAGATCGCTCATACCGTACAGCGTAACCATATCCTTGGCCAGATTGGTAGCACGCTCAATATCGTTGGACGCGCCGGTTGTAACATCATCGAAGAACATTTCCTCTGATGTGCGCCCGCCCATATAGGAAGTGATTGTCGCAAGCAGATCGTTCTTCGTCGACATCATCTTCTCTTCCTTCGGGGTCATCAGGTTATAACCGCCTGCCTGACCGCGCGGAATAATCGTCACCTTCTGAACAACCTGACCATTCTCCAGGAACAGACCGATAATCGCATGACCGGCCTCATGATAAGCCACAAGACGCTTGGTCTTTTCGTCATACGTGCGGCTCTTCTTCGCCGGCCCCATCATGACACGGTCAATCGCCTCATCAATCTGATGCATACTGACGATTTCAACACGATCACGAACCGCAAGAATCGCCGCTTCATTCAGCACATTCTCAAGATCCGCTCCGGAGAAGCCCGGCGTCCGTTTTGCCAGCGCACTCAGATCAACATCCGGTGCGAGCTTCTTGTTTCTTGCATGAACCGCAAGAATCGCTTCACGTCCTTTTCGGTCCGGCAGAGAAACCGTAATCTGCCGGTCAAACCGGCCAGCACGCAGCAGGGCAGGGTCCAGTACATCCGGACGGTTCGTCGCCGCAATCACGACGATACCGGAGTTATCAGCCATACCATCCATCTCAACGAGGAGCTGGTTCAGCGTCTGTTCCCGCTCATCATGCCCGCCGCAGAATCCGGCACCGCGCTGACGGCCTACCGCATCAATTTCATCGATAAATATAATACACGGGGCAGTCTGCTGTGCCTGATGGAACATATCTCTGACACGGCTTGCACCGACACCGACAAACATTTCCACAAAGTCCGAACCGGAAATGGAATAGAACGGTACGTTCGCTTCCCCGGCTACAGCTTTCGCAAGCAATGTCTTACCGGTACCCGGAGGACCTACCAGCAGAATTCCCTTCGGAATTCTGGCACCCATCTTCTTGAATTTTGCCGGAAACTTCAGATAGTCGATGATTTCAACCATCTCCTGTTTCTCTTCTTCACATCCCGCGACATCCGTAAACTTCACCTTGGCTTTCGATTCCAGCCGGGCTCTCGATTTACCGAAGTCAAACGCTCTTGCATTGGCGCTTCCGGCACCGTTCATCTTGTTCATCATCCAGAAGCCCATTCCAACTACAATCACGAGCGGAATCAGTGAATACAGCAGCTCCAGGAAAAGATTGCTTGCGTCGGCATCCGTCACAGTCACTTTTGCCTGATCCAGTTCTTTCAGTACATCTTTCAGCACTTCGTCCGACGACGGAATGACCGCATTGAACTGCGTATCCTTTCCGTTACTGCTGTAAGTCCCCTTCATCGTAATCACATTGGATCCGATCGACAGCGATACTTCCTTAACCTTGTTTTCCTCCAGAACCGTCACCACCTGGTCATAGGACAGGGTGGATGAAGGCGCTGACTGATTCAGGGTAAAGAGGGAAAACACTGCGACAATCACAATGAGATACGGCAGAAAGTTCAGATAACTACGTTTCTTATTCTGCATCCTCTGTTTACTCCATTACGTATACGGCAATTAATACTGGTCGTCATTCAGCACTCCGACAAACGGAAGCGCACGGTAATGCTGATTATAGTCCAGTCCGAATCCCACGACAAAGTAATTGCCCACAACAAATCCGGTATAATCCGCTTCAATGTCAATCTTTCTTCCGGCAGGTTTATCAAGCAGTGCAGCTACCTTTACTTCTCTTGCGCCGCGCCGCTTCAGCAGCTCTTTCACTGCCGCGACCGTCTTTCCGCTGTCGACGATATCTTCAACGATCAGAATATCCTTATCTTCCACTGAAGTCTCGAGATCTTTCAGAATCCGGATGTCACCGGTGCTTTTTGTGCCGACATAGCTGGTCACATCCATGAAATCATAGATGATATCGAGTTCGATATATTTGATCAGTTCAGCCAGAAACGGCACAGAACCACGCAGAAGCCCGACAACAACCGGGGTACTCCCCTTTTCTTTGTAGTCTCTGGTAATCTCTGCGCCAAGCTCTTTTGAACGTTCTTTGATCTGTTCTTCTGAAACAAGTATTTCCTTGATATTGTCTCTGATTGACATAATAAGGCTGCCTCCGTTATTTACAACGCGATAATTGTAACACAGAAACAGTTGAGCAAATAGAATAATGCCACCGCTCACAGCCAAGACCCGGCACCAGAATGACCTCACCTGCCGCATTTGTGACAATCGGCCACAATAGTCGTTCATAACGCGGAATGTGACGGTCAATAAAAAACCGATGGACCGGTTTTGTGCCAAATCGCATCCGGATCGCATCACCCGGCAGCGGACTGCGTACGGTAACCGGCCAGTCTTCCGCATGAAGCGTTACCGCATTCATCCCCGGCGTTCCCGGTTTCACAGCAAAGGAAGGATGTTCTGCCCGCAGGAGCGATTGCTCATCTGCGTACACAGATGCGTAAGGCTCCGGCTCCGCCAGCAGACGTATCACACCATACGGTGCACTGAGCAATGCGCCGTGAAACGGAATCAGCACATCCTTTCCGCTGCAGAGCGCTTTATCCGCTTCCTTCAGTTCACCTTCGGAAACAGACTGCACAGACGGTGCCGCAAGCGTACGCAGCGCCATCAGTCTGTCTTCGGTCCGTTCGCTTCGATAGCGTTCCAGCGTCAGGCCGTATTCGTTCATCTGTGCTCTGATGCGGCATCTTCGCTCCTGCAGCTCTGCATTTCGCCGCTCAATTTCCCGCAGAACCATCGCTCTTCCCTCCGCAGAAAGCGTCCCAACCACTTCGCTTCGAATCCGGTTGCGCGTCAGAGAAAGATCGCTGTTCGTCTGATCATAAAATGTCCGGATCCTGCGCTGCCGGCAATAGTCTTCCAGCTGCCGCTTTGTAAAACCGAGCAAAGGCCGTACAACGAGTACGCCCTCCAGCATCCGTTCCTCCTTCAGCCCATAGTATTCCGGGGTCATTCCTTTCTCTTCCTGCATGAAGTAGGTTTCCAGCAGGTCATCCTGATGATGAGCGGTCAGAACGCCATTGAACCCGTATTCTTTCACAATGCGCGAAAAAAAGGCATACCGGTGCTTCCGCGCGGCAGCCTCAAAGTTCCCTTCCCAGAAAAACGGGCGGTTCTCCACAAAACAGCGGATGCCATGTTCGCTGCAAAATGCACGGACATACGCCTCTTCTTCCTCCGCCTGGGGCCGGTGATGATAATTAACATGTGCACAGGCACATGAAACGTTCTCTTCCAGACACATCGCAAGCAATGCCATCGAGTCAGCGCCGCCGGACACCGCAACCAGCCAGTTTCCCTGTTTTACATTCATAATTAGGAATATATCACATCCTGTGCTCAGCCACCTGATACAATCGCTTCGATCCGGCTCAGAATCAGCTGAAACAGTTCGCTGTCCGGGTCAAGATGCGCCCGGATTTCCAGGATCCGGGCAGTATTGACAAACCGCAGATCATTGAGAAACAGCGTTGACGGCCGGTGCAGCCCTTCCAGCTGACCGATCCGCATCAGATGCGGGCACGGATGCGACGGATCGCCGGCTTTTTCATAGGCATGACGATTGCTTGTCAGCGGTACGATCAGTGCCTTCTTATTGCACAGCGACAGTACCAGTCCGAAATGCTGGTACCCCATCTCATACAGAAACGTCTGCCCGTAATCCATCCAGCAGACATCTCCTCGCTTCACTTCAACCCCGACTTCTTCTCCTGAACAGCACCTGCCGCGCAGCACCCACATTGCCTCTGACCGCATATTCGGAACAATATAATCCGGCATCAGAGTTCCGTACATACTTTTTCTTGCCTGCACATAACTGTTCCATTCCGGCGGGACAGCGATCCCGCCTGCCCGTCCTGTACCGCTCAGCAGCTGCCTTGAAGCTTCATAAACATTCATCTTAAATGTCCTCCTGCTTTTCTTTAGCCGGAGTTTTTCAGATTCCGCATATTTTTATGATTTTTTCTCAGCAGCTCAGAAATTCTCACGTCCGATCCCGATTCCAGATCAAATGCATACAGAACCCGGTTATCGGCTGCGATTACAGCCAGCTCTTCTTGCCATCCTGCTGAACGCCTCAGATATAATCAACAGCCTCTTCCACAAGCTCTGCCATATTGTGAACAACCTTATTATTGTTCAGCACCAGAATTTCAAACTTGCGCTTCCCGAAATCCATGATGTGATGGAGGTTAATTGTCACATCCTGCATTTTTCCGATCTTCAGCAGATACTTCGCACAGTTATTGCCGCATGTGGAGGCATTGAAGACAAGATCCGGACGATTCTTCACCAGCAAAACAGTTTTTGTTCCGCCCGCAATTTTCGTAACCGGTACTACTCTAAGCAGCTTCGTATCAACTGCCTACGGGCTCAGTATCACTCCTCTGTCGATTCCCTTAACCTACGATAATCCCCAAAAGTAGGTCTATTAATTTTGGCGCATGAAAACAGGTAATCTTGTATCATGCGTTTTTTCATATCGGCAGAAGCCTCAGATATGAATTGTGCTGGCACGGAACTGTTCCAGTTTGAAACTCGTCG
>JAFYGX010000226.1 GCA_017543025.1 Solobacterium sp.
CTCAGGCTGGTGATAACATCGGCGCTCTGCTTCGTGGCGTAAACAGAGATGAGATCGAGCGTGGTCAGGTTCTCTGCAAGCCGGATTCCGTTAAGTGCCACAAGAACTTTAAGGGCCAGGTTTACGTTCTGACCAAGGACGAGGGTGGCCGTCATACTCCGTTCTTCACACACTACAGACCGCAGTTCTATTTCAGAACAACTGACGTAACAGGTCAGTGCGATCTTCCGGAAGGCGTTGAGATGTGCATGCCTGGCGATAACGTTGAGATGACCGTTGAGCTCATTCATCCGATCGCTATGGAGAAGGGTCTTCGTTTCGCTATCCGTGAGGGTGGACGTACAGTAGGTTCCGGAAGAGTTTCCGATATCCTTGACTGATAAGACGGAGATCAAAGCTTCTGTTAAAACATCATAATTAAAACAAAAGGACTGCTGCAAATACGCGGCGGTCCTTTTTGCGTGTATCAGGCACTGTACGCCTCCGCAGGAGCAGGATATCTCTGGAAATGAAAACGCCCGGAGCTGTGACTGCACAGCCCGGGCATACGGGATCAGGTATGATTGTGAAGCAACTTTGCTGCGTTGTCTGAAATAACCTGGAGATGATGATGGAAGAGTTCGAGCTCCTCCGCATTCAGTCCGGAAGTCACTTCCTGGTTCAGACGCTCGATAATATCATTGACAGGTCCTTCCAGTGCTTTTCCTTCTTCCGTGAGGTTAACGATGACCTTTCTCCGGTCATCGACGCGGAACGAACGATGGATCAGCTTTTTATCCTCCAGGCGTCCGAGGATGCCGGTTACCGTGGAAGAATCAAGATTCAATGTCTCTGCAAGCTGTGATGGCATCTGACCGTCCTGCTCCCAGAGGCATTTCAGAGTTGCGTATTGGATAGGCGTGACATCCAGTCCCGAGAGTTCCCGTTTAAAATAACTGAAAACGGTGTTCTGGGCGTTTGTCAGGACAAAATTGATGCATTCCTGAAGCTTCATATGGCACCTCTTTCATTGCTTTGAAATATTATAAATGGTCAGCAATTTAGTTGTCAATTCAGTAAGTGAAGAATTCAAATATTGATTATTGAATTGTTTGTGCACAAAGAAAATGTTTGATAAAACAAAGCGCAAATTATTGTTGATTATTAAAGGCTAAAACTAATTGATTTGCATGCAAAACAACATTGACAAAAGCGTGACAGATAGGTAAGATTAGCATAGAAAACAATGTGGTTCTTTCCGTCGGTATTTTTCCGGCGGAAAAGCATTAATTTTTGGAGGTATTTATGGATTTTAAACTTAACAGAGAGCAGCAGCTTGCGCAGGAATTATTCCGCAAATTTGCTGAGACCGAAATCAAGCCTCTGGCTCATGACATGGACGAGACAGAGCAGCTTGACATGGAGCTTCTCGGCAAGATGCAGAGATATGGCTTCTTCGGCATTCCTTATTCCAAGGAATACGGCGGAGCAGGCGGAGACTATCTGACCTATGCACTTTGCATGGAAGAAGTTTCCAAGCAGGACGGTTCCTGCGGCATTACGATTTCCGTTCATACATCTCTTTGCTGCGCACCGATCGATCAGTTTGGTACCGAAGAGCAGAAGCAGAAGTTCCTTCGTCCGCTTATTGACGGCAGCAAGTTCGGTTGCTTCGGTCTTACAGAGCCGAACGCCGGTTCCGATGTTCAGGGCGCACAGACAGTTGCTGTTCAGGACGGCGATGATTTCATCATCAACGGTTCCAAGATCTTCACAACCAACTCAGCATTTGCTGATACCTGCATCGTTTTCGCTGTTACAGACAAGACAGTTCCGGTTTCCAAGGGACTTACCGCTTTCATCGTTGACCTGAAGACAACTCCGGGCGTACACGTACAGGATAACATTAAGCGTATGGGTATCCGCGCTGCACAGAACTGTATCGTAACATACGATGATGTTCGCGTTTCTAAGGACAGAGTCCTTGGCGAAGTCAACAAGGGATTCAAGATTGCCATGAAGGCTCTTGACGGCGGCCGTATCGGTATCGCTGCTCAGTCAGTCGGTCTTGCACAGGGCGCACTGAATGAGGCTATTGAGTATGTTAAGGTTCGTGAGCAGTTCGGCAAGCCGATCGCTGCATTCCAGAACACCCAGTTCAAGCTTGCAGAGATGCAGACAAAGGTTGATGCTGCACGTCTTATGACATGGAGAGCAGCAATCGCTAAGGATAATCACGAGGATTATTCCGCTCTTGCAGCTATGGCTAAGCTTTTCGCTTCTGACGTTGCTAACCAGGTAACCCGTGACGCTGTTCAGCTGTTCGGTGGATACGGCTACTGCCGTGAGTATCCGGTTGAGCGTATGATGCGTGATGCTAAGATCACCGAGATCTATGAGGGAACATCCGAAGTCATGAAGATGGTCATCTCTGGCGGCATGAATCTTAAGAAGAAGAAGTAAGGGGGAGTTTAAATAATGAAAATTATCGTTTGCGTAAAACAGGTACCTGATACTTCAGGAAAGGTTGCGGTTAAGCCGGACGGAACTCTTGACCGTGCTTCTATGCTTACCATCATCAACCCGGATGACCTGAATGCTGTAGAGGCTGCTCTTAAGCTGAAGGACGAGACTGGTTGCGAAGTCGTTGTTGTTACCATGGGACCGCCGCCGGCAGAGAGAATGCTTCGTGAGCTGATCGCTATGGGCGCTGACCGCGGTGTTCTGATCTCCGGACGTGAGTTCGGTGGTTCCGATACATTCGCTACTTCCCAGATCATCGCTGCAGGTATCCAGCACATGGGCCTGAATGATGACGACATCGTAATGTGCGGACGTCAGGCTATCGATGGTGATACAGCACAGGTTGGACCGCAGATCGCTGAGAAGCTGAATCTTCCGCAGATCACCTATGCCGGCGACATTGAAGTGAAGGGCGACGGCACAGTTATCGTTAAGCGTATGCTTGAGGACGGCTTCATGAACATCAAGATGAAGACTCCGTGCCTGATCACCTGCATCAAGGAGCTCAACACTCCTCGTTACATGAGCACATATGGTATCTTCGGCTGCTATGAGAAGACAGTTGATGTATTCGATTACAACACACTGAAGGATGAGCCGCTTATCGATCCGAACACGATCGGTCTTCAGGGATCTCCGACAAACATCCTTATTTCGTTCACACCGCCGCTTAAGGGTGCCGGAAGAATTCTTGAGGGAGATGATAAGGAAAGAGCTACCGAGCTCGCTCATATCCTCGAGAAGAAGCATGTCATCTGATGAAGGGAGAGATTGAATAATGGGAATTGAAAATTACGATAGCTCAAAAATTGAACAGTTCAAGGATGTTTGGGTATTC
>JAFYGX010000227.1 GCA_017543025.1 Solobacterium sp.
CTTTCTGGCGGCGCACATCCGGTCGAACTGCGGCTGGATGAGACCTGCCGCAGCTTCATTGACGGCACCCCTGCAGGTCCGAAGGATTTTGACACCGAATTTCTCGACTACATTCTTGCGGTAAAAGCCGTTTCCTCACTGGAAGAAGCGATTCAGCACATCAATGCGCACGGCACCCACCACAGTGACGCAATCATCACTGACACTCCGGAACACGCAGATCGGTTTGCGGCCTCGATCGACAGCGCCTGCGTTTATGTCAACGCCAGCACCAGGTTTACCGACGGCGGGGAGTTCGGTCTCGGATGCGAGATGGGCATCTCTACCCAGAAGCTCCACGCCCGCGGCCCGATGGGTCTGGAAGAGCTCTGCACGTATAAATACATTGTGACCGGAACTGGTCAGATCAGAGAATAAGGAGAAAACAGATGAATCAGAAAAATGAAGAAATCCTGAAAAAAGTGGAAGGGAAACTGATTGTTTCCTGCCAGGCCCTTCCGGATGAACCGCTGCACAGCAGCTTCATCATGGGACGCATGGCTTACGCCGCTTTCCTTGGCGGAGCTGCCGGCATCCGCGCCAACACGGTAGAGGACATTGAGGAAATCCGGAAAAATGTGGATCTTCCGATTATCGGCATCATCAAGAAGGTATATGACGATGCGCCAAATGTCTATATCACCCCGACCATGAAGGAAGTCGATGCGCTGATGGAATGCGGCTGTGAGATCATTGCGCTGGATGCGACAAAACGCACCCGGCCAGGCGGAATCGAACTGGAAGATTTCTTCCGTGAAGTGAAGGCAAAGTATCCGGATCAGCTGTTCATGGCAGACTGCTCCTGTATTGAAGAAGGCATGAAGGCTGCCGAGCTCGGGTTTGATCTGATCGGAACAACCCTTGCCGGCTATACCGAATACACAAAGGGCACAAAGGTTCCGCCCTATCCTATGATCAAGCATCTGATCCGCCATTGCGGCAAACCGGTCGTCGCCGAAGGAAACATCTCCACACCGGAAATGCTGCGGCATGCGATGGATATGGGCGCCTGGACCGTTGTGGTCGGCGGTGCAATCACCCGCCCGCTGCAGATCACAAAGTCGTTCGTCGCTGCACTGGAAGACTGAACACAGAAGAAGATGATCCGTATGGTTTCACCGGGATGATCTTCTTTTTTGCTATAATTTCTGCATATGAAGCTCAATGCGGTATGCAGGGAAGACTGGCTGACGGACTGGCCGTCTCATTACTATGAACTGAAACCGGAAGAACGGCTGGCTGCGCTGAGAGAACAGCTCAGGACCCATCCGGATTCCAGAGCGGATCAGCGGCGGCTGGAGCTGTTTCACAAACGGTTCACCGCTTCGTTTGCCGATCGCTTTCTTTATGCATGGATGATGCTGAAAACCGCAGATAACGCACCTGCAGGATGGCTGCTCAGGAAACAGGCGGAACGGGACATAAAAAAAGAAATCCGCGCGCTGTGCGCAGATTCTTCTGAACCGGATGAGCTGCTGCTTGAAGAATGGAAGGATTTTTCCGATACGCTGATCCGGACCTGTCTTACAAGTTCTTCTTACCGCTCCGCCGTATTCGGTATGGGATCGGTCGGCGACCGCAATGTATGCATGCGTCTTGCGAATGAGATTGAAACCGTAACAGAAACCGTTCCCGGGCGGGTTCATGCGGAAGGATTGCTTGCCCCGCTCCGCGCCATTCTGCTGGACCGGTTCATAAAACTGGTTCCGGACGGAGAAACAATCCTGCGCGAAGTTCAGTCCAGATAATCACTTACATTTTCTCTTGTAACCTTACTGTACGGCAGGCGGATATACCTGCCGTTTTTCAGATTCATTCCGCTGAGGCTTCTCTTTCCTGCCAGCGCATAGGCAAGCGAAGCCATTGCCTTGGCCTGCCCTTTCTGATCATTGAACACCGTGCCGGCCATTTCCCCGCTGACAACCGCCTGAAGGCCCGCTTCCGTGCCGTCGATGCCGATGATGACCGGCCAGTCTTCCTCCCCGATCCCGGCTGCTCTGTATGCGTCGATCGCACCGAGCGCCATGTCGTCGTTATTGCCGAGCACCAGTTCAATCTCTTCGCCATATGCATCGATAAAGGAGGCCATCCGGCTCTGCGCCTGAGAACGGCTCCAGTTGGCGATCGCCGAAGCGATCTTGTCCACCTCAAACCCTGCTTCTATCAGCGTATCAACCGAGCGTTCCGTGCGGACAATCGCATCCTGATGGCCGGCTTCTCCCTCCAGCACGATATACTGAATCACGCCGTCCTTATTTTTATCCATCGCTTCATCCCGAAAAATCTCAGCTGCGATCTCTCCCTGCATGATTCCGGATTCTGCCGCATCTGCTCCGACATAATACAGTTCTTCCCAGGTCAGAAGATCCTCTTCGACAAGTTCCCGGTTGAAGAAAATCACCGGCACATCATGTTTTCTGGCAAGATCGATGATCTTTTTCGGACTCGTCCGGTCAACCAGGTTGATGCATATCACATCGCATCCGTTGTCCAGCATGGTCTCCATCTGCTTGTTCTGCGTCTGCTGTGAATTTGACGCATTATATACTTCGACCGTCATATTCTCATACTCCGCAACCGCAGAATTGAAATCCGTCATCAGCTCCGTGATGAACGTATCATAGCTGTCATAGACCGATACGCCGATCTTGATCTTTTCCTCCCTGACCGGTTTCACTTCCCGGCAGCCGCAGAACACAATTGCCCCCAGCAATGCGCACAGAATCTTTCTCATCCCATCACCTCTGTTCAGTTAATAATCGGAAACAGGAGCGCTTCACTCTCCTCGTTATAAATCGTATCCGGCCGGATCAGCCGGCAGGTCACAGTCTTATTTTTCATCGGACTGTTCGGCGCCCGCAGCCGTTCTACCGCATTAGAGACCGCATAATAGCCCATCAGGAAGTCATCCGGCACAACCATTGCACGGATCATTCCCTTATCCAGATAGTAGATCGTCTTGTCCGAACAGCCGACGCCGTAAACTGCCGCATCCAGCGTTCCGTTTTCCGCTGCGTCAACCGCCGCTTCCAGCGATTCGTTATCCAGCGCAATCAGGAGATTCACCGGCTGTTCTTCATTCATCTGCTCAAGCCGGCTCACATTGGCAATCGTCCATGCCACTGTGCCGCCCTGCTCTTCAAAGCCATTCAGAAAATACTGCAGGCGTTCCTGCATCGAATCCATCTTCCGATTTCCGCTCAGAATTCCGGCCCGAAGCTGTGCAGTCTGCTCTCCGAAGTCTTCCCGAACTGCCTCCGCAAGCAGCTGCCCTGCCAGCCGGTTATCGGCCGTCACGCTGGAACAGGCATCGCCTGCTTCCGAGGCCGCATCGGTATCAACCAGAATCAGAACCTTTTCCCGGGAAAGTGAATTGATCAGTTCCGCTGCTTCTGCGGAATCCACCAGCTGAAGAATAAGACCATCGGCATCTTCCGCTTCCCGCCGGACAATTCGTTCCTGAAAATACAGACTGGAGATCGAGCCGGTCACTGCATAATTGACCGTGACGCCATAATCCTCCGCCGCATCTTCAAGGCCGCCCTGAAATCTGGTCCAGCGGCTGCCGGTCGAATGGTTTACCACCACGCTGATCTGCAGCGGAACAGTCTCCTCTTCCTCCGCAATCCGGAAGCCGTTATAGCCGACTGCGACAATCAGAAGCAGCAGCAGTGCCAGAATGATACTGCCGATCCGTCCCCATTTCATCGCAGTTCCTCCCCTCTTCCAGGTTTTTCCAGTTCTTTCCGTACTTCCTCGGAATACGGAATCGCCGGAAGACGGATGATCACAACGGTTCCGACATCCGGTTCACTTTCGATAATCAGACCATACTTCTCGCCAAAGCGCAGGCGGATCCGCTGATGCACGTTATACAGCCCGACTCCGCTTCCTTTCGAGCGGACATGACTGCGGTCTTCATCCAGCAGATGTTCCACCACTTCCTTCGGCATTCCGAATCCGTTGTCTTCGATTGAAATATAAAGATCGCTTTCATCAAGCCAGTTCCGCACGATGATCATGCCGTCTTCATCCATATTCTTGACGCCGTAATAGATTGAGTTTTCAAGAATCGGCTGAATGATCAGCTTGACCGTAGAGTATCGGTTCAGAGCAGGGTCCGTATCAAACCGGACGGAAAACGAATTCCGGAAACGGACTTTCTGAATATTCATGTAGTTCTCCGCATGTTTCAGTTCATCCTCCAGCGGAATGATCGTATGTCCTTTGGAGAGCGAAATGCGGAAGATATTCGCCAGCTGGGTGATCATCTGAATCGCATCCCTGCTGTGATCCCCCTCAATCATCCAGACTATGGAATCGAGCGTATTGTAGAGGAAGTGCGGATTGATCTGCGACTGCAGTGCATCCAGTTCGCTCTTCCGCTTCTCTTCCTGCTCTCTGACCACATCCTTCATCAGCTGGTTATTCCGGATCTGATACTCCTGAAGCGTCTGCCCCAGATGATTGAGTTCCAGCGAACCGTTCCGGTATACCTCATCTGCGATGACATCATGTTCACCGGCACTCCGGATCGCCCTGTCCAGTCTGCGCACCGGCCGCGAGATCCGTTCCGCAACAATCCGGTTGACCAGCAGAACCGCAAGAACCATGACCGCAAGAATCATGATCACAAAGTACCGCATCCGGGTAAGACTCGGCGTAAAGGAAGATGCCGGAATCACTGAAACCAGCTTCCAGCCGGTATAGGCAATCGTATCAATGATAATGACCCTGTTTTCCCCGCTGAACACCTCTTCATTGATACCGTCTTCATAGTGTGCCAGCGCTTCGTTATTCTCCTGGAACAGACCCGCTTTGATCTGCATCTGATTCGGATGATAGATGATGGTGCCGTCGCTGTCCGTCAGATAGATATACTGACCGGTCGTATTCGCTTCATTGATGTCATCCAGCATCTGCGTGATCGTGCTGTAATTCATATCCACCAGCAATACTCCGGAACGCGGCACGCCGTTGGAGGTCAGCTCAACGACCCGGCTCAGCGAGATGACCCAGTAATACCGGTAATTGGCGTCATCAAACAGATTCTGTACATGCGGCAGCGAGAAATGGAGGTTTTCCACCTGATTCTTTGCGCTGATAAACCAGCTCTCCCGCGTCACATCCACCCCGTTTTTCATGATTGCGCTCGGGGCTGCCGAAACCAGACTGCCGCCCGGCGTAAACAGCGCAAACGAAATCAGCGTATCCTTGTTTGCCTCATAAAACAGATTCATCTCGGAATCGACGCCGGACTCTGAAAAATCCCGGTCCTTGATGATCGAGTAATACATCGCATCCGAAAGCCTGCGCATACTGTAAAGACAGTCTTCGAGCGAAACCGAAGCCCGCTCGGTCAGCTGTTCTGTGCTTTCGATCATCAGCCTTCTCGTTCTTGAGGCAAACTGGCTGTACAGAGCCAGACCGATGATCATCAGCGCTGCTGCGGTAATGATGGTAAAGCTTACCAGAATGATGACATTGATGCTTAACGGCTCTGTATCTTTTCCGCGGAATCCTTTCATCTGTCCGATCACCCTGCCCGCATACCCTGTCTGTATTTCGAGGGAGATACCCCGAACTGCTTCTTGAATACATAGGAAAAATAGTTCGGATCACTGTAGCCCACCGCTTCCGCAATGACATAGGTTTTCTCATCCTGGTCCAGCAGCAGCTCTACCGCCCGCTTCATCCGTACATCCGTCAGAAAATTGGTAAATGTCTTGCCGGTTTCCCTGCGGAATACCGTCGAAAAATACGCTGCGCTCACGCCGAGATGCGAACAGATCTTCTCCACGCTCAGCTCCCTGTCGGAATAATGCTCATTGACATATTCAACCGCACTGCTGACAAAGGATCTGGTATTGGACAGACGCTTCTGTGCAAGCCCCGCCTGCATGATCAGGCATATATCGCACATCCACTGTCTGAAATCGTCTTTTTCAAGCCGCTGCACCAGCAGGTAGACATCCTCGTCTTCCGGAAACACCTGCTTCAGATCCAGCCGGTTGTTCTTCGCAAACCGATAGATTTCCGAAACCAGTTCCATTGCAAAAAACCGGTACTCCTGGACGCTGCTGATCTGATCCAGCCGCTCCATATACCGCTCAACCGTTTCCTTCAGCTGATCAGCGTTTTCCAGCCGCACCCGCTTGAATACTTCGCGCAGGTCTTCTTCCTCGTTCATTGCCGGGTTTTCCTGTTCGCTTGGCGCTATCTCACGGATACTGATCGCCTTCCCGGTTCCGTAGATTACCCGATAGCTCAGTGCGGAACGGGCTCCGTTATAGGAATAGCTGATCTCCCGCAGATCACTTACAGAACTGCCGATTCCGATCGTTACAACCGCTTTGCATACCGAAGCCGCAAGCCGGCAGAATTTGTCGCATTCATCAATCAGCTCCCGCAGGTCTCCTTCCTGTTTCATCGGCACGATCATCACCGTATTGGAAAGATACGTCACATAACGGATCTTCCAGTTCTGCAGCAGGCGCTCCTCCGCCAGCCTGCGCACGGAGAGCGCAAGCAGACGCGGCGTCATTTCCGGCGGCAGATGCGTAGTGCTGGTATGAAGCACACAGACGGTATACCAGGGACTGTCGGCCGGGATCTGCAGATCCTGCACGGTCCGCTCAAACTCCCGCCCGGTAATCCTTCCCTCCAGAAGCGAGGTAAAGAATCCTTCCTGCATCAGCGGCAGGCTTTCCTGATAATAGGTTTCAAGTTTCCGGACATTCTGCCGCTCTTCCTGTTCCTTATCAAGCGATGCCCGGATCCTTGCGAATACCTTCTGCAGTTCTTCGCTGTTGACCGGCTTGAGAATATATTCTTCGGCCTGCAGGCGGACCGCCTCCTTGGCATATTCGAATTCATCAAACCCGGAGAAGATAATAATCCGGATATTCGGCCAGTTTTCCTTCAGTCTCCGTGCCAGCTCCAGACCGTCCATGTAGGGCATCTGAATATCTGTCATGACCACATCCGGCTGCACCGCTTCTGCGATCTCCAGCGCTTCCAGTCCGTTTGCGGCGTAACACGGCTGATTGAAGCCCATGGAATCCCAGTCAATCCGGCGGGCGATCACCTTCGCGGCTTCTTCTTCATCGTCCACCAGCATAACCTTATACCGCTTATTCATACTTCGCTGCCATTCTGCGCCAGCTGACAAACACATAGACCGTGACTGCCAGGATCTCCGCAAGCGCCGCATAGATATTCACAAACAGAAGCAGTGCATTGACAACAACGCCAATCGAAAAGATCAGAATCAGTCTGCCCGCTTCCCTGGCATACTCGTCATGTATTTTCTTCCGTACCGGCGGTTTGTCCTTCCCCCGGATACATTCAAGATCCTTCATATATAACAGCCGCCAGGCATAATAAAAACCGATTACAGAAAGCAGAATCGGAATTCCGGCCTGATTCATGACCTGTTCCATTTCCATTGTCGTCACCTCCGGAAGCTCAATAAAAAAGGGCTGAACTTCTCAGCCCTAATTTTACAATGATTCGTCCGTCCGGAAAACCGATTACTTCTTCTGAACGTACTTCTGAATATCGAGGGTAATCGCGATGAAGATAACGATACCGATGGCAATATACTGTGCGTTTGCGTCAACGCCGAGGTACTGCAGCGCAACTTTCAGAAGCTCAAGGACCGCAACGCCGATCAGCGCAGAACTGACCTTACCGCGGCCGCCGGTAACGGAGACGCCGCCGAGTGCGCAGGCAGCGATCGCTTCCATCTCGTAGCCAAGACCGGTATTGACGGAAGCACCGCCGGCTTTCGCACCGATCATGAAGCCTGCCAGTGCATAGAATGCGGCAGCCTTAGCATAGATGATGACCATTGTCTGGTTAACCGGAACGCCGGCAACCTCAGCAGCCTGCTTGTTTCCGCCGATCGCATACATGTATTTGCCATGACGCGTCATGTTGAAGATGAACCATGTGATGCCGGACATGATCAATGCGATCCAGACAAGACCGGAGACCCCAAGTATCTTCGATGAGATGCCGGTATAAGCCGGCGTATAGCCGCCGAGCGGAGTAGCACCGGTATAGATCAGACCGAGACCGTAGATGATCTCCATCATCGCCAGAGTTGCGATGAACGGAGGAACACTCAGGTAAGCGATGAAGAAACCGGTGATGGAGCCGAAGAACGCCGCAACAACCATAACGATCAGCAGAACAAGCCACGGGTTCAGCGGAGCCATGCCGGGGAAGAATTTGCCTGCGTAATCGATCTTCTGTACCAGCGTACCGGCAAGGCAGGCAGAGAAACCGATCATACGGCCTGCAGAGAGGTCGCATCCGCCGGTAATAACGCATCCTGCAATACCAAGCGCGATGACGACACGATAGCTCATGTTGGCAAGAATGTTGGCGAAGTTATTCAGCGTGAAGAAGTTTTTGGATGTTAATCCGGTGTAGATTACAAGGATGAACATGACTACGATCACGCCGTAGTTGATCATGAACTCCTTAAAATTAAATTTCTTAGACTTTTCCATTATTCTATCCTCTCATCATCAGAACTGCGTAGCGTAACTCATTACCTTTTCCTGCGTCATATCCGCCGGATCTGTGATCTCGCCGCGGAGATGACCGTCACACATGACATAGACACGGTCGGACATACCGAGCAGCTCAGGCATTTCCGAGGAAATCATGATGATCGCCTTGCCCTGCTGCGCAAGATCTTCCATGATTTCGTAGATTTCATGCTTGGCACCGACGTCGATGCCACGGGTAGGCTCATCCATGATCAGAATATCCGGGTCATTTGCCAGCCAGCGGGATACGATGACCTTCTGCTGGTTGCCTCCGGAAAGGTTGGCGATGTGCTGTTCCTTGGAAGGAGTCTTGATACGGAGCTTTTCAATACTGTCATCCACAACCTTGTTGATCGCCGGATGATCCAGAACGAAGCCGAACTTCAGATACTTGTTGTATACGCTTACACCGACATTGTCCTTGATGGAGAGACAGCCGAGAATACCGGTGCCGCGCCGGTCTTCGGTAATCATTCCAAGACCTGCGTCCATCGCATCCTTCGGCTTTCTGATCTTCACTTCCTTTCCGTGAACCCGGATGGTTCCGCCGGAAAGGTTACGGATGCCGAAGATGCCTTCCATCAGTTCGGTACGCTGTGCTCCGACGAGACCGCCGAAACCGAGGATCTCGCCTTTTCTCAGGTTGAAGGATACATCCTGGAAGGAACGGGGATGAATCGAGGAAACATGTTCGCATTCAAGAACCACATCACCGATTTCATGATGATGTTCCGGATATACATTGGTAAGCTCACGGCCGACCATCTTCGTAATGATCTGGTCTGTGGTAAGCTCATCCGCCCGCCATGTTCCGATATAGGTACCGTCACGCATGACGGTGATATCATCCGCGATCTGCTTGATTTCATCCATCTTGTGCGAGATGTAGATCATTGCGCATCCCTTGTCGCGCAGATCATTCATGATCTTGAACAGGAAGTCAACTTCCTTGTCTGAAAGCGAAGAAGTCGGCTCGTCGAATATGATGACTTTCGCATCATGTGAGACTGCTTTTGCGATTTCGACGCACTGCATCTGACCGATGGACAGGGTTCCAAGCAGCGCCTTCGGATCAAAGTCGAGTCCGAGTTCCGCAAGCCAGCGCTTGGAGTCTTCATTCATCTTGTCGTGGTCAATGACCTGCAGCGGTCCGTATTTCTTGACAGGGAACCGGCCAAGGTACATGTTTTCGGCAATGCTTCTGGCCGGAACCGGCTGAAGCTCCTGATGCACCATGGCGACGCCCTTCTTCATTGCATCGTCAGGATCCTTGATTTCAGTTTTCACACCGTCAAGGTAAATCTCTCCTTCATCCATGGAATAGATGCCGAAGAGGCATTTCATAAGTGTGGATTTTCCTGCGCCGTTCTCCCCCATCAGGGCATGTACGGATCCTGGACGGATCGAAAGCTGTACATGATCCAGAGCTTTTACACCAGGGAAGGACTTGCAGACATCTTTTAATTCCAGTTTGTATTCCGCCATTTCACCCTCCGTCGTAAATGATTTAGTATTTGATGATAAAGAAGAAGAATGCGGGTGCAAAATCCGTTCTGCACCCGCATCCGTTGTAGCCTGATACCTGTGATTATCCCAGAGAATCGAGGATGGACTGAGCGTTGTCCTTTGTTACCTTCACGTAGTCGCAGCCAATGTAGTACTTGTTGCCTGCACCCTTGAGGAAGTTGACAGCTGCATCTGCAGCACCATGGGACTGCGCGATGTGATCGTTGAATACAGTACCTGTGATTGTTCCGGCAAGAACGTCTTCGCAGACTTCTGTCAGAGCGTCAACACCAACGAGGTAGATGTCTTTGCCAACGGTACGTCCGGCATCTGTGATAGCCTGCAGAGCGCCGAGAGCCATAGCGTCGTTGTTGCAGAATACAACCTCAACATCATTGCCA
>JAFYGX010000228.1 GCA_017543025.1 Solobacterium sp.
CCGGGGAAGGAGAGCGGTAAAGGCGCACTCATTCCTGACGGCGCACCGGAGAACCGTATCTCGGTGTCGATGTCCTATGATGACTGCTATGCAATGTTCAACTATACAGAGTTGGCGATCAAGACATTTCTTCCCCGTTTGTTCGGCGGGATCTTCGCAGAAGTCGAACGCCGTATGGAAGAAGTTTAAATTCATACTGTATAGACCGCGGATTCAAAGTGACATTCCTAGCGTCACTATGGATGTCACTTTGAACGGAACAGAATCGACTATTGTCGCTATTTACACGAAACCCAGCGACTTCTCGAAGTGAGATTGCAAAAAAGATTTCCAAGACTGTTCGGACCGTATAACGAGCATTGGATTCTTTAAGGGAAAAGGGGTATGTAAAGCGGATTGGTTCTAAACAGGATCCGTTATATGAATTATCTGAAACACATCTTCCAATCATGTTCAGCGGGATCTTCGCTGAAGTTGAACGCCGAATGGCGGAGGCCAGCTGATTTTGGCAAACAGACGCAATGCGTTTTGTGATGGGACTGATATGCTCGTTTCGAATTGATAACTCGTTCATTATGTTTCACTGGCTCTATCTGTGCCGAATACAGCATGCATGAGTGATGCGTTTAAAAACTGAATATGCCTTCTCCTGACGGGGAAAACTTCCGGGACTTGTCCCATTACGGAAGACATCCCCATCAGGCAGGGGGATCAAGACATGGAGGGAATCATCATGGCAAAGAAAGATATCAACAGTATTACGCTCATCGGAATCCTTGCCGGTGACGCGAAGCTTACAGAATCCGGTAACCGCAGCAGCCTGCTGTTTACGCTGGCATCGAAAGACGGCTATACCAAAAAGGATGGGACAGAATCTACGTCTTTCATTCGGTGCAGTCTTTCGTCTCCGGCTGGCGGCTACGCTTCCAAGATGGCGCAGTACATGACGAAGGGGCAGCGTATCGGTCTGTCAGGAAGTCTTCGTACATGGGCCACGAAGGGAGATGATGGAAAGTATCTGGATGGCTATATGGTCCAGGCGGAATCCGTACAGCTTCTGAGCGGACGGCCGGGCAATGATGGCAGCACAGAAGCACAGCAGAATCAGTCGGTAGAAGAACCGCCGATCAAACTCGACATTACGAGCGACGATCTGCCGTTCTGACCAACGTAAGCAAAACACAGAATAACTGTAGAGGGCAGCGGGAAGCAGCAATATCTCGCCGTCCTCTTTTTTTATTGGAGAGCAAAGACATGGAGAAAACAAAATCTTACCGGATCATAATCAAAGCATCGGGGCTGTATCCGGCAGCCGAAAAAGCAAAAGCACTCATCGCAGAAAACGGCGGTAAGTTCAAGACGATCGTGACATCCTCTGGCGGAAGCCTCAGCTTCTTTATTGATGAGGCAATCCCCGCAAATCAGTACGGAACACAGTTTCGGTGTACTGATGACTCTGGCAATGACGCAAGACACGATGAAGAACTGCATACCGCAGTCAAAAAAGGTGAGGAGGTGGTCTTACTGGAAGGCTTTGATGAAAGCGGCAGGATCATCGGAACGATCACAATCCCATCTGAGGTCCGAATCACGGATGCGGTATCATCAGCTATTTCCGATACGGTACAAAAGGCAATAAACGCAAGAATTGCCGAAGGTATCGTTACAGAAGACTGCGCAAAAGAGCGTGTGGAATACATGATCAGGAATTACTTCTTTGAAGAAGACATCCTTGATGTGATCGATCACTGGCATAGCGTGGAGGGCGCATGCAGACATAAAGCACTTTATGTTGATCCCAAGCTGGAAGAACACAACAAAACGGGACTGAACGGCACTGTGCTTCGCGGTGTGCGGAATGTTCTCTGCGGCAATCCGGTTCTGCTCAAGGGGCCGAAGGCCACCGGAAAGAACACATTCGTCACAACGATCGCATGGCTGCTCGGTGAACCGCTGCGGTATCACACGGCTGGTCTTGGCGAAACAAAAGATGATTATGTCAGCACGCAGGTGACTGACAATGAGGCCGCAGATAAAGTAGCACAGATGAGCGCTGAGGATATCGTGAATTGCGAGATTATTCGTGCAAGACACGCATGCGATCCGGCTACCCCTTATACAGAAGAAGAAAAAGAAACTCTGCTGTCTGAAGCCGTCTTCAAAAAGCTTCAGGCACAGTGCGCTTCTGTTCGAATCATCCACGAGTACAAAGCGTACACAAAGTGGATCATGCATGGCGGAGTTTTCTTTCTGGATGAATTCAATTTCGCAGATCCGAACCTGATCGGTGAGTTGTTCCATGGCATTCTGGATCATTCCATGAGCACATGGGAAGTCCCGGGAATGGGCGATGTACCGCTTTCAAGGAACACGATGATGTTCGGGGCGATGAATCCCGGTTATCAGGGAACTAACGATCTGAATGAAGCAACAAAGTCGCGGTTCGCGTCGTTGGAACTTGATCAGCCAAAGAGCATCAAGCCTCTGCTCAAATCTGCGGTTTCCTATGAACTTAGCCTGAAAGGTAAAGAAGATCTTGATGAGATCTATTACACACAGTCTTCCGCGTTCTATGACGCATGTCAGGCTGCTGTAACAGGATCCGCAGGAAGAATGACGATCAGCGATGACTGTCTTAACGTCCGCGGCCTTGTACGCGCACTTACGAACATAGGAATCTACGGCGATAGGCGCACAACGCTTCGGCAGGAGATCACGGACCATGTGATCACACCGTGCGATAACGAAGAGCGCATGAGTCTTAATGAGACGTTGCGAAAATACGTTTCAAAGTAATAGGCAGGTCATTGCGGGAGGAAAGGACATCATATTCTTCCCGCATTTCCTGTTTCAAATGGAGGGCAAATAAATAATGAATGACCATGAATATATCCAGTGGGCTGTCCGTACCGTACAGAAGATGCAGGCTTATCTGTATGTGCTGTACGCGACGGAGACAGCATCGCTGAAACACGCCACCCAAATGATCTTTGACTGGGATGGCAAAGAGAGTTATGCAAACAAAAGAGACTGGGAAGTCCATATCGGAGTGACAGGAGTCGCAATACGTTATCGCGTGTTCATCAACGAAGATGAAACAGCACTGATCGAGCGGGTCAAATTCACGATCCGCCATGAGATCTGCCACCTTAAATACACAGCCGGGAAGTCCTATTCCTGGGGTGTGGAGGCTGGTTCCCGTGCAGTCTATGAGTATATTGCATCATCACTCGGAATCGCACGGCGGTTTCGTTCTTCATCCGATGTGGAAGCATTCAAACAGACGCTTTATTCGAAAGGAATCTACATCGCAGATGAAGCGATCTATTCCATCATCAGCGGAATTGCCAACAGTCTTTGCGACGGCAGGATCGAGCGCATTGAACGATCCAAGGATGAAGGGTTTAAAAAGGACTGTATCATCTGCCGGGGTGAAAACTGGAAAGCCGGGAAACAGGATTTTCCGGAATATTCAGAAACGGAAGACAACGCCTCGCTCCGCCTGACGATCATTCTTCAGCAGATTCTGAGTCTTGCAAAGTTTCAGGCGTATCAGAACGGGTTCACGATTGCATATGCCGGAACACCTCTGATGGATCAGGTAAATGATTTGATGCCGGAAATATCAGAAGGATACCTTGCAAGATCCACGAAGGGAATGGCTGAAGCATGCCGTAAGATCTCCTGCAAACTTGCGCCGCTCATTTTTGACGCGGTGAAAATGGCTACGGCAGATGCAGAAGTAATGAAACAGCTGGAAGAACTGATCCGGTCTATTCTCAGCTCGATCGCAAACAGTGCCAATTACGGCCTTGTCGATACGAATGCGGAAGATGATGACACTGATCCGTATGACAGTCCATCCTCGCTTCCTTTCAGCAACCTTGTTGTCACGCTTCCTGATGAGGAATATGACAGGCTGATGCAGAAGGCAAAGGAAGGAAAGGACAGAAACAGTGGTATCCAGATCCGGCGTGAACATCCCAAAGAAGAGGAACAGGATAACTCCGGCTCTGAAATTATGGAGAACAGCAGTGCTGGTTCTGAATCTGATAAGGATAATAAGGATTCTGCCGGTTCCAACTCCGGCGATCCTGAAGCGAATTCCGGCGCGTCATCCGGATCTGTTGAGAATTATTCTGAATCAAAAGAAACAGAGTGCACTCAGGCAGTGCAAAAGACACCGCAGAAGTTCAGCGGAACACCAGAGGAAGATGCACTTCTTAAGGCAATGGAAGAAGCAGCAAATTCCGTGGGGGCTAATATTTCTTCCATGATCGACAGCGTTAATCAAATGGCAGTAGCTCAGAGCAACACCCTTTCCAAGAAGCGCGAATGCACAAGGACGCAGCCGCTGGATCCTGAGGATGTCAAAGACATCTGCAACAAATTCCGGGAACTGCGCCGGACATACAAACTGGATATAGATCTGCCAGCTGACCTCAAGGCGCGAGCGGATGTTCTCCGCAGGGAAACCGAACGTTATTTTGAGCGTCTCCGAGAACCGAATCAGAGACTGAAGCGTAATGGAATGTTGGACGGCAAACAGCTTGCTCGTCTTGCCCGCAATGACACGCGCGTGTTCATGAAGAAGGGTAAGTCGAAGAAAGCTGATTGTTGTTACTACATCCTGCTGGACAACTCCGGTTCGACCGGAGGGAAGCATGGCCGTAAACGTATCGCAGAATGTCGTGCTGCAGCGATTCAGGAAGAAGCCTATAAGAATATCTTTCCTATGAAGATCGTTGCCTTTGATGCAGATGGTCAGGGAGTTATCCACGAAGTCATTAAAGACTGGGATGAACGGTTGCACCAGAACTGTTGCATCAACTTCGGTGTTCACGGACGCGGCGGATATGGAAACGAAGACAACTTCGATATCGCCATTGCGGCGCGGGAACTTCTCGAACGACCGGAACGGAAAAAGATGCTCATCGTTCTTTCCGACGGAGCACCGGGAGATGTTGAAGCAACAAAGCAGGCAATCTCGAACGCACGTAAAAAGGGAATCAAGGTCATCGGAATTTACTTTGAAGAAGGCCCAGTCCGCTATGCGGATGATTTCCTGTATATGTATGAAACCGATTGTATCGCATGTGAGATGACAGAAATAGAGTCATCTCTGTCTGAGGTTATCCGAGACTTTGCTCATAATTAGAAATGACGCTCTGACTTTGTAGTCAGAGCGTTTTTATCAGGAAATGAGAGAACGGACAACCCTTGAAGCGAAAATCTTCAAGGCAATGGATTCGCTGGAGGCGCTGATTTCCCATAATGAGTCGGATCTGAACACCTGGTCAGAGAATGAATTCTCACTGAATCTAACGTATGCGGATGACAAAGTGGAATTCTCCGATTACCTGAAGCAGGTGCGGGAACTGGTTCGCCAGGAAACGATTGAAAAGATTAAGACAGAACAGAAATAACAGTTCATATACGTATGTAAGGCCGTCCTTAACGGACGGTTTTCTTCTGTTCTGGAACAGACATCATTTGCAGATGACGATCAGCAGCGTAACAAAAACAGGAAGATCCGTTTCTGAACGAACCCTTCCGGTGTATGATTACAGGTAGACAATTGATCTGATTTGTCTAAATTCAACATCCGCAGAAAAGCGGTCGAAACAGTTAGCACTACAATTAATTCGGCCATACCTTTCCGTGGTATACAGGGGGGGAACAGTTATGGAAGAAAAACAAACAGATGCAGGTTTTATGGTGAAACTTGCGACTTGGATCGTTGATAAACGAAATCTGATTTTTCTGGTCACTGTGATCGGTCTTTTATTTTCCGCTGTATCAAGAAACTGGGTGGAAGTGGAAAATGATCTGACTTCATTTCTGCCGGAAGAATCAGATACCAAAAAAGCGCTTAATGTAATGGATGGACAGTTCACTACCTTCGGAAGTGCAGATGTCATGGTAGCCAATGTTACGTATGACGAAGCAGAAGCTCTGAAGAACCAGATTGAAGATCTGGAAGGTGTGCTGTCTGTTTCTTTTGATGACAGTGCGCAGCATTATGCGGATGTTTCTGCGCTGTATTCCATTACATTTAGGTATCCGGATGACGATGAGAAATGTCTGGAAGGACTGGATCGGGTTAAAACAAGTCTGTCCGGATATGACATCTTTATCGATACGGATCTTGGAAACTCCAAGGGTGACATTATTAATCATGAAGTCAGCATCATCATGATCTATGTTGCGGTCATTATTGTAATCGTACTTACCTTTACCAGTGAGACGTATGCAGAAGTTCCGGTACTGATCCTGACATTCGTCACAGCGATGATACTGAACCTCGGCTCAAACTTTGTGCTGGGGAAGATCTCATTCGTATCGAATTCTGTTACCAGCATCCTGCAGCTGGCGCTGTCACTGGACTATGCGGTTATTCTTTCCAACCGGTTCAAGGAAGAGCACCAGAATCTACCGATAAGGGAAGCGGTCATTACCGCACTGTCCAAAGCGATTCCGGAAATCGGAGCTTCTTCTCTGACAACCATCGGCGGTCTAGTGGCGATGATGTTCATGCAGTTCCGGCTTGGCCCGGATATGGCAATCTGCCTGATTAAGTCGATCTTCTTTGCGCTGCTGTCTACCTTTATCGTCATGCCTGGTCTGCTTGTGCTGTTTGGCCCGCTCATGGACCGCACCGGGCATCGCAGCTTTATTCCGAAAATTCCGTTTGTCGGAAAATTTGACTACAGCACACGGAAAATCGTTCCGCCGATCTTTCTGGTCGTTGTGATCTTTGCCTACTATTTCTCCGGCTTATGTCCGTATGCCTATGGATATGGAGGAATTGTTACTCCGAAGCTGAATGATATTCAGATTGCGGAAAACCTCATTACGAAAACCTTTGATACCAAGAATATGGTTGCGGTTATCGTTCCGGGAAATGAGTACGAAAGCGAACGGAAACTCTATAACGAACTGATGACGTATGAAGAAGTCGACAGTGCAACCGCTCTGGTCAGTGTAGATGCGTTAGGCGGTTATAAGCTTGCGGATGCGCTGAATCCAAGAGAGTTTGCGGAACTGGCCGGCATTGACTATGAAGAAGCACAGATTCTTTATTCTGCCTATGCGGTTAAGGATGAAGACTACAGCCGTCTGCTTGGACGGATTTCAGATTATGAAGTGCCGCTGATTGATATGTTTCTGTTTGTCTGTGATGAGATGCATAAAGGCTATATCAGCTTTGATGAAGAAACACAGGAGAAGCTGGAATCTGCTTACATCCTGATGAACAGTGCAAAGGTGCAGCTATCCGGTGAAGAATATGACCGTATGCTGTTTTATCTGAATCTGCCGGAAGGCGGAGATCCGACCTACGAATTCCTCAATACGATGAAATCGATTGCGGAGAAGTACTATGGGAAAGGTGAAGTCTATCTGGCAGGCAACAGTACAAATGAGTACGACTTCAAGAAGTCCTTTGCGGTGGATAACACCGTCGTAACGGTAGTATCAATACTGATTGTATTGGTTGTGCTTCTGTTTACATTCAAATCGGTTGGCATGCCGCTGCTGCTCATTCTGGTCATTGAAGGCAGTATCATGATCAACTTCTCTTTCCCGTATTTCACAAACACACAATTGTTCTTCCTGGGCTATCTGGTTGTCAGCTCGATTCAGATGGGTGCCAATATCGACTATGCAATCGTAATCGGTTCCCGCTATCAAGAGATCAAGAATCAGTCTGACCGGAGAACGGCCATCATTGAAACCATGAACTTTGCATTCCCGACAATCATTACCTCCGGTTCGATTCTTGCGGCATCCGGAATGCTGATCGGAAACATGACTTCGGAAGCGACCATCTGCGGGATTGGTCAGTGCCTGGGAAGAGGAACCATCATATCGATTATTCTTGTTATGTTTGTACTGCCTCAGATCCTGCTGGTTGGAGACAAACTGATTGATCATACTTCATTTGAAGTGAAGCGGAAGGAACACACCGTTTCGCATGGCATGACACGAGTTGACGGATTTGTCAGCGGAACAATCAACGGCAAGGTAAACGGCTATGTCAACGGTCTGGTTGACGGGGAAGTGAATGTAACGCTGGTATCCGGCAACGCACAGACGGAAACAGCCGGACAGCCACCGGCAGAAACAGAATCAACGGAACAGGAAGGAGGCGATCACCATGAATAAACTGCGTAATGTGTTATTCAGTGTTCTGATGTTCTTCTCACTGTTCTGTACGATGCTTGCTGTTTCTGCAGAAGAAGATACAGAAGACGTAATCTATATCGGGAATACGGAAGAATTTCTGACGTTCCTGAAACAGTGCAATTATGATGCATGGAGTTACGGAAAAGTCTTCGAACTTCGTGCGGATATCAATCTTTCCGAAGAAGCATTCTCCACTGCTCCGGTATTTGCCGGAACCCTGAATGGAAACGGACATACGGTTTCCGGAATTCAGTTAACAGCGGAATCCTCTCCTGCAGGGTTGTTCCAGGTCATCACAAAAGACGGTGCAGTGGAAAACCTGAATGTCTCCGCAACCATCACACCAAAGGGAACGCTGGTGAATACCGGCGGCATTGCCGGTATCAATAACGGCATTATCCGTTCCTGCTCCTTCACCGGAACCGTGAAAGGCACCCGCAATACCGGAGGTATTGCCGGCATCAACACTGCATCCGGAATGATTCTGAACGGTTCAGTCAGCGGAATGCTGTATGGACAGACAACGACCGGAGGCATTGCCGGATACAACCTTGGCACAATAACCGGTTCGGAGAACAATGCCTATGTCAATACAGATGCGGATGATACCGAACTGAGCGCAGGTAATATCAGCTTTGGCATCTCCCCGGATGCGAAATCGGTGATTTCCCAGGAAAGCGGAATCGTTCGTTCCGACACGGGAGGGATTGCCGGCTACTCGGATGGATCTGTGATTCTGTGCCGCAATAAAGGCACAGTCGGGTATCCGCAGGTTGGCTATAACACCGGCGGTATTGTCGGACGCTCCGACGGGCATTTGCTGGGCTGCACCAACTATGCGAAGGTATTCGGACGGAAAGATATCGGCGGCATTGTCGGTCAGGCAGAACCGGATATCTCAGCGAATGTTTCCGCTTCTGCTGCAGCAGCACTGTCCAGTGAACTGTCAGTACTGGAAACCAGCGTGCAGTCGCTGGAAAGCCACGCGGAAGAAACCGATGCACAGCTGCGTAACCGGATCGATTCCATCAATGGTTATGTCGCTAATGCAAAAGATGCGTTAGCAGACCTTTCAGACTATCAGAGGACAGAAATCAGTCAGGATGATCTGGAAGGGATTGAATCCAGACTGCAGGATCTGAATCTATCGGATCTGGCAGACCGTGTCGATGTGGATGAAATCCGGTCCCGCACCGAAGCGTTCCGTGATCATGCGGAAGATGAAGTCAGTGTTCTGCAGCAGATTGATCTGAAAAGCGCAAACAGTGATCTGATTGCGTCGGTGGCAGGATTAAGCGATCAGGCTGATGTACTGCGGCAGGAAGTTGCCGGCAAGGCGGATGCACTGGTGGCAGATGCCAACCGCATCACAAATTCCATTACTTCCATTGAAACAACACTGAACAACGCCCTGTATGATCTTCAGCATCCGGAAGAATGGGTGCAGGATACATCGGATTCCAATGTGGACGCGGTTCTGCTTGGAAAGATTGAATCGTGTACAAACCTCGGTGAAGTGTCAGGCGCCCTGAATGTCGGCGGCATTGCCGGAGCGATGGGAATCGAGTATACGGCGGATCCGGAAGATGATATCAGCGCAGAGCTGGATGGATCGACAAAGAAGCAGTATGAACTGAAATGCATACTGGAACGGGATGTAAATGACGGAGTTGTTCGTACGGTAAGAAATGATATCGGCGGCATTGCGGGACGAATGGACCTTGGTCTGATTCTTCACTGTGAAAGCTATGGGGATGTCTGTTCTGCAAGCGGGGATGAGGTCGGCGGGATCGCCGGCATCGCCGCCGCAGTCGTTCGCGGCAACTATGTTAAGTGCAGACTGTCCGGAGGCTCAGCAGTCGGCGGCATTGTCGGAGCAGGCACAGCCGGCACGGTTTCCGGTTCTTCCAGTGTCGTTGATTCCAATATTTCGATGGTCAGCATCCTCGATGCGACAGAATCGTATGGTGCGATCGCAGGCACCGATACAGGAACATTTACGAATAACGTATTTGTCTCCGATGATCTTTCCGGTATTAACAATGCAAGCTATGCGGGAAGAGCGGAACCGGTCAGTTATGAGTTCCTGCGGGAAAATTATGAACTGCCGGCAAAATTTCGGGATTTCACGCTGAAGTTTGTGGCAGATGATGAGGAATTAAAAGAAATTCACTTTGAGTATGGGGATTCTTTTACGGAAGCAGATATGCCGGAAATCCCGCTGAAAGACGGAATGTATGCATATTATGACCGTACGGATCTGACCAGTCTGCATCAGGATACCGTCGTAACTGCTGTCTACAGCTCTGATCTCACGGCATTATCCAGCACGGAGTCCAGATCAAACGGACGTTCGATCTTTTACATAAAGGGTCATTTTGACAACAAAGCGGAACTGACGGTCACGGCAGAACCGCATGACAGTGCGTCATTTAAAGTAGTCCGGAATTCGTTATGGGATGCGATCGTCTCGTACATCAGAAGTCCGGGCAAAGGACTCGCATATGATGTGCTGGAACAGTGGCATCTGACAATGCCGGAGGATGGAGCCTCCTTCCATGAAGTGCGGTATTTACTGCCGGGAACACTTACGGATACCTATCAGATGTATCTAAGAACCGATGGCGGCTGGCATCGTATTACTTCCGATGAAGTCGGAAGATATGCAGTGTTTGAAGTGGAAGGCACAGAAGCTGATCTTGCGGTGCTGAGTGCGATTCCGGGCTGGTGGATCTATGCCCTGCTTGGATACATCGTTGTGATGATCGTACTGATTATCGCCATGCGTCATTCCAGAGACCGCAGAAAGAAAACACATGAGGCCATTCGCAGCCGGATTGCGATGGATCGCAGACTGCAGATTGCAGTAGCTGCAGCTTCCGTATTCGGCATCGCTGTCCTTGGTGCAGGCATCTGGTTCCTGCATTCCGCTGCGTCCGGCGGATTAAAAGCCTGCCAGCTGATTAGGGAATATACGAATACGAAACCACTGGCGATGGAAGGCTCACTGCATCTGAAAGTCGGCAATCAGGATACCGAAGAAACCTTCCTGATTCAGGAAGATGAATCCGGAATCACTGTCATAACAATGAATGATCTGTCTCTGTACTACAGTCAGAACAAACTGTATCTCGAAAACGGCAGAGCATTTGAGATCGGCAGTCTGGCGCCGGATTACGGCAGCCTGCCGGTGCTGGTATCCGAAATCTTTGAACATGCAGGCATTCATACTGCTGCGGAAGGCGATGAGACGGTATACAGTCTGACTGCTTCGCAGGACAGCGCTGAAGAGCTGTTAAAGATTCTGCTGGCGGAATATGCGGATGAGCTGCCGGATCTCAAATCCGTGGATGTCAGCGTAAGTGAACATAATGCGGCATTAAGCAGTATCGAGCTGAATACTGCAGGTGTTCTGAAAAACGCAGACAAGACCGCTTATGATGTGCATTGTGTGCTGACAACGCGTGATCCGTCTGTCTATACACTGGCTGTACCGGAAGCAGTAAAAACGGCAGTGGCCGAGAACCGGCCGGCAGATACGGTTTTATCCAAAGACTATATGGAACTGCTGTCCGGATGGGCAATGCTTACCCACAGCGAATCGATGAGTGCGAGGGTAACCGTCAGTGCAGATGCGGATCTGGTGAATCTGAACGATACGCTGCAGTATCACCGCAATTACAATAACGGGAATCCGATCCGGTCCGTACAGAAGGGCAATCTGGTCGTCTATTTCAACGAACATGCCATGTGCACGGAAAACGGGGAATTGCTTGCGGCAGATGATGCACATGCCAGTCTGGCAAAGACCGGAATACTTCCGGAGCTCCTGTATGAAATTTCGATGAACGGCTCGTTTGATGTATCTTCGGCAGATTCCGCAAAAATCTTTACGATCAAACTCGATGAAGCATCGATCACTGCTGTGAAGGAAGCGATCCTTGCGGAACATTCTGATCTGTTAACCGATCTCAGCAGCGGATCGATCCTGATCGCACTGAATAACGGAAAGATCACCCGGATCAACTGTACGCTGAGCGGCGCTGCAGAGCTGCCGGATGAATCCATACCATTATCAATCAATGCGGATTCAACCATTGACTACAGTGATACTTATACCATTCCAGACCGCGTAAAGAACGCATTGGAGGAATAGACATGCGAAACACAATCATTTGCATCGGGAGACAGTTCGGAAGCGGAGGACATGAAATTGCACTGCGCACCGGAACAAAAACAGGACTTAAAGTGTATGACGAGGAAATGATCACGCTCGCCTGCGGAAAGGGAGAAGTCCGGGAAGAGATCCTCCGCCCGGAAGATGAACGGCCGGTCAATCCATTTCTGTTCCGCACCATGCATGAAGGAAATGAGAAGGTCAACAGGACCAAGCCGGCAGGGGATGTCCTGTTTGATCTGCAGTCCATGGTGATTAAAGATCTGGCGAAAGCCGGTGACTGCATTATCGTAGGCAGATGCGCGGATGCTGTGCTGAAGCAGGAAGAAATCGATGTGCTGTCGGTCTTTATCCAGGCGCCGTTTGATCAGCGGGTGAAGCGGAAGATGGAGCTGGAAAACCTCCCGCTTGGAAAGACTGTAAAACTGGTCACTCGCACGGACAGGCACCGGAAAAAGTATTACGAGAGTCATACCGGAAACGAATGGGGTGCCGGAAGCACTTACGATCTGCTGTTTGATACCGGAACCATGACATTCGATGAAGTGGCAGATCAGATTGTGACGGAATATCGTAAGCGGAAAGCCGCCTGTTAAGAATCAGGAACAGAATCTGTAACAGATGCAGGTTCTGTTTTTTCTGTGAAGGGATTTTGAACCGAGGCAGGCAAATGCCTGTGTTTAACGTAAATCCGAAGAAGTCCCCACCTTACTACGGAGTGTAAAGACGGGGATGAATTCGGAATTCGGAATTTCTCTGGTGGAACAATTTTTGCCACTAAAAATCGCAATAATATAGATAAGTCCATGTTGGAATATCACAGTAAGCAAAAGGAAAACAATGAAACGTAATATCGCATACCGCTACCGTGCATATCCAGATGAGGTACAGGCAGTTCTTCTTCAGAAGACATTCGGCTGTGCCCGTTTCATCTGGAATCAGATGCTTGCGGATATCATGGCATATTACGAGAAAGAGCACAAAGCATTGTATCCTACTCCGGCACAGTATAAGGGAGACTATGAATGGCTGAAGGAAGTAGATTCCCTGGCACTGGCAAATGTACAGTTTCAGTTGAAACAGGCATTTCAGCGATTCTTCAAGGATAAGAAGACCGGGTATCCCAACTTCAAGTCAAAGCGTCACAGTAGGAAGAGCTATACCACGAATCTGGTAAACGGAAATATCATGGTTTTTGATCATTCTATCCGTTTGCCAAAGCTGGGAGAGATAAAGATAAAGAAGCACCGTACTGCGCCGGAAAACTGGAAACTGAAGTCCGTTACTGTCACACAGGAGCCAAGCGGTAAATACTACGTATCCGTTCTGTACGAATACGAAAGCCAAGTGATCGAACAGAATGATACAGAGAAGACCATCGGTCTTGATTTTGCCATGAGCGGACTATTTGTGGACAGTGACGGGTACTGTGCGGAAATGCCGCATTTCCTCAGAAACAGTGAGAAACGGCTTAGGAAGGCACAGCGGAAGCTCTCGAAGATGTATGTGAAGGGAAAAGAGAAACAGTCGAACCGGTATTACAAACAAAAGCATAGGGTCGCGGTCCTTCATGAGAAAGTGCGGCATCAGAGAGCAGACTGGCTCCATAAGGAATCAAGAAAACTGATTGAACGGTATGACTATATCGGGATCGAGAATCTTGATATGAAAGGTATGAGTCAGTCCCTGCATTTTGGAAAGAGCGTCAGTGACAATGGCTGGGGAATGTTTGTGAATATGCTTTCCTATAAAGCAGAGATGGCAGGAAAACATGTAATCAAAGCAGACAAGATGTTTCCATCAAGTCAGATGTGCCATGAGTGCGGATGCCTGAATCCAGAAACAAAAGACCTTAAGGTTCGTGAGTGGGATTGTCCGGTATGCGGAGCGCATCATGACAGAGATCACAACGCAGCACTGAATCTGAAAACAGAAGCGCTCAGGATCGCGCTTCTGTAATGAACTGAAAAGAAAGATGGTACCCTGGGGCACAGGGAATCCGATAAGCTCGGGTTATCTGAACGCGTTGGCGTTCTTGACCGAGAAGCCCCCACCTCTAAGCGTCAGCGTAGGTGGTGGGAGTATGTCAC
>JAFYGX010000229.1 GCA_017543025.1 Solobacterium sp.
AAGCGAGGGAAGTCCGGTAAAATTCGCAATGACAAAGATAACTACTATCTTTTTCGCAACTTTGAAAAAGCAAATGTTTTTGGTATGATCGCTTCCATTCATACATTCGGAAGAGATTTATCCTGGAATCCTCATATACATTATGACAAGCAAGTAGTTATGTGAAGTATCTTAGATATTCTGTGTCGAGAAGACACTGTAATTTTATTTTCTTTCTCTCATTGCGATCCGTTCACTGTTGATCGGATTTTGTTCTGTTTCCCTCGCTGCCGGTCTGCACTGTAAGATTGCGGATCTGTGTCTGTATGCAGCGGGTATGGCTGCATATAGCAGTATGGCATCCCTGCAGAATGACTGCGCGGATGTTTCTTATCAGCCGGAAAGGCATTGGGTTCCGGTTCACGGGCTATGCTGCTGTGATCTGTTTTCTGATGTGATTCTGCTTGCCGTTTTGACTGTAAATGATGGTTTTATCATTTACTGCGGTACCTGTTTCCATCCTTTTCAATAGTACTCTGGTCTCCGGCTCTTCCCTTCTTGTAATGCGGTTTTACCTGTGATAAATAAGAGACAGACAGAGCTGCAGGAAACAGAAAAGAAACGTACGTACCCATTTCCTGTACAGCAGAAGAGGAAACTGATCATGAGCCGATATGATACTGATTTTTCAAAGATGGAGCTCGCGACCCGTGCCATCAAGTGCGGCGAAGGGCCGGACCCCGTTACCAGAGCGTTAAACACGCCGATTTATGAAACATCTTCCTATGGTTATGAATCCGCAGAGCAGTATGATGAAATGCTTGCCCGCGGTGCACAGTGGGAACCGGATCTCTATATCTACAGCCGGACCACCAACCCGACAACCACCGCAATGGAAAAGAAGGTCATTGCCCTCGAGCATTCGGAAGATGCAGTGATCTGTGCCTGCGGTATGGCAGCGATTTCCACTTCCCTGCTTTCATTTCTGAACGCCGGAGATCATGTGATCTGCTCGGATGACACCTTCATGTGTACTTCCAGTCTGTTTGCGGACATCCTTCCGTCAAAGGGAATCGAAACCTCCCGGGTGGAAGTGCTCGATCTGAAGAATATCGAAGAAGCGATCCGCCCGAATACCAGAGTCATTTATCTGGAGGCGCTGTCCAATCCGAAACTGAAGCTTGCGGATCTTCCGGCAATTGCAGAGATTGCCCACCGGAACGGCTGCAGGTTCATCGTCGACAATACCTTTCTTTCGCCCATTGTAATGCGCCCGCTCGACTGGGGTGCAGACCTCGTGGTACATTCTGCCACAAAGTACTATGTCGGCCATGGTGATGCGCTCTGCGGCATCGTAGCCGGCAGAAAGGAGGATATCGACCGGGTTCGCTTCTACTATGACAACCTCGGTTCGCATATCAGCCCGTTTGATTCCTGGCTGGCACTGCGAAGTGTGCGCACCATGCCGTTACGGGTTAAGCAGCAGTCGGAGAATGCAATGGCTCTGGCACAATGGTTTGAAACCAGAGACGAAGTGGATTATGTCACCTATCCGGGTCTTGCCTCCCACCCCCAGCATGCACTGGCAGAGAAACTGTTTCTCAACGGCCTTTACGGAGGCATGCTGTGTGTGCACCTCAAAGGCGGGTATGAAGAAATGTGCCGGTTTGCGGATGCGACAGCGATCCCGCCGGTAGCGACCAGCCTTGGCGATGTCGTTACGCTGATGTTCCCGAAGTCTGCTTACAACAACCTGATCCGCATCTCTACCGGATGCGAGGACGTGAAAGATCTGATTGCAGATTTCGAACAGGCATTTGACGCATTGAAGAAATAAGAATCAACAGGGGCTGATACTAATGAACCGGCCCCTGTTTTTCTTTCTGTAAGCTTCGCTACACTTCACAGCAGACCATTTATGGTTCTGTTCTGTCTGTCACCCGTTCCATGCGTGCAATCTTCCCTCTGAAATACGGACTGTTGTTATAATTTCCATCCAGTATCAGCCCGTTGGTTATAGTTCCGAAATAATGCAATGCGGCCTTCGCGTCAATCACAAACTCCAGTACCGTTCCGTTGATATCCACCGCACATCCGTCGGATGCATCTTTCGGATCTTTTTCATCGGTCTTGATAACCGGCAGAATGATTCCGGTATCGAGCGTCACATAATACCTGCTTCCGACTTTGCCGAACTGATAGCCAAGGGCAACCGCAAGAAACCCGTCTCTGTCATACAGAAAGCCGGTTTTGCGGTCAATCTTCAGGCTTTCATGAATCAGCCGATACTGAGCAGACGTCGGATCCGTAATCATCCGGTAATCTTCATAGGTCTTGCCGGAGCTGTCGGCACAGACTTCGATTTCTTCACACGGCAGTTTCTTCTGATAGCGCTGAAACTTCGCCGGATTTACAGCTGGCCGGTTCCATGCGATCAGGATCAGAATCAATGCAAAGGCAATCCCGCCGGCAGTGATCCAGACTTCCTTTTTTACCTTTCTCAGTCTTCTCAAAAACCGGCGAAGCTTCTTCTTCCACCGGCGCTTATTCACCATGATGCAATGTGATGTACGTTTCATCCGCTGTGATGAAAGGCTCTGCGTCATATCCGTCGATCGGAGTAACCGTTATTTCGCCGTCTTCACTGACTTCCACATGTATCTTTCCGGTAATCGGCTCTGTCGTTCCGCCGGTCACCCGGAGCGAAAAGCAGAGATCGTTATCGTCCGGGTCTCCGCTCCATGTGAGAAAGCCGCGCATCGTCAGTCTGCTGTCTCTGTCTTTCAGAAGCACATTCACCGTTCCATCCCGATACACATCTGCCAGCAGCCGCTCATTTTCGAGCACCTGAGATGTCAGCCCATACCATTTCCGGTTAAACAGCGGTTCTCTGCCGGCCGTTTCTTCATACCGCAGCTCATACTCTTCCATGGATACCGGGTATTGCGAAGGCTGACTCAGATCTGCTTTCAGAAACCGTTCAGCCCCGTCTGCCGGCTGCCGTGTTTCATTCAGCCCGTTTAATACAAGCCCGTCTTCCGTTACGGTAATACGGCAATACGGATAATCCGGTTCGGTATAGGTGCCTCCCATTGCAAACATGGAAAACTGTTTTACAGACACATCAAACGTATCTGCGTCCCTGCTGTTCAGCTCGTCAGGTTCCACCGGCGTCAGCTCCAGTGCGGAAAACATATATTCGCTTCCTTCCATGTACGAATTGATATGCACAAAGATCCGGTCAAACGCCTCGTAAAACTCCCATACCTCTGATTCCCGCTCATTCACCTCAACGATATACCGCATCCCGCTGATCTTCTGAATCAGCGTTTTTTCAATCGCTTCCGTATCACCATAGACATCTGCCGGCCATTCTTTTACCGTTCCGTCTTCATTGCATATGCGTCCGTCTCTGACATGCACGGTTTCATTTTCTGCTGCTTCAAAGCGCAATACCGGCCGCTTCAGCAGTACATAGCCGGTGTCCGTCCGGTTTCCGTAACAGCCGCCGCTGTCCAGAAGCTTCACAGTTTCAATCGGTTTCGAAAGCACTACGGTTACCGGAACGTCTTCCGAAACAAGCGCCGTTCCGTAATCGGCAGGATCTGTGCTGCTGAACGGATAGTCTCCTTTCAGCGTCACCCGGAAGGGACATGGTACGCCAGTACCGAAAAAACCTCCCACTGACGTTATCTCTGCCTTCTTTACCTTTGAAGGCAGTTCGACAACCCGCTCTTCCGGATCTGCTTCGGTATCTGCGATGAACGCTTTTCTCCCGGACGTATTCACAAAAAACCGCATTCCGTTTTCATTCACTTCTGTCTCGTATCCCGTACAGCCGCCAAGAACCCCTGCCAGCAGGCATCCGATCAGAATGCTGTTAAGTATCTGTTTCTTCTGTTTCATGCGTTTCCTCCCCGAAGATATTCCGCTCCGATCACTTCACGGACCTGATACTGTCTTCCTGAAATTCCTGTCACTTCTGCCCGGAACATCCGGCTTTTATGAAAGCCGTTATGAAGCAGTACCGCCTTCATCGCTTCATGGTCTTCTCTGACGTAGGCAGAATACCCGCTGCATACAGTTCCTTCGGTCAGCGTGATCAGCTCCTGCAATGCCCTTGTGCCATAGCCTTTACTGCATTCGTTCTGAACAATGAGAAGATCAATCTCACCGATTCCGTCTTCATAAACGGTAAGCTCTGCTTTTCCGATCAGGGTTCTGTTTCGGTAAATTCCTTTCGCCAGAAAGCGAAAGCCGTTGTTCATGCCGGTGCGCGCCGCAAGCACATATGCTCTGGTACGATCCTCATCCAGCGGCAGAAAAACCGGATTCAGACAGAAGTTCTGATCACTCGCTTCATACAGCTCATTGAGCGTTTCATAACGCAGCGGGAGTTCTCCCAGTGTAATATTGATTCCTGTTTTCATTAAGTAAAGTATAGCGGACGATCGCTCCCGTTTCCGGTTTCTGTCTGATTATTCTGATTATTGAATTCAGGCAGCTTTCCGCATCCACAATGAAAAATGCGCTGTGGCATCTGAACCGTTCCGGATATCAGGAAACAGCAGAATACAGCTTCCTGTATATCCGTATCATACCGCAGAAGATCGGCTCTTGCGGAACAGCGTACAGGCCGGACATTCTGATTAAGGATGAAACAGAAAGAGGGGCTTCAGAGTTTCGTTTCTGTCTCTGCGATCCGCATCTGTTTCAGACGCTTCTTTTCTTCATACATCCATACATCTGCCCGCTCCATGATCTGCGCCAGCGTGCTGTCGGAATCCTTTCGGTAATCTGACATCCCGCCTGAAATCACAGCTTCCTGCAGTCCGATGTGTATGTTTTCTTCACTGGTCTGTTTCAGTGTTTCCAGCAATTCGTTCCGCCGGGTATAATCTTCTCCTTCCAGAATCACCAGAAATTCATCTCCGCCGATCCGGAATACCGGACTGTGTTTGTATATCCGGCAGATGGTCGTACTTGCTTTCTTCAGATGTTCATCGCCGTATTTGTGCCCGTGCTTATCATTGATCACCTTCAGATCATTGACATCGCAGATCACCACCGCAAAGTCCTGCATTTCCTGGTGTTCGATCAGATCATTGAGTTCTTCGCTTTTCTCCGCAAACGCATGCTTGCTTTTGACGCCGGTCAGCGGATCACGGTACATGGTTTCTTTTGTATTGCCCAGCTCTCTTGCATACTCCAGTTCCTTCTTATGCATGATGGAGTAAATGCTGAGCAGCAGAACTGCAGTCACGCCCATCGTGATCAGCTGCAGCAGACTGCTCACCGTCAGAGAATGATTGATCTTTTCAATCTCATTATTCAGATACAGGGTTTCTGCCGCAGTTCGCTCCGCCGTGCTCCAGTTCGGTGAATAATACGCCACCAGTTCGTCTACCACCTCCCGGGTCATGAACGCCGTCCGTTCCCGGATCCAGTTAAACGACGCGCCGTACGTTAACATCAGAAACGCCAGCCATACCACAATGGATTTGCCGAACTTGTTCTGTCTGTCGCTGGTAAGGATATACCGGAAAAACAGGAAGCCAAGCACCAGCCATACGGTAAGGATCAGATAGGTTTCCGGCGCAAGACTGCCGCCGCCAAGAATTCACGGAAACATGAATGTAAAGCCGAACCAGACAGAAACCAGAATGCCCAGCAGGCCGAAGATTCTTTCTTTCTGATCGCCGCGCTGTACCGCAATCCTGTATGCGCTGAACGAGGTAAGCCCGTAGGCAATCGCTCCGCCCAGCGTTGTGATATCTACAACCCATTCAATCGCAGTACGGCCAAGCACGAGAATGATACAGGAGATGACCGCACAGAACAGAATCGCATTGGAAGGATTTCCTTCCTGATTCCGGTATGCAAACCACTTTGACAGAATGCCGTCCTCTGCCATCGCGGCATACAGCCGGCTTGACGCCACCAGCATGCCGATGAGACTGCTCAGTACAGCTCCAAGCACCGAACAGACCAGCAGTACCTGGCCTTTTGTGCCAAGCAGAGAGATGGCCGCATAAAACGACGGTATATTTTCTACCCGATTCAGCGCTTCCACTTTGGCAGCGTCCAGCTCCCATTGCCCGATTACCGGTACGGACGCTGACAGAATGGTCAGCAGGCTGTACACCAGCGCTCCGGCAAGCAGCGCAATACCGATCACAGACAGGGATCGTTTTGCCTGAAACTTAAATTCCGGTACGGAGTGCGACACCGATTCAAATCCGATATACGCCCACGGGGCAAGCGAGATGATGCGCAGCACCTGCCTCAGAGGGATGCATCACATCGGAAAACAGCGTTACGCCTGAGCCTGCGGTAATGCTTACTGCACTGCCGGTCATTACACATGCAGTGATCAGAAAGACGATTACAAATACAGCAAGTAGCCAGATTGCCAGCTTCTTCCTTTTTGTCAGAATCCAGGCAAATGAATCCAGGCAAACAGAAAAATGATGCCGGAGATCACAAGAATCTCAGACAGATATACCTCAAATCCGGTTACGGTATAATGCGGCCCGAATTCAAAGAAACTGCCGAACAGAAATCTTGAAAACAGTTCGAGTGAAGTGGCATTCGCCCAGAGAATGGAAATGTACGCCAGCGAAAGAAACCATGAAACCAGAAACCCGTAATCATACCCGAGCACATTGCGGGCAAACGCATAGGTGCCGCCGGCTTCCGGGTAGATATCCATCATATACTGGTAATTCTTTGCGATGAGAAACATTACCGCTGCACCGGCAAACAGACCGATGATGGTACCGTATGCGCCGGCTGTCGGCAGAAACAGTGTACCTGTCATGACAAACGAGCCCCAGCCGACACTGCTTCCGATTGCGAGAAGTCCTGTCAGAAACGGGGTAAGATATGGTTTGTTTCCGCTGCCTTTATCTTTCATAACACTATTATTTTCAGACGCACGCAATGGTAATGCAAGTATTTATGCATGGTTTTCGGAATGTGGTACGATGTTTCTTTTCTCTGATCAGAAACGCCGACAGAGACAGCTGACATACACGTTCCATTTCATCCGATAAACAGAAGAGTTCATCTGCCATTATATCGTTTATCCGAGAATTCAATTCATATATGCCATCGGCTCTGTACTCAGCGGCTCGGCTTCAAGGTTCCGGGAATACCTGACGGAATATCCTGGATCGAAACGTCTGAAATTCTTTTTCGGTTTTTTCAGAATTGCCGGCTATGGATAAATCAGGGAGGTATAAAAATGCCATCATGTTTTAAACCGATTGAAGATCTGGTCCTTCTGGATGATGTTTTGATGAATCTGGTTCTTAAAGATACGGAAGCGATCGCGGAAGTGCTGCGGGCAGTCCTTGATAAGCCAAACCTCAGAGTGCTGGAAGTAAGGACACAGGCGGTAGCCGAGGTACTTGGACACCGGGGAGTACGTTTTGATATTACTGCAGAAGATGAAGATGGGATCCGCTATAATATAGAAGTACAGAGAGACTCCGAAGGAGCTGCCCCGAAACGGGTTCGCTTTCATCAGGTCATGATGGACAAGGAGATTCTCGAACCGGGTTCAAAATGGAACGATCTGCCGGAAACCTTCCTCATTTTCATCACAGAGAAGGATGTGTTCGGCGGCAATCAGCCGGTGTACCATATTGATCAGGTGGTCAGAGAAATGGACAGCCAGCTGTACGATGATCAGCTGTACCGTCTGTATGTCAACTGTTCCTACAGTGGAACGGGAGGCTCGCAGGCGATCAGAGATCTGATTCATGATTTTACGTGTAAGAACCCGGATCACATCATCAATCCGAAGATTGCGGAAAACATGAAGTTTTACAAGAAAGGGGAGGGTCTTCCGGTTATGTCAGAAACGATTCGTCGCCTGTTTAAAGATGAATTGGAAGAGGCTGCAGAACAGGAACGCAGAGCAGGTGTTCTCAATATGTATCGTGCGCTTGAGGAATTCCTTCCGCCGGAACGGATCATCGAACGGATTCAGAAAGCATATCCGAATACAGATATCCGGAAAATTCTGTCTGAAGAAGGGATTTCCTGAACTCAGAAAATGCATGTTCTTTCCAGAGACCGGCCACATATGTGCCGGTTTTTCATTCTGAATACACTCCGAATGAATATCCCGGCGCTGTTCATTTTTCTGAAGCGGAAATCGTTCGTTCAATCCGGTCAATTTCGGTTTCTTCAAGTCCGCCTTACACTTTTTCACACGCACGCAATGGTAATGCAAGTATTTATGCATGGTTTTCGGAATGTGGTACGATGTTTCTTTTCTCTGATCAGAAACGCCGGCAGAGACAGCTGACATACACGTTCCATTTCATCCGATAAACAGAAGAGTTCATCTGCCGTTATATCGTTTATCCGTGAATTCAATTCATATATGCCATCGGCTCTGTACTCAGCGGCTCGGCTTCAAGGTTCCGGGAATACCTGACGGAATATCCTGGACCGGAACGTCTGAAATTCTTTTTCGGGTTTTTCAGAATTGCCGGCTATGGATAAATCAGGGAGGTATTAAAATGCCATCATGTTTTAAACCGATTGAAGATCTGGTCCTTCTGGATGATGTTTTAATGAATCTGGTTCTTAAAGATACGGAAGCGATCGCGGAAGTGCTGCGGGCAGTCCTTGATAAGCCAAACCTCAGAGTGCTGGAAGTAAGGACACAGGCGGTAGCCGAGGTACTTGGACACCGG
>JAFYGX010000230.1 GCA_017543025.1 Solobacterium sp.
AATGCGGTTTTCTTCTTGTTTCTGCGATAAATGGAAATGTTCTGCTGTGACAACCGATTCCGGAACCCGGTAAAGTGCATATGTTCCGCATGTATAACCCGAATTCCGGAGAACACTTCTACACTGGAAATGTTCAGGAGCGCAACTCGCTGATCAGCACCAGATGGAAGTATGAAGGGTTGGATTTAAGGCTGCAGAGAAATCAGACACCCCGATGTACCGTCTGTACAACGAAAATGCAGGAGATCACCATTACACTTCCAGTAAGGCGGAACGTGATCATCTCATGAGCATTGGCTGGAAAGATGAAGGCATTGGCTTCTACGCCTGCAAATAACCAAACATACAAAGGTGGTTCTCGATAAAGAGAATCATCTTTTTCGTTTCGGGTCCGCTCTGAACCCGAACCGCAGTGACACTGCAATCCGGAACGGATACAGGAATATATTCAGTCGTTTGGAAAGAGCTGGTCAATTCTTCGATTACTGAAGAGCTGACTGGATCTTTTCTGCGTAAGACGGCTGTTTACGGGAAGAGTTCTGAAAATCGCGACTGATATTGAACCGGCAGAAAACGACAATCAGAAAAGAACGAATATATATTGACACGATGTCAGAATGTTTGTATATTAATTGTGCTGACACAGTGTCAGAATAAATAGCGAGGCTCAAAAGATGAGAAAAGTAACATCGGAACAAATTGCCCGGAAAAGGGAGGAAATCATCAACGCCTGTGAACAGCTCTATCAGACGATGAGCTTTCGGGAGATCACGCTGAAGGAGATCGGAACCATCACATCCTTCTCCCGTCCGACGATTTATAACTACTTTGAAACAAAGGAAGAAATCTTCCTGGCGCTCTTTCAGAGGGAATACGATCGCTGGAATGAAGATCTGACCGCCATTCTGAACGGAAACGAAAAACTGACGAAAGCAGAACTGGCAGATAAGATCTCGGCATCCCTGGCAGGGCGCGAGCAGCTGTTAAAGCTCCTCTCCATGAATAATTTCGATATGGAAGCGAACAGCCGGCAGGAGCTGCTGACGGCATTCAAACAGTCTTACGGACGTTCCCTGCATCTGATGTGCATGCTGGTGGAAAAGTTCTGTCCTGAGATGCGTCCGGCAGATATTCAGAAGTTTATCTATATCTTCTTTCCCTTTATGTTCGGGATCTACCCGTACACCGCCGTCACGGAAAAACAGCGGGAAGCCATGAAGGAAGCAGGTATCAATTACGTATATCAGACCATTTATGAACTCACATACAGCTGCCTGATCCGGCTGCTGGGTGAATAAGAACCAGACAGGATTCGAAAACAGAGGGAAAAGGAGAATAAAGCAATGACAGAGTTACCGAAAATCGCGCTTGGCGCATGGGCATGGGGAAATGACGGAACATTCGGAAATAACTTCACGGCAGACAGCCTGAAGCCGATCTTTGATACGGCGATGGCAAACGGTCTGAATCTCTGGGATACGGCATACGCCTACGGAATGGGAACTTCCGAAAAGGTGCTTGCGGGGTTCCTGAAAGGACTGCCCCGGGACAGCTTCCTTGTCTCTGATAAATTTACGCCTCAATGTGCAGACAGCAGGCCTTCCGCCATGGCAGACATGATCGAGATGCAGCTTCGTCTGATGGAGCTTGACCGGTTCGACATCTACTGGATTCACAACGTCTGGGATGCACCGCACTGGACGGAAGAGCTGGCAAAGTATTTCGAGGGCAAAGACAATGTTCCGCTTCTTGGCGTCTCCAACCACAATCTTGCTGAGATCCGTCAGGCAGATGCGATTCTGAAGGCACATGGCCTGAAGCTCTCCGCTGTGCAGAACCATTACAGCCTGATCAACCGTTCCTCCGAGGATTCCGGCATTCTGGAATACTGCAGGGAAAACGATATTACATTCTTTGCCTACATGGTGCTGGAGCAGGGAGCGCTTTCCGGCAAATATGACTCCCGGCATCCGATGCCGGAAGGTTCCGCAAGAGCGGAAGCCTACAATCCGATTCTGGACAGACTGGAGATCCTGAACGCTGAGCTGAAGAAGTTGGCGGATAAATACGACGTCGGCACAGCACAGATTCCTGTCGCCTGGGCGATTGCCAAAGGCACATTGCCGATTATCGGTGTTACGAAGGAAAACCAGGTAATGGATGCAGTGAAGGCGATGAATGTTGCACTGACTGCGGAAGAAACAGAAGAACTTGAGAAACTGGCCGACAGCCTGGAGCTGAATGTGATCCGTTTCTGGGAAAAGGAGATGAAATAAGATGAGCAAAAAAAATATCGGAGCGACACTTGCACTGTATCCGTGTCCGGTTATTGTGGTCGGCGCAATGGTGGATAACAAACCGACCTGGACGCTTGCCGCCCATGCGGGCACTGTTGCCCACAGTCATCTGATGGTGTCACTGGTACAGGCGCACTATATCAACCGGGGAATCCGGGAAAATAAGAAGCTTTCCGTCAACGTAGTGGATAAATCCTGGCTGAAGGAAGCAGACCGCATGGGAATCATCAGCGGCCATAAGGAAGATAAGTCTGAAGCCTTTGCGTGGACGATGGGAGAAAACGGTGCACCGCTGATCGATAAGGCAAAGGTATCCATTGAATGCGAAGTGGACGGAAACTATGAGCTGGAGAATTTCGATCAGTTTATCTGCAGAATCCTTGCGACCTATGCGGATGAGTCTGTGCTCAATGAACAGGGCAGAATCGACTACCATACCTTCAAGCCGGTTCTCTTCGAGTTTCCGACCTACGAGTATTTCGTGACCGGAGAAAAGGTCGGTGACTGCGGAAAGATGAACTGATTCCGTGCAGGCACAAAGATGCCCGCATCAGAAAAGGAGAAAGCAGAATGACGAAGAATATACTGGTCGCTGTGTTTTCTGCAAGCGGCGTTACAAAGAGAGTCGGAGAAGCGATTGCAGGTGCAGCCGGCGCGGATTTTTATGAGATCGTTCCGAAGGACCTCTATACTGCCGAGGATCTGGACTGGATGAATCAGAAGAGCCGCAGCAGCGTTGAGATGAACAATCCTTCTGCCAGACCAGAGATCAGCGGAGATCCTCTGAACATGGATTCCTGCGATACGGTGATCCTGGGCTATCCGATCTGGTGGGGCGTGGCTCCCCGGATCATTGACACATTTCTGGAAAGCTATGATTTTTCCGGAAAGAAGATCATTCCTTTCTGCACTTCCGGCGGAAGCGGAATGGGCAGAAGCGATACGGCTCTTCATAAGGATGTCAGCAGTGATGTGAAGTGGGCAGAAGGAAGGCAGATCAACCGACCGGATGAAGATGAGATCCGCCGCTGGCTGAAGGAGGTTCTGTAATTATGAAATATGCGAAACTTGGCAATTCGGATCTGAATGTTTCCCGCATCTGTATGGGATGCATGGGGTTCGGTGATCCCGGACGGGGGCAGCACAGCTGGACGATTGATGAGAAACATACAAGAGAAATCATAAAGCGCGGACTGGAACTGGGCGTCAACTTCTTTGATACGGCTATCGCTTATCAGAGCGGCACCAGCGAGCAGTATCTCGGCCGTGCCCTCCGGGATTTTGCGAAACGGGAAGATGTGGTCGTAGCCACCAAGTTCCTTCCGAGAACACCGGAAGAAATCGAGCAGGGCATCAGCGGTCAGCAGCACATTGAGAACATGATCAACCGGAGTCTTGAGAATCTCGGCATGGATTATGTGGATCTGTATATCTATCACATGTGGGACTGGCAGACGCCGCCTGAAGACATCATGGAAGGACTGAACCGGATCGTGAAGGCAGGCAAGGCCAGATATATCGGCATTTCCAACTGCTTTGCCTGGCAGATCGCCAAGGCGAACGCTCTGGCAGAGAAGGAAGGCTTTGCGAAGTTTGTCTCCGTTCAGGGGCACTACAATCTGATTTTCCGTGAAGAGGAAAGGGAAATGGTTCCTTACTGCAGAGAAGAGAATATCGCACTTACCCCCTACAGTGCGCTGGCTTCCGGCCGGCTTTCAAGACTGCCCGGAGAAGGCGGAACGAAGCGGGCTGAGGAAGATGCCTACGCAAAGTTCAAATATGATGCCACGGCAGCACAGGATAACGTGATTATCGGACGCGTGGCAGAACTGGCAGAAAAACACGGCGCAACCATGACGGAAGTCTCTCTTGCCTGGCTGCTTTCCAGAGTGACATCTCCGGTTGTCGGCGCAACGAAGCTTCACCATATCGAAGGCGCCGCAAAAGCGGTGGATCTTGATCTCACATCAGAGGAGATTCAGTATCTGGAAGAGCCTTATGTGCCGCATGCACTCGCAGGCGTCATGGCACAGAACAAACCTGCCGCCGCAAATGAAACACACGTCTGGTCTACAGGAGACCAGAAGATCGGAAAGTGAGGAATACAGAAATGGCAGAAAAGATCGTACAGACAGCCGGAAGAAACCAGCTGGGAGAATTCGCTCCGATGTTTGCGCATCTCAATGATGACGTGCTCTTCGGAGAAGTCTGGAATGAAGAGGCAATCGATGTAAAGACAAAATGCATTATTACGGTTGTATCCCTGATGGCATCCGGCATTACGGATTCCTCTTTAACCTATCATCTGCAGAATGCAAGCACACGGTGTAACGAAGGAAGAAATCGCGGCCATCATCACGCATACGACCATGTATGCGGGCTGGCCGAAGGGCTGGGCTGTTTTCCGGCTGGCAAAGGAAGTCTGGAATGAAAATGAACCGGCAGAGACGGAAAAGGACAGATATCAGAACACGATCTTCTTCCCGATCGGGAATCCGAACCCCTACGGTGAGTTCTTTAAAGGGCAGAGCTATCTCGCACCTGTCTCTTCGAAGCAGGTTCCTGTCTTCAATGTGACCTTTGAGCCGGGATGCCGCAATAACTGGCATATCCACCATGCGAAGAGCGGCGGCGGACAGATGCTGATATGCGTCGGCGGCAGAGGATACTACCAGGAATGGGGCAGGGAACCGGTTGAAATGACACCCGGCACCGTGATTAACATTCCGGCGGATGTAAAACACTGGCATGGTGCCGCGAAGGATTCCTGGTTTTCGCATCTTGCGGTCGAAGTGGCCGGTGAGGAAACCGGTACGGAATGGCTGGAAGCTGTTGCGGAAGAAGACTACAACGCGCTTGGATAACCGGATTGAAAGATCGTAAAGGAGAACTATTCGTGAAGAACCTGGGTTTTGGAATGATGCGGCTGCCGGTGATTGCTGGTCCGACGGATTTTGACTATGCGCAGCTGAATGATATGGTGGATGCCTTTCTCGAAGCAGGCGGTACCTATTTCGATACGAGTTTTGTATATCACAACGGCAGAAGTGAGGAAGCGACCCGCAGGGCTCTTGTCGAACGGCACCCGCGGGAAAGCTTTACGGTCGCAACGAAGTTTCCGACGTTCATGGAGATTCCGGAGGAGAAGATCGAGGGGATTTTTCAGAGTCAGCTGGATCATCTCGGAGTGGACTATGTGGATTACTACCTTCTCCATAATATTCAGAATGTAAACTACGACGGATATGACGGAAAGGGCGGGATTGTAAAAACAACACATCTCTTCGAACATGCAGAAAAATGGAAAGAAGACGGAAAGATACGCCATCTTGGCATTTCCTTCCACTCCTCCGCAAAGCTGCTGGACCGGGTGCTGACGGAACATCCGGAGATCGAATTCGTGCAGATTGCCCTGAATCCGATCGACTGGGACAGTGAGCTTGTGCAGGGCGGCCTCTGCTGCGATGTGATCCGCAGACACGGCCGCAAAGTCATCATTATGGAGGCGGTCAAAGGCGGCGGGCTTGCAAGGCTTCCCGAAGAAGCGGAACGCCTTCTGAAAGCAGCTCATCCGGATTGGAGCATCGCTTCCTGGTCGCTGCGGTTCTGTCTTGATCTGGACGATGCGATCGCGGTTCTTTCCGGCATGAGCACGCTCCGGCAGGTGAAGGAAAATACCGCCGTAAGCAATGCGGCAGAGAAACTGACGGAAGAAGACAGAGCCGTACTGGCAAAAGCCATGCAAATCTACCGGCAGAGTGCACCGATCCCGCAGAGTGAGATCGATTCGTACAGAAACCTGCTGTACCATGGCGTTCCCGTCAGTGCGATCCTGCAGGCTTACAGCATCTGTCAGATCCAGCCGGATCCCGGCTTTTCAGATGATAACAATTACCTGAAAAACGCCTTTGCGGAGGCAGAACATGTGGATTTTCGTGCCGGTCTTGAAACGCAGAAAGTGATTGCCGGGGACGGCAGAGATATTACGAAAACGGTGGAGAATGCCGTTGCCTGGCTGAGGGAACACAGTTTCTGAAGAACAGGAAAAAAAGAGAATCAAACAAAATAAACGGAGGCTTGAAGAACCAATGAAAAGAATCCTTTCAATCATCATGACTTTTTTTCTGATGATGTCCCTTGCGGCCTGCGGCAGTAAAGCGCAGAGCGAAGTGAAAACGACGGAGACGCCGGCAGAGGAGCAGAAAGAATCATCTGAACCTGCAAACACCGCAGAACCGGAAGCGGCTGGGAAGGAAACAGAATCAGCATCACATTCCGATGTGCTGGTCGCATACTTTTCCGCTACCGGTACGACCAGGGGAGTTGCTGAGAAGATCGCATCCCTGACCGGCGGCACGCTTTATGAAATCCTGGCAGCGGAGCCCTACAGTGACGATGATCTGAATTATAACGACAGCAGCAGCCGCTCCACAAAAGAGCAGAATGATAAAAATGTCCGCCCGGCAATCGGCAGCGAAGACCTCTCCCTGGAAGGCTATACGACCATTTATCTCGGCTTTCCGATCTGGTGGGGAGAAGAACCGCGGATCCTGGATACGTTTGCTGAGAAATACAGCTTTGACGGCATTACGGTGATTCCGTTCTGCACCTCCGGAAGCAGCGGCATCGGACACAGCGGCACCAATATGGAAGCGCTGGCGGGGTCCGGCACCTGGCTTGAGGGAAAACGCTTCAGCGGAAATGTATCCGAAGCGGATCTGCAGTCCTGGATTGATTCGATGAAGTAAAAAAGAGAGGAACAGGGAGAAGGAATCATGGCTGATGTGAAAATGAACAATACTGTAAAGAGGATCGTGGATGCGGTCATGACCGTTCTTCTTCTGTTCCTCATGGCCTATCAGGTAACAGGAGAAATGGCGCACGAATGGATCGGTGCGGGCATGACAGCAGTTGTTTTCCTGCATCAGATTCTGAACCGGAAGTGGTATGGCGTACTGTTTAAGGGAAAATACAATCCTTACCGCACCGTGACATCTGTTCTGAATATCCTTCTGCTTGCATGTTTTGCGCTGACTGCCTTCTGCGGCTTGTCCATGAGCAGCTATGCCGTGCCGTTTCTTTACGGCATGGCACCTGTTTCCTTTGTCCGGCGCATGCATCTTTCCATGTCGCACTGGGCTTTCGTGCTGATGGGACTGCACCTTGGCATGCATATCCCGACGATGATTGCCGGATGGAAGCTGAACGATCGGCAGAAACAGATCCTGACCTGCATCTCCGCATGTATCGGCGGAATCGGCCTGTATCTGTTTCTGAAAAACGGAATGCCGAACTATCTGTTCTTCCGTGTGCCGTTCGCATTTCTGGATTATGCGAAAGCCGGCTGGCAGGTGTTTCTGGAAAACCTGCTGATGCTGGGATTCTGGGCACTGATCGGAACAGAGACTGCACGGATCTGTATGAGCACTGTTCAGACAGCGAAAACAAAAAAGAATATACTCTTTCCGGCCGTAGCGATGGCGGTGTCAGTCATCCTCGGCGGAGGACTGGCGCTTGTTTTCCCGCCCGAAGACGGGCTATCCTCGTTCGGAAATGACGGCTGGTCCCAGCCGCAGGAATCGGCTTCTGTACCTGCGGAGAGCGCTGCGCCGCAGCAGGCTTCGAAACCGGATAATAATGCGGCTATCGAGGATGGCTTTGTACGCATTGAAGGCGGTTCGTTTCGGATGGGGAGTCCGGATACGGAAAACTGGCGGATCGGGGATGAGACCCTGCATGAGGGCAGGGTCGCTTCCTTCTTCATGGATTCCCATGAAACCACACAGGGCGAGTACACCAGACTCATGAAAGAGAATCCTTCTGTCTTTGACTCAAGCCGGGCGCATGCTCCTTCCATAACGCGAAGCGTTTAGGAGGAGTAAGCCCGGTTTCCTTCTTTCCCCTGATGCTGAATATAATGCTTAATCATTTCTATAGCGCCTGAAGCGAGTTATTCTTCTTTCGGCAGGCCGACCTGTTTTCTGACCATGAAAGAAGAATGCGGCACAGGGAATCCGATCAGCTCGGGTTATCTGAACACGATAGAGTTCTTGAACGGGAATCCCCCTCAGGGAGGCAGCGTCAGTGTAAGTGGTGGAAGTATATCCAACCATGAATGATGCCTGAACGTACTATAGTATTAGACAGGTATCCTGACGGGAGGGGGAGGAAGAAATGAAGCAGCTCTACTGGAAATGCCGGATATTATATTCACTGTATTACGTACTGGTGTATCCGTCCATGATGATGACCTCAGCACATCTTCTGCTGGCCGGGTATACTCCATCCGAGATTGCCGGTTTTCTGGTTCTGCAGAATCTTGTGCTTCTTCTGCTGCGGCCATTGTCCGGGATCCTTATCGACAAGGCAAAGTGTCATCTTCTCTTTACGGTGCTTTCCGTTTCCATGCTTGCGGGCGTATGGGCGTTCTTCGGATGGAACGGAGAACGGATGATCCGGGCAGGACTGTATGCGTGTCTTACCGCCGGAGCGTCCGGAGTACTGATGGGGGCAGCGGACGGCTGGGTGCTCAAACTTTCCTCCGAGCATCCGGGAATGGATTATGCCGGGGCGAGAGCCTTCGGCTCCATATCATTTGCGGTGACCGGACTGGTATATGGACGGGTGCTTGCCCGCTTCGGACTTGCGGCAGCGCCGTATGTGATCAGTATTCTTGTGCTGATTATCGTTGCGACGGCCTGGTTTATTCCGGAACCCGGAATTCGTCCTGCCGGTGCAGAACGGGAGAGACCAAAGCAGAGATTCTGGCTGTTCCGGTCCCGGACAATTCTGATGTTTGCCATCAGCGTTGCGCTGGGAGAAGCGGTCCTGAACTTCACCGACAGCTATATTTCCGTGCTGTTTCTGGAGCGCGGAGGAACTGCGTTTCATGTCGGTCTTTTTGATTTCCTGCGGGCAGTGATTGAATTTGCTGTCATGGCAGAATTTGTTCACATCGCCAGGCGGTTTGATACAGGAACAATCCTGATGGCGGGGCTGTTCGGGTTTTTTCTGAAAGGATTCCTCTTCGGCAGTGCCGGGTCAATTCCGGCAATGATGGCCTGCTGTGCGCTTCAGGCAGTATCGTTTCCGCTGCTTGAACCCGGAAAGATGAAGTTTATCAAAGAACACACGGATCCTTCTGAGATCGCAACCGCTCTTGCCTCAGTGCATCTGCTGGCCTCGCTTCTCATTACGCTTGTCATCACGCCGGCGATGGGGGTGCTGATCGCACGCTTCGGCACCGGCATCGCAATGATGCTCAACAGCTTTCTGGCTCTGCTTGGCATTGTTCTGTTCCGTCTTTTCTGCTGCGGCAGAAGGAAACAGAACGCAGGATCCGGATCATAATCCGGACTGAAAGATAATCCGATCGTTCAGTTTATCTTTCAGCTTCATACAGCATCAGGGCACATGCGCATATGATTCTGGTTTTCGAGGATCGGTTTTTCTGTCAGACTTACATGCAAATGGGTGACGCAGGCCATTCAATATAGTTTGCGCGCATGATCTTTGAATGATCGCCACAGCCTCTGTGATTGACATTGGATGGGCTTTAACCGACGATACTGCGCAGCCATGGGTGTCGTACACTCACGTACAGCGAGATCCCTGTCGGCTGCAGCGATATTTTTTCGTCATAATACTGTCGATCAGACCTATGTTGAGAACGTGCACTGAGATCCCTCGATCATATCTGTTCTGCTTCCCGGACAGAAAGACAGCAGAGTGCGGCAGAGTAAGAATATCATCTGTCCAAACGATGTTGTAATCTCTGACTTTAAGCTCCTGAATCCGAATACTGTTCGTCCGCTGGGGCAAAAGATTCAGATGAACACGGAAACACATAAATACAGCCTGTTTTTTGAGATAACAAGCAATTGCCTGTTCCAGATTAACAACTTTGAAGGTGAATTCCGGACACAGAAGGTATAGGCCAGATATGCCAGACCAACAATGCAATAATAAGCGCAGCAGCCATTTCGCAGTGAATTGCAGGTTACTTTTTTTCACCGCGTGCGGAACGCAACAGAAAAGGAGCTGGCTTCAGCTCCGGTTTCTGCATGGACAGTTCTCTGCTGCAGTCCTTTATTATAGCTGTTCAAACGGCCAGTCTTCCTCTTCGGTATAAACAGGGATCCCGTTCTGCAGCAGCAGTTCTGCTGTTACGCCGTTTCCCGCTTTCTTATTGCCGGTAAAGGTGCCGTCATAAATCGTTCCTTTTCCGCAGGAAGGGCTGTTCGCCTTGAGTACAGCCGCTTCTGCACGGGTGAGCTTCGCAATCGCAAATGCAGTTTCGGCACCGATGCGAAACTGTCGGGTTACATCTGTTCCCTCCGCAGAAATAACCCGGTCATTCTGCCGTTCGCCCGGAATGCGCGGCGTCGGCAGGCCGCCCATCTGTTCCGGGCATACCGGTATCAGGGTATGTGCTGCGGACAGGCGCAGTACACGTTCATTTCTGCGGCTGTCGCCATCATAGCGGCAGGGACAGCCAAGCAGGCACATGCTTACAAGTATCACAGACATAAGGTCTCCTTCCGGTTCTGCGCAGGTACAGAAGCATCAATCTGTCAGAAGCAGATCTGCACGCGCGGAAGCTCGTCTGCGACAGTATTGCGGATGGTTTTCCGCATTGCGGCAGGTACGTAAGAATCCGCCTGCAGATAGTCTGCGGCTTTCTGATAGAAAGCGGCCATTGCGATCGAACCATAGGATTCATCAAACTCCGCAGGGTCTTCTTTCAGCGTCCGGATATCTGCTTCCAGCATCCGTTTCAAAGACTCCGGCACTTCGTGGAACGGAGTGGATTCTCTGCCGATATGCAGGCGGGAAATCAGAGACTGGGTCCGGGTATCAAGCGGTGACAGTGATACAAGATAATAATTCAGTTCGCTGCGGGCAAGCGGAAGGGAAGGCACTTCGTTTTCAGATGTCTCATCTAGAAACAGAAAGCCTCCTTCAATGTACTCCCACAGTTCTGCAAGTTTCAGTTCATCAAGATTCATAAACAGTATTCTCCAACCCCCATACTACCACGCAGAGCAAAACGGCCCGAAGAAAAGATCAGAAAAGATCAGAAAAGATGATGGATGATGTGCAGGGCAGGACAATGAGGAATGAACCATCACATCGTTCCGAACGGATCGAAGCCCCGCAGGAGAAAGAGATGCAAGATGCAGAACAGAAGTACGGAATTAATAGATGACAACGGCACAGGGATCTTCTGAAACACACAAAATTCTGCAAACCATAGGAATGCGTATTATAATATCCCATATCCGGCAAAAAAAGCCGGGAAAGGGGAATAGTATTTTATGTATTTGTTTTTATTGTCATCGCTGGCAATCGGATCTGCAGTGATTGTTGCCGCATCCGCTGTCTGGTATGTGCTGACTGTGATCGGCAACTGGAAAATCTTCGAGAAGGCTGGTGAAGCTCCGTGGAAATCCATCATTCCGTTCCTGAATACCTATACCGATTACAAAATCGCGTGGAAGGGCGTATATGGTATCGCTTTCATCGTCGTGTCAATGATCTCGTCTTACTACAGCAATGCGGTTAATACGTATCGGATTTATCAGACCCAGACAATTCAGAACGGCGAAGTTGTGGCAGAGCATGTGGTCGCTGCACCGTCGACAGCACTCACCATTGTCGGACTGATTGCCGGAATCGTTGTTATCATCTTCAATTTCCTCAAAGCGAAGAATCTCGCAAAGGCATTCGGCAAATCCACCGGCTTCATGGTTGGTCTGTTCTTATTTGAGCCGCTGTTCCGTATTCTTCTCGGTTTCGGATCCGATGAATACATCGGTCCGGAAGGCAACAGCAACGCACCGAAGACATTCATGTAAACGGGTTTTCCGTTCCTGGCACAGGCGTATGCACCTGTGCTTTTTTCTTCGCTGTTTCATTGAAAACTATGCTATGATTCCAAACTGTATGAGTGAAACAGAACGACAGCGCAAAACAGAAGACAGCCTTCTGACCCATGGAGATTACCGGAAAAAGATTATCCGGTTCATGTTTCCGATTCTGATCGGACAGCTGTTTCAGCAGATGTACAACACTGCAGATGCTCTGATTGTCGGAAACTATCTGGACGCGGAATCTCTGGCAGCGGTTACCTCAACCTCTTCGCTGGTATTTCTGATCATCGGGTTCTGTCTCGGGTTTTCTTCCGGAGCAGGGGTAGTGGTATCACGCCATATCGGAGCCGGAGATGAAAAGAAAACTTCGAAGGCAGTGCATACTTCCGTTGCCAGCGGTATTGTCATCAGTATCCTGACGACGGGAATCGGAGTACTGTTTGCGGATGATATGCTACGTCTGATGGGGACTCCGGAGAATATCATTTTCCGGGCCGTGCTGTATCTGAGAATCTATTTCGGCGGAAGCTTTTCCGTTGTCATGTATAACATGCTGGTCGGTATCGTTCAGGCTTCCGGCGACAGCAAGCACCCTCTGATCTATCTTGTGATCAGTTCGCTGCTGAATATTGTGCTTGATCTGATTCTGATTTCCGTCTTTCACATGGGGGTCGAGGGTGCAGCCATCGCAACAGTCATCTCTCAGACTTTCAGTATGATTCTGGTGCTGCGACAGCTGCTGTCGGCGAAGGATGCGACAAAGCTGATTCTGTCAGAGATTTCGTTTGATGGGGATAATCTTTCTTCGATACTGCGGTACGGGTTTCCTTCCGCAATGCAGAACTGTGTGGTTGATCTCTCCAATGTTCTGATCCAGTCCTATATCAATTCGTTCGGAAGTGATGCGGTTGCCGGTATCGGAGCCTCGATCCGGGCAGAAGGATTTGCATTTCTGCTTGTAACGGCGTTCTCAATCGCGGTAACCACATTTGTGTCGCAGAATATCGGGGCCGGTGCGTATGTCCGGGCAAAGAAAGGCGCCTGGTTCTCTCTGATCACCTCGGTCGTACTGATTGAAGCAATCGGTCTCTTCATGTTTGCGGCTGCACCGCAGATTATTTCTCTTTTCAGCCGCTCGCCCTCTGTAATCGGGTTCGGTACAGGGCGAATGCGGATCTGCGGGCCGTTCTACTGCCTGGTTGGCTTCTCGCATGTCGCAAGTGCGCTGATGCGCGGCGCAGGCAGACCGAATGTTCCGCTTGTGGTCATGCTGGGGTGCTGGTGTGCGGTCCGGGTAGCTGTGCTGACACTGATCGGAGGCATGATTCATGATATCCGGCTTGTATTCTGGATCTATCCGGTTACCTGGGCGCTGAGCACGATCGTATATATCTGGTTTCTGAAAACAACGAAAATCGGAACCGAATCACTGATTGGCTGAATGATGTTCTCGGGGGCTGAACAGACAGAGTGAAAATTTTCTGAAACAGGATGAAAAATTAGCTTCCGAACCGGACGCGATCCGTTTATAATGTAGCGGTTTAAAAGGGGAGGAGAATCTATGAGCGGTTACTTTGCGGCAGCTTTAAACGAAGATTGTCTGTTCGATCTGTTTTACGGTACAGACTATCATTCTCACCTGGGAACCCGCCGTGCAGGCATGGCGGTATACGGGAGAAATGGATTCAACCGCGCTATTCACAACATTGAAAACTCACCGTTTCGCACAAAATTCAACTACGACGTCTCCGAAATGAAGGGCAACATGGGGATCGGAATCATCTCTGATTATGATCCGCAGCCGCTGCTTGTCCGTTCGCATCACGGGACGTATGCGATTGTTACAATCGGCAAAATCAATAATCTTGACGAGCTTGTAGAGGAGCTGTTTAAAAGTGCCAGCCATTTCATGGAACACTCCGGCGGCGATCTGAATAAAACGGAGATTGTCGCAGCGCTGATTAACCAGCAGGATAACATCATTGCCGGAATCCGCTATGCCCAGCAGAAGATTGATGGTTCCATGTCGATCATGATGCTTACGCCGGACGGAATCTACTGTGCAAGAGATGCGCTGGGCCGTACGCCGATTCAGATCGGAGTCAAGGAAGAAGGCTATTGCGCAGCGTTTGAATCATTCTCCTATGAAAAACTCGGCTATACCCATTACAAGGAGCTTGGACCGGGGGAGATTGTCATCCTTACGCCAAATGCGTGCACACAGCTCGCTGCTCCGGGAAAACGGAAAAAGATCTGTACGTTCCTCTGGACGTATTACGGATATCCGCCCAGCTGCTATGAAGGAACGACGGTTGAAAAGATGCGGTATGACTGCGGCAGATACATGGCGCAGCGGGACAGACTGACAGAAGAAGATCTTGACGTGGTTGCAGGAGTTCCGGACAGCGGCATTGCGCATGCGATCGGTTATTCCAATGAGAGCCATGTGCCATATTCCAGGCCGTTTATCAAATATACGCCGACCTGGCCCCGTTCCTTTATGCCGGCGCTGCAGTCAAAACGGAATCTGATTGCCAAAATGAAGCTGATTCCGGTTGCGGAGCTGGTAGAAAATCAGCGGCTTCTGCTGATCGATGATTCGATCGTGAGAGGAACACAGCTGCGGGAAACCAGTGAATTCCTGTATGAAAGCGGCGCAAAGGAAGTTCATGTCCGGCCGGCCTGCCCGCCGATTCTCTTCGGCTGCAAATATATCAACTTCTCCCGCTCTACGGATGACATGGAGCTGATTGCCAGACGGATTATCGCCAAGGAAGAAGGGCAGGATGTTGAACGTGTGATCCTGGATGATTACGCCAATCCGGACAGTGACCGCTATCACAAGATGCTTGATCTCATGAAAGATGAAATGGGCTTCTCTTCGCTTTCCTTCAACCGTCTCGATGATATGATCAAAGCAACCGGTCTTACAGAAGATGAGGTATGTACCTATTGCTGGAACGGGAAGGAATGAAACGGGAAATAATCATTCTTTCAGAAGAAACTCATTTTGCGGATACAGTGAAAGAATGATTCTGTCAGTATTCCAGGCAGGATAAAACGAAGATACAGCAGTGAATCAGAGAAGTTCAGCCCGGCAGAAACCGGGCTTTTAACATGGGCATGAGAAAAAAGATTATATTAAGGGGTACAATACAGACAGAAAAAAACAAGGACTTACATGCAAATAAGTGACTTACCAAAAACCAGAAACATGCAAAAGCGGAAAATGATTGGCTATTCGCAAAATAGCAGCTCTACATAATAATTCCGCATTAACAAGCTTTCACTGATCAGCCAGGTCACTAAATTGCAAGTATAGCCAAAAACAAAATGCACCCTCTGACCAATGTGAAAATTGGGGATAACTGTTCGCAGTGCATATGGAAACATCCGATGTATCGGGGTACAATATATGAAGAAAGGAAAAAGGGGTATATGAAGAAGGTTTTATCATTATTACTGAGTGTTTTTCTGATGAGCAGCAATCTGGTTACTTCCATTCATGCGGAAGAAGATGTGCTGCCGGAAGCGGAAGAGCCTTCTGAAATCACAGAAGAACAGGAAGAAGGGGAGGACACAGGAGAAACAGAAGAGACGGTAACCGAAACGGAAGAAATCGAAGAACCGGAAGAAGAGACGGTCAGTGCTGAGGAAGAACTGGAAGAAGAAACGGTAACTGAAACATATGGTGATTATGAATACACTAGTTCCGGACGGGAGATAACGATTACAAAATATAACGGACGCGCGTCTTCTGTAAGCATTCCAAATGAGATAAACGGTAATCGTGTTGTTTCTATTGGGCCTGATGCATTCAACGGGAATGGATTGACTGAGCTGACGATCCCGGAAAACGTCAATGTTATCAGAGGAAATGCGTTCGCATATTGTGCGAATTTGAAAAAGGTATATTTTAATCACAATCATTTCCTTTTCTGTACATATGAATTTAGCCTAATAATCGCATAACATTGGGTTCAGGGTTTGAAAACTGTGAATTATCGTGGGAATACAGCATTATTTAGCGCTTATTTCCACGGTTTTTCTATTAATTTCTCC
>JAFYGX010000231.1 GCA_017543025.1 Solobacterium sp.
TCAGGCCGCACTGGTCAATCCGAATCCGGAGTATGACATTATCGTGGCGCCGAGCAACCTTGGCATGAAACTTGCGGAGGCAGGAAAATCTCCGTATAAAATGCTCGGTATTGTCACCTGGGGCAACCTGTATATCGTAGGACCGAAGGGCACAGCGGCAGATGCGTCCACCTGGACCAATGTTGCGTCCTTTGGAGAACAGTCTGTAACAGGCAAGGTATTCAGCGAAGTTTACGGCGATGCGCTCGACATGAGCACAGTCACCTGGTACAACAGCACCGCTGATGCAAGCGCAGCACTGATGGCAGGAAATGCGGATGTCGCAATGCTCGCGGAGCCGAATGCAACCGCTGTGATCGCAAAGGCTAAAGAAAACGGAAAAGAACTCGAAATCATTGATGACGTACAGAGCCATTGGGGTGACGGAAGCGGCTTCCCGCAGGCAGCGCTGTTTGTCCGTGAGGATGCATATGCAGAAAAGAAAGCTGACATCGACGGACTGTTCGCAGTTATGAATCTGTTCTCTCTGGCGGCAGGGGATCTCGGTGAAGATGTCATTGTCAATGTGATTGAGAAGGCCGGCGGCGCTGAAGCGCTTGGAATTCCCAATGCGCAGATTGTCGCAAAGGTATGGAAGCGTCTGAACATCAAGGTTGTCAAGGCAGCAGACCATGTCGAAGAACTGAAGAAGTTCGGTGAACTGTTCGGAATTGCTGATGCGGAAGCAGTAATCATCAAATAATCCGGAATAACAGAATGAAGAGATGAAACAGGCAGGATTCCACTGTCTGTTTCTGCATGAACGGCTGATAATCAGCCGTTTTTTAATGGTTTTAATGCTATAATATTTCAGGCATGAAGAAAGAGCATGTTTTCAGCGTGATTTCATTACTGATTCTGTGGGAAATTGCCGCAGTACTTGTTCGTAATGACATTCTGATACCATACCCGCTGCAGGCGCTTTCCAGGGTATTTGAACTCATGCGCACGCCCCAGTTTTACGGCGCGGTCGGATCGACACTGTTTCGGGTCGCAAAGGGGTTCTTTCTGTCATTTGCCGCAGCACTTGTGATCAGTATTCTGGCAGAGCGGTTCCCGCAGTTTCGGATGTGCATTTCTCCGCTGCTGGTGATCACACGGACAATCCCGAATATCAGTTATATCGTGATAGCGCTGATCTGGCTCGGCGCAGAAGGTGCCGTGAGTGCTGTAAGTTTTATGATTCTGTTTCCTGTATTTGCCAATGCATTTTCCAACCGGCTTGCGGATACAGATGAAACTCTCAGGGAAGTCGAGCAGATGTATCCTGAGACATTCTTCTTCCGGCTGAAGTACAGAGTTCTGCCGGATCTTGTACCTGAGATGCTGGCAACCGGTAAAACGGCTGCAGGTCTCGGACTTAAAGTTGGTATTATGGCTGAAATTCTCGGTCAGGTACGAAGCGGCATCGGACGCAGCATGAATTATGCCAGGCTGAATCTCGATACTGCCGGTATCGTCGCATGGACGATCGTTATTATTCTGTTGTCAGTCGCAATCGATGCGGTATTCGGCTGGCTGCAGGCTCAGCGAATGAAGGAGGAGCTGTGATGGAGAGACTGAACCAGGATTCTCTCAAGACAATTGATGAGATTGTCGAACGTCACCGGAATGAACCCGGTCCGGTGATCGTAATGCTGCACGATGTGCAGGATTCTCTCGGGTATGTACCGTTTGAGGCAATGGAAAAGATTGCGGAAGCAACCGGTACAAGCGTTGCGGAAGTTTACGGTGTTGTATGCTTCTATGCACAGTTCACTACAAGCCCGAAGGGAAAACATGTTATCAACGTCTGCCTTGGAACAGCATGTTACGTAAAGGGCGCACAGGCATTGATTGATGAGACAATGGCTCTTACAGGTACACAGATCAACTCCACCAGTGAAGACGGTATCTTCTCGCTTGATGCGACAAGATGCCTTGGTGCGTGCGGTCTTGCGCCTGTCTGTGTCATCGACGGTAAAGTATTCGGTAACTGCACGAAGGAAACAGTTACTGCAGAAATCAACCGTATTAAAGCCGCAGAGAAGCTTGCTTGATTACATCCAGGAGAACAACGTATGAACAGTGTAAATGAATTAAATGAGCTGCGTGAGCAGTCCAGAAGTAAAGTTGCGCTGCGTGAAGGCATGGAAAAGCCTGCGGATGACAAGATCCGTCTTGATGTGCTTACCTGCGGCGGTACCGGATGTCACGCTTCCAATTCTGACAAGATCATCGAAAATCTGAAGGCAGAACTGGTAAAGCGCGGTATTCAGGGAGAAGTTAACCTTGTTAAGACAGGCTGTTTCGGTCTCTGCCAGAAGGGTCCGATCATGGCAATCTTCCCGGACAACATTTATTACTGCCATGTAAAACCGGAAGATGCAGAGCGTATTGTTGAGGAACATATCGTTAACGGACGTGTCATTGAAGACATGCAGCTGTATGACGAAGATCCGGAGACAAAGCAGCGCATTCATGATATTGAAAAGATCAA
>JAFYGX010000029.1 GCA_017543025.1 Solobacterium sp.
CAGATAGATATTCTCGAGGCCGGAATATTCCATATTGAATCCCGCGCCGAGTTCGAGCAGTGCAGAGATACGGCCATTGATCGTGATCGTGCCGGAAGTGGGACTGAGAACGCCGGTGATCATTTTCAAGGTAGTTGACTTGCCCGCTCCGTTGGAGCCGATGATTCCGATCGTTTCACCTTTCTTTACGGAGAAGGAAAGATGATCAACCGCACGGTATTCCCGGTAAAGCTTGTGGCGGGCAAGGCCGAGCGAGTCTTTCAGCCGGTCAAGCGGTTTATCATACAGCCTGTATACTTTGCATACATCCTTGAGTTCGATCGCATTGTCTGACATCGTATTCTTTCCTCCTTACAGGATGTCCGCAAAATGCGGACGCAGTCTGCGGAAGATCAGGAATCCGAACCCGCAGGTCAGGAAAACGACCGTCCAGAAATAAACGGTAAGTCCCGGCATCTCGAAAAACCAGCGCCGGGTAATCAGTGCATCCCGGTAGCCGTTGACAATATAGAAGACCGGATTCAGTTTCAGAATCCTTACCAGAATCGGAGGAAACGCGCCGGAATCAATATTCCACATGATCGGCGTCACCCAGACCAGCACCTGCATCACAATTGAGATCAGATGAGTGAAATCCCGGAAAAAGACAACAATCGCACTGCTGAAATAGGAAAACCCCGTAACAAACGCAGCCATGCACAGAAAATAGTACAGCAGCTGCAGTGTATGCCACCCCGGATAAAAGCCGAAAATACATCCAACCACTATTGCGGCAGCCACAAAGAACAGATGCACAAACACACTGGAGACCACTTTTACCATCGGCAGAATACTGATATGAAACACAACTTTCTTGACGAGATAGTTATACTCCAGCAGCGCATTGGAGGCAGTAACCATCACTTCCTGAAAATAGAACCACGGCACAAGACCTGCAATCAGCCAGAATACAAACGGAACGCTGATGCCGCTGCGGGCTGCCTGTGAACCGGCATGAAGCGCTTTTTCAAATACAAACCAGTACAGAAGAACCGTTACAACCGGTGGGATAAATGCCCAGACCGTACCGAGCACCGAGCCGGAATAACGGGTTCTGAAATCATTGCGGGCAAGCGTGAGCACCAGTTTCCGGTTTGCGATCACTTCGCACGGAATCTCGATCAATGCGTTAAACTTCCGGAAGGAAATCACTGCGATCAGAAGCACAACAGCTGTACCGAACCACTTCAATGCGGCTGTAAACGGCGCCAGCGCTTTTTTTACCGTATCCGCCTGAAGCACCGGGTCCATCCGGTAGACCAGTGTTCCTTCGTGCTGACCGGTCACAACATGAAGCTGCTGATTTTCCGTTTCCATCCGCTCTACATGTTCTGTGTCTTCCGGGGCTGAAAACGAATAACCGGACATATCGAACAGCGTATCATGAAAGGCAAGTGAAAAATCCGACAGCTTCACATCCGCAGGCTGATCGGACACAACCACCCGGATGACGGAGGAATTTGCCGGAATATCAAATTTCAGCGTTTCTTCCGCATCTGCCTTACAGGCAGCGGCGGATGAGCGCTGTTCGGAAAATACAGGTTCTTCTCCTTCCGCATAGTAGGCCCTTACAATCGAGTCATGATCGGAATGCATCGTAAACGCAAAGCGAAGCAGCTGATCGGAAGTATCCGTATCCGCCTTCCAGATCCCTCCCAACATCAGTCCGAATACCGCCAGAAGACACAGCTGTACCGCTCTTTTTTTCAATGACATATCGTTTCCTCTTATCTGCGGCAGAACATAGCTGCCGCATTGAACTCACACAGTAAAAAACACTTCAGGACCATTCGTCCTGCCAACCTATTTTACCTTAACGGCAGAAGGTTTGAAAGGAAGTTTAGAAGGTGGTAGAAGGACGTAAAAGGAGGGAAAAGGAGAAACCCGCCCGTCGGTACAGGCAGCTGTCATCTGCCTGCAGTCCGTTTCCGCTTTCCTGTCCCGCTTGCGGTTTCTCCTTCTGCGGCGCGTTTGTTTTTGTCTGCAGCTGCGATATGATAGAAGAGAAATTCCCGTAACGGTTACCTGTTACGCAGTTACGAAAGGATTTTTAAAGCTATGAAAAACTGGAAACGATCCCTGCGTTTATGGGATTACATGTCTGCTTACGGCCTCGGCGCATCGCTCCGCAAAGCCATCTATAAATTCAACCCTGCCTATCAGCAGTGGTTTCTTTCCCAGCAGGCCGACAACGAACTGCTGCTGAAACAGTCAGAGACCCGCTTTTCCTATGCCCCTCTGATCAGTATTCTCATGCCCGTATACAACACTCCCCCTGCCCTTCTGCAGGCAGCGCTGGATTCTGTTGTGCTGCAGTCCTATGCAAACTGGGAGCTGTGCATTGCCAACGGCGGATGCGGAAGAGAAGCACAGGAGATTCTGGAAGATTATGAAGCAGCCGATCCCCGGATCAAAGTCATCACCCTGCCGGAAAACCGCGGGATTTCCGGCAATACGAACGCCTGTCTGGAACTGACGGAAGGCGAATATACCGCACTGTTTGACCATGACGATCTGCTTGAGCCGGATGCGCTGTTTGAAATCGTAAAAGCGCTGCAGGAAAAGCGGCATGATGTGCTGTATACCGATGAAGACAAATACCGCACGTCGTTCGGCCGGTTCTTCGAGCCGAACTACAAGCCTGATTTCTCGCCGGAGTATCTTCGTTCCTGCAATTACATCACCCACTTTTTCGTGGTGAAAACCGCCCTTGTCAGAACGCTTGGCGGCTTTCGCTCCGCCTATGACGGCTCACAGGATTATGATCTGATCCTGCGGTGCGTCAGTGCGGCAGAATCTGTCTTTCATATCCGGCGCATTCTGTATCACTGGTGCATTCATTCCGGTTCAACGGCAGACGATCCTGAAAGCAAGCGCTACTGTTTTGAAGCTGGTGCAGCCGCGATCCATGACAGCGATCAGAATAACGGCATTGACAATGAGGTAACCATCTATCCCGGTCTTTATACGGTATATCAGTCACATATTCGCCCCCGTACGCTGCGCAGCCTGAGTGTGCTGATTGCCTGCAGGAGCCATGACAATGAACAGCTTGCCGGCTGTATTGCCTCCGTTCGAACTGCACTTGAGCAGCAGCAGATCATTCCTCACTTCATAATAATCGGAGATGAAGCAGCCGAAAGCCGGTACCGCCAGCTTTCAGAACACAAATCTGATCTTTCCTTTCTGAAGGAAGCAAATTCGGTTTATGAGAGTTTCAATCTTGCCGTACAGATGGCTGACACAGATGATGTGCTGTTTCTTTCCGACGAACTGCGGCCCGATGCAGAGGCAGATTTCGCTTCTGCCCTCTCACTACTGTCTGTTCCGGGCGTCAGCGTGCTTGGCGCAAAGCTTCTGAATGGAGATACCATCGTATCTTCCGCAAAGACAATCGACGCAAAAGGAACAGAATACGATATATTCCGCGGGCTGAACCGCGGCGAACACGGCTATCAGTACCGGGCAGTCATACCGAACAATGTGCGTTCGGTGTCCCTTTACGGAATGTGCACAAGACGGGAAACATTTCTGTCCATGGGCGGATTTGATCCTTCGGCCGGCCCTTCCCCGGAGTTTCACTACTGTCTTCGTGTATGGGATCAGAGACAGCGTGTTGTCTTTGTCCCGGAGCTTCTGTTTCAGACACCTGCGATGCCAGGCAGTCTGTTCAGGCCATCCCGGGATACCGTATTCGTGGATAACGATCCGTTCTGGAATCCGCGGATCTTCTTTCACTCCGGCTACTACCGCTGATCATGCATACAGTAAAACACAGCGCCAACCAGATGATACAAGGCACTGTGTTTTTCTGAATCTCTGTATCTCAATGTGTCCTGGCAATCCGCAGCAGCAGTTCTTCTGTGAAATGAATCCGGTTTGTGATCATTTTCAGCAGCGGGTAATGATGCATTGACGTCACATTTCCGCCATGCCTGCGATAGGAAATCAGTTTATCATCAATAAAACGGCCGCAGTGCTTCCACTCGCTGATCAGTCCGATCCATGTATCATGCATTTCAATATTCTGCGGAATCGGAAGAATATATTCTTTCAGCTCCCGTTTGAACGCCACGCAGCAGCCAAGATATGAATTGCGCAGAAGATTGGCAAACAGGCCCGGCTTTGAATGACGCAGTTCATAGAAGGATTCAAAGATGACATTAGTTCCCGTTTCATCCACGACGTTCGCATCATGAACCACAGTCCATACCTCCGGCTGCTTCATCGCCTCCAGAACGGTTTCCGCTTTATTCGCCATCCAGAGATCATCCTGATCGCTGAGAAAAATCACATCGCCGGAAGCGTGTGCAATCGCATTGGCGAAGTTCTGATGGACGCCTTTTTTCGGCCCCTGCAGGACAGTGATATGCGGAAAACGCTTCTGAAATTCCGCAATGACCGCAAGCGTACCATCCTGTGATCCGTCATCGGAAATGATGATTTCATCTTCGTCTTTCAGATTCACAAGAATCGTTTCAAGCTGTTCGCTGAGATACTTTTCACCGTTATAGGTTGCCATGCATACTGAAATCATCTTCTGCCCTCATTCTGACCGGATCCGGAAATAGATTGATTTGATCAGCTCCCAGCCATAGGATTCCAGCCAGTAAATACGGCTGTAGCCGTTGTCCCGGTAAGCCCGGTATTTTTCAGTCGCCCGCTTCAGCACACTGCTGAGACGGGTGTCCGTGCTGATGCCGTCCGCCGGGAAATTCGTAATGATCTTCGGAATTACCCGGATTCTGATATCTGTTTTCCGCAGTCTGGTATACAGATGGAAATCCGCATAATACCGGTAGGTTTCATCAAAGAAATACTTCTGATAGATCTCTCTTCTCAGAAACATGCTCGGATGGTTCCAGTGTCTCGAAGAGATGGGAAACCGGTCGATTCTTGACATCTTCACCGTAACCGATCCGTCGGGATTGATATAGTTCAGCCCGCCGTATGTCAGATCAAACGGTTCTTCCGCATAGAACGCATTGACATCACTGAGGGCGGACGGAAGATATGTATCACCCGCATTCAGAAAGGAAATGAAATCTCCCGATGCCAGGCGGATTCCCTTGTTCATCGCATTGTAAATGCCTGTATCCTTCTCGCTTGCGACGGTATATGCGATTCCTTTCGCTTCAAACGCACTGCGGTAACGCTCCGCAATCGAAACCGTACGGTCTGCGGATGCGCCATCCAGTATCAGATATTCATACGGTACGTATTCCTGGTTCAGGACGGACTGAATCGTCGGTTCAATGACCGCTTCCGCATTGTAGCAGACGGTTATGACAGAAAATCGAAGTCCTTTCATTCAAAACTCCTTCCCCGCGGCATCTCAGAGCGCGCCCTTTCCGGAAAAGACCGAGCCGAACGTCTTGAAGAAGATCCGAAGATCAAACCAGAGCGAGCGGTGTTCGACATAATAAAGCTCCATGGACTGCCGCTTCCCGTCGCCGTATCCTGCTTCATTTCTAGCATAGGCCTGCCAGTATCCGGTCATGCCCGGCTTGACGCTCAAGAATTTCTCGGTATCCGGGCCATAGTTGCTGATCTCATCTTCAACTACCGGCCGTGGTCCGATCAGGCTCAGCGAACCTCCGAGAACATTGAACAGCTGCGGAAGTTCATCCAGGCTCGTTCTTCTTAACAGCAGACCGATTTCCGTAATGCGGGGATCATTGTTGATCTTGAATTCCTTCCGGTACTGTTCAAGCTGTTCGGGCGTCAGAAGTCTTGTCAGATCACCGGCATCTTCCCGCATACTGCGAAACTTGAAGATCCGGATGCGCTGGCCATGTTTGCCGATCCGGCTGTGTGCATAGAACGGAGTCCCGCCGTCTGTGCCGATGATCGCAATCGCAATAATGAGATATACCGGAATAAGGACAAAAATGCCGGCAGCGGAGAGCACAATATCTGCGGTTCGCTTGAGGAAGCGGTACAGAAATCCGCCTCTTGGCTGATATCCGGTTTTCGCATAGGCAAGCGGAATCCGTTCCGCAAAGAGTTCACGGCACTGAATCCGCTCTTCCGCTTCATATTCGTGATACCACTTGGAACGGTTGCTGCGGAATGTGATAAACCGGAAGACTGCAGTTAACAGGATCGCCGCATAGCCGACTAATCCACGCTCATTTTCAAAGTCGTTGTTGCGGTTGTATTCATCGATCGCCCAGTTGCCGGTAACACCGGGTTTTGCGGTATACTGCGAGCGCTCTTCCTTGTTCATGGAAAGATAATCTTTCAGAAGCGCCGGTTTCGGTCCGACAAAACCCATTTCCCGCGAGAAGACGTTGATCCACTGCGGCATTCCGTCCATATGAAAGAAGCGCAGAATTCTTCCGGCCGGCGTAATGACAGACTGCCCTTCTGCCTCGCGTTCATGCGCATTTACATACATCGTGCGAAAGCGATACAGATAGAAGCGTCCGCCGCTCTGTCCGATCCGCACGTGTTCGGTAAACAGCGGTCCGCGGGAAAACAGCAGATTCAGAAATGCAGTCAGAACCGTAACAGCCGCAAATACAGGAAGTGTAGCCAGACACAGAATGAGATCGGTCACACCTTTGAAAATCATCGTACGCCTTGCCATCGGAGCTCCCGGAAGAAACGTCATGACAGACAGTCCGCCCAGCGTATCCAGTTTCTTCGTTGAAACCGACAGCGTCACATCTTCCAGATGCAGGTGGATTGTCTTCCCCATTGCACTGAACATCTCAAGATGTGCTTCCTTTTCCTTTGCCGGAATATCAGTCAGCGCATAGAACACAGATGAGGTCCTGAATTCAATGAACTCTCTGGCAGACTCCAGATCTCTGCCGACAACCGGAATTCCGCAGAGTTCTTTCTCTCCTGAATCCCCTTTTCCTTCATCCGTCTGATCCACGAGCACGATGCCTGTCACCCGATACCGCCAGTCATTGGAGCTGATGAGATGCTTCAGAATGTCTTCTGCCTGATGGGAATCAGAGATGACAACGATTTTCTCGGCACTGTCGCTTTCCTTGTATTTCGGAAGGAGAATCCGCTTTACCGCCATGCGCAGCGCGACATCAATCACGACAAATACGATCGAAAAGATGCCGATGAACATACGGGAATAATAGAAGCTGGTCTTCAGCGCAAAAAACAGAATCAGAATCAGAGAGATCACGTAGAACGTGAGCTTGATCACCGCAACCACTTCTTCCCCGAAGCCGCGGTTGAGATACTGATCATCCGTATACAGCGTCAGAACATTCGTAATCACATATGCGACAACAACGATCATCATGAACTGTACATAACGGGAAAACTGAATCGTTCCGTAGACATCTTTCTCCCGGAAAAAGGAAGAAAACGCAAGGAAATATGCCGGGTAATAGGAAAGAATAAAACTCAGCAGATCGATCATATTCAGGATATATAGCGTATATCGTTTTAAATTCTGCATAACAAAAAAACACCCTGCCTTACGGCACTGTTCTATTGTACCACTGAACGACCGGATTCCCCTTATGCGATCATGAGAAAAACGCCTGGTTCTGAAGCAGCCAGCCGGTTCATCGGTTCAGAACTGACTGGCAGCACTCACTCAGGGCACTGCGGGTTTACTTCAATACCGTTTTCGCTGTCTCTCCTACAGCCGTAACGCGTAAGAAAAAGGATCCCTGAATGCAGCGCGCAGTCAGGAATCCTCTCTGTTTGCTCAGAATGATCTGCAGTGCTGCAGAATCAGTTCTTTTTTGCGGCGTAGAATCCGATGCCTTCGTTTTTCCAGCCAGCCTGAACCAGAGAATCACGTTCTTCTGTACTGGTCGTGTAATGGTGCGATCCGGCAGTCGCATTCGGGTTGTACAGACGATACAGCGGCATGCCGTCAGAGTCTGCAGAATACCATGCAATGCCTTCATACTTCCAGCCGGCGTTTACGAGGCTGTCGCACTCTGCCTTACTGGTCGTGTAATGATGATCGCCGGCATTCGGGTTGTAAACACGGTATACCGGATGGTCCGATTTCACCGGCGCCCGGAATCCGATTCCTTCATCCTTCCAGCCCGCATTTACAAGCACTGCTTTCTCCTGTGCGCTTCCGGTATAGAAGTGTTCACCGGAGTTCGGGTTGTAAAGCCGGAACATCTCAATCGAGTCCGTCGGGGTTGGTGTCGGGGTTGGTGTCGGTGTCGGTGTCGGAGTCGGAGTGGGAGTGGGAGTAGGAGTGGGAGTGGGAGTAGGAGTGGGAGTCGGTTCCGGTCCTGCATCCTTTACCGTAAAGACAGCTTCCGCAGGATTCTTCGAATCTGTAAATGTTACAGCCAGCTTATGTTCTCCTGCCGAAAGCGTTTCCAGATATACAGTTTTCAGGGTGAGCACAAGCCCTTCATCTCCTTTTGCGGTTTTTGTCTGATACGCATCTGCCGCAAGTTCTTTTCCATCAACTGTTACAGCTGCCATTCGCTCAGCGGTATCAGCGTCAAACATACTCGCATTGATGGTGAATTCGAGATCTTTCGCTGATTTTTTCTCATAAACAGACTGATCTCCTGCAGTGAACTTATACACTTTAAGTTCAAATGGATATATGAATCCTCTGTACGCATTCAGATTTTCTGTCTCATCGACCACGTATGTGTAGTATTTTCCATCATTATCCATGAAGCAGGCGCCTTTTTTACTGCTGAACGCCACTTTGTCATCGAACACTTTTCCTCCGGCTGTATAGATGAGAAGGCGATTATGAGTATCTGCGCTGAAGGAATCTGTCAGTGTGGTTCCTGCCACACCGCCGATCCCATATCCGTCTGCCAGCATAATACCAAGTGCGCCTTCGCCCGAGAAAAACAGATTTCCTTCTGAATAGATGCCATATGTTACCGTATTGTTTTCCGGTTTGGAAACAAGATCCAGTGCTGTGAAATCCCCGCTCTGCATTGCTTTCTGAGCCTCTTCACTATCACCTGCCGACAGGATGGTACTGGTATTGTTCAGATGGATCTCCAGTGATTTCAGGCCGCTGTAAATACCGCATCTCTGCTCCGTGCCAACCTCTTTTGTCATCGGCATCAGTGACGCTCCATTCAATGTCAGCACATGATTGATGTGATCATACTGAACGGAAGCTTTGCTGTCCTTCATGACATTATTCCGATTCAGTCCGGTAACCCGAATATCGGAAACCCAGAGGTCATACTTCACTTCACTGAGGATCACTGCTTTCTGACTGTTCAGATCGGTTTCAAATGCATCATTATCGCTGAAGAAATATTTCAGCCAGCTTTCATCTTCCAGCTGATTGCTCAGCACAGCCCCGGAATCCTCATTGCTTTCACTTGTCAGTCCGAAACATGCCCCATCCGAAAGACCTTCCGCTGTCACGACATTGCCTTTCATCAGGAAGATATTGTCTGCTGTCTTCTTCTGTTCTTCACCGGTTCCGCTTGCACGGAAGTTGTCTTTTACAACCGCATTCTGTGTGACAGTAAACCGGGATTCCCCGTCAGGCGCACTGCCTGCTTCCGTATAAATGCCGCCGCCGGCCCCGGTCCCGGCATCGATGACCTGATTATTGCATACAAGACTGGACTCTCCCATATGGAAGTTTCCGTTCAGCGCAAGGTAAACGCCGCCGCCGTTCACATTTGCCGAGTTATCAGTGATCTTTGCGGCTGTTTCCCCTTCTCCGTTCAGGGATGCAATTCCATAGCGGTCAATATAGATCGCGCCGCCCTTTTCATCCGCATAGTTGTTGCTCAGAACCGTATTGTTCAGCTCGAGTTCCGCACTCGCACTGACCCAGCTGTTCGCTGCGCCTTCCAGGTAGATTCCGGCACCGTTTCCGCCGGTTTTTCCCGCTTTCACTGCCTGGCTTAACATAACCCTGCTGTTGTTCAGAATAACTCTCGCAGTATGTGCCTGGGAAGTCCGTGAGCTGAAACCGGATACGCCTGCTTTTGCGTAAACCGCACCGCCATTCTGCGCATGTCCGCTGAGCAGGGTGCTGTTTATTTCCATCATCGTATCTTCACTGACATAAACTGCACCGCCGTTCTGGGCTGCTTTACCCAGAATGTCACTTTTTTCCGCATGAAGCTCACCGCCAGCTTCGATATAAACCGCGCCGCCGTTCTTCTTGGACTCACCCAGCAGCGTAGCATCTTCCAGATTGACGGTTCCGCCGCTCACAAGGATTACACCTCCGTTGCCATCGGAAACGCCATTCAGACCAGCTCCTCTGACATTCAGTATGTTATTGATTCCAAGAATTCTTGAATCCGTAACATTCGCAATCCGGCCGGTTTCAGATATGATTACGCCATTATCCACATCACCCTCTGTTTCTGAAATGATGTTCAGGGTTCCTCTTCCGCCATTCAGCAAAAAGTAATTAACGGTAAACAGCGTTCCGCTTCCTTTATAGGTAAGCGAATGGCTGTTCAGATCAATCGTCCGTTCACCGCCATTAACCGTAAACGTATTGTCACCGGCATCCGCATCTTTGAGAAGAACCAGCTTATCGCCGTTACTCCAGTTCTGCGCAGCCTTTACAAACGTACTGATGTAGGTCACTTCACCCTTACTGTCGATCTTCTGTACTTCAGGATCAACGGGATCACCTTCGAGGTCATTTTCCTCTTCTGTTACATCTGCAGGTTCTTCTGTCTGTACGACATCCTCTTCCTGCTCATCCGTTTCTTCCTCATCCACGGACTCCGCGGTAATTTCTTCTGCTGTTTCTTCTCCTATCTCTGCTTCTTCGGCAGATACTGCAGCAGAAATATTGCCGCCGGCCATGAACAATGCCAGAACAGACGCAAGCATGGTCCGAAAAACTTTCGTTTTCATTATGTTGGATTCCCTCCTATAGTGCGGATTATATCATTCCGAATTACAAATCACCAGCACATCAGAAGAAGGATTTTACACATGCATTCATTTCATTCCTCTCACGCTTCCGCAATGCCTGCGGAACGGATCTAAGCAGGTAAAAAAAATCCCTGAATAAAATGCTTCAGGGATTTCATATCCGGATTTTGATTCAGCTGCCGGAATCAATTGGCCTTTGCGGCATAGAATCCGATGCCTTCATCTTTCCAGCCAACAGAGACAAGATAATCACGTTCCTGTGCGCTGGACGTATAGTGATGGGAACCGGTTAATGCATTCGGGTTGTACAGACGATACATCGGAATACCGGTGCTGTCTGCCGCATACCATGCCACGCCTTCGTAGGTCCATCCGTTTTTGATCAGCAGTTCACACTCTTCCAGATTCAGTGTGTAGTGGTGATCACCGACATTCGGGTTATACAGACGATAGACCGGCTTGCTGGAATTCTTCATCGCATAGAAGCCGATGCCTTCATAACTCCATCCGGCAGAAACCAGACGGCCGCGTTCCTCTTCATTTGCAGTATAGAAGTGCTCTCCGCTGTTCGGGTTGTACATCCGGTACATCGGAACCGTCTGATCATCGACAGGGGTTGGTGTCGGAGTCGGGGTTGGTGTTGGAGTTGGTGTAGGAGTCGGAGTCGGCGTAGGTGTAGGCGTCGGTGTAGGAGTCGGAGTTGGTGTCGGAGTGGGGGTTGGTGTCGGAGTGGGGGTTGGTGTCGGTGTCGGAGTCGGAGCAGGTTTATCCTCCACGGTAAGTGTGGCTGTAACAGCGTCAGCGAAATCAGAGAACGAAACCGAAACCGTATATTCTCCGGCAGGCATTGCGTCCAGTTTCTCCGCATTCAGACGCAGGGAAAGACCTTTTCCGTCTTTGGCTGCAGCGACTGTATAGTCTTCCGCTGCCAGTTCTGTGCCATTCAGCGCAGCAGTGCTGAAACGGCTCAGCGTATCTTCGTCAAACATGGATGCCGCATAGGTGAATTCAGGACCTTCGGCAGAGCCTTTGACCCATTTCTGCGATGCTGCAGAAGTAAGGGAGTAGGTCTTGAGTTCACTTGGATACTGGAAGTACGGATATGCATGCAGATCCTTGCCGGCAGGCATGATCGTATAACGGTTTCCGTCCGCATCCTTTACCAGAGCACCGGAGTTCCCATACACATTCACGTATTCAGAAAGCGCGCTTCTGCCTGCTTCAATTTTCACCGTCGTATGATCATCCAGCGCAAAGGTTGTTCCGCTTTCCGTTTCTTTCTCACGGACGAAGAATCCATCCGACTGTTCAGAGGCATCCGCAATCTTCAGATCGAGGTCTGCTCCGGCGAAGCCGGAAGACTGATCCAGCATGAAGCCGCATCTTACTTTGCCGTCTTTTCCTTTCAGCTGGATATCAATATTGCTTACCATCACTGCAAGGTTCTGGGACCTGATTCCGATCTGTGCGGTATTGCCGGAGGTCATGGAAATATTGATCGGCGAATTGAGGATCACCATCGATTTCTGTGAAAAGAGACCAATACCGGTTTTATTCGGTGTAAGGCTGATATCAAGACTTCCGTTCTTGCCTTCGATGCCAAGTCCGCCGTTGCTGTAAATACCGTATACATCATCTTTCGGATAAATTCCGTTTTTGATTGTTGTCTTGCCGTTTAGAACGACTTTCAGAGTCTCAAGACCGGAAAGCACAGCATAGCCGCTTTCATTTGCAGGATCAACGATCGAAGCAACCAGTGTCGCGTTATTAAGCGTCAGTTCATTAGTCTCCGGGTTAAAGGAAACTGTACCGTCTTCCTTGATGTCATCCCGGTTCGTTCCGCACACCTGAACGCCTTCAACCCAGAGATCATAGGTCTTCTCCGCAAAGATCGCAGCATTCGTTTTCGAAGCGATGACCTCATACCGATCATCATCACTGACAAAGTTCAGCCCTGCCCTCTCGGCATCCGGCAGACTCGTGGTCAGCTCCATGCCCTGGGCGGCAGCTTTCTTATAATCACTGACACTGAGACCAAGATATGCGCTGAGATCAAGATCACTGCTGATCAGGAGCTTGTTTTCAATCCAGCTTGTGGGGCCAAATTTTCTGATCACCAGATAGACGTTGTTCTGTACCGATTCGGTTTCAGAAGTCCTGAAGTTATCACGGACTGTCGGACCTCCGGCAACCGTTACTACACCATCCGCGTAGACACCGCCGCCGTTTTCAGAAGCGCTGTTGCCTTTGATCATGCCGTCATTCAGCGTAAATGTTCCAAAATCCGCTACATAGACGCCGGCGCCGTTTCTCGCAGTACTGTCAGAGATTACACCGCCGTTCATGTTGAAGATACCGCCTGCGGAAACTTTGACTGCACCGCCGTTTTCCGCAGTATTACCGGTAAGCGTTCCGGACTGAAGCTGAAGAATTCCGCCGACACCGGGCAGCGGACTTCCCTTGACTTCCGCAACCCGTCCGTTTTCCGCAAGGATGGCACCGCCGTCCTTTGAGGAAACAATATCAAGTTTTCCTCTGACGGAATTGGATTCAGACGGCACTTTTGTGTTTTCCTTTACCACAAACAGCGTATCGGTGTCTTTGCCGGTCAGTGTATGGCCGGTGAGATCAAGCGTAAAGTCTCCTTCATCGAATACATAGCTTTTGCCGCAGACTGTAACATCTGACAGAAGATACAGCGTATAACCGTTCTGCCAGTAGCTTACACAGAGATCGAAGGGGCCGGTCATAACCAGCTTGCCCTCGCCGTCTTTCACATATGCCTCAAAAAGAGCCTGGTCTTCTGAGGGTTCTTCGGCTTCCGGCAGCGTTCCTTCCGCTTCGGAAATGACTGTTTCTTCCTCTTCTTCCTGGGATTCTGCAGGCTGATCTTCTGCTTCATTTACTGTTTCAGCAGTTTCTTCTGTCTCTTCTTCTGCTTCTTCCGCAGAAACCATCGGAGAAACAGCACTGCCGAACAGGAAACAGGCCATGGAGGCACCAAGCAATGCCCGTAATTTCCTAGTAATCATTCGTGGATTCCCTTTCCCTTTCATATGACTGAATTTTACCATGTTCCTTAACTGCATTTATCAAAAAAACTGCTTTCTGTCACGAATGCAGAGAAAAAATGATTCTGCCGGGCAGAATCATTCATGCATATACGCAAATGGTTATGAATCAGCGTCCATTTTTACTCTTCGGTATAGAACGCGATTCCTTCAAACTTCCAGCCTGCTTTGATCAGGCTGTCACGTTCCTTCTGATCGGATGTATAGAAATGTGCGCCAGCTTCCGCATTCGGATTATACAGACGATACTGTGCAGCACTGCCGGAGGCATACCATGCAATTCCTTCATCTTTCCAGCCTGCTTTGACCAGAAGCTCTTTTTCTGCAGGATTTACGGTATAGAAGTGATCTCCTGCATTCGGGTTGTATACGCGGAATACCGGACGGGCAGAAGTCTTCAGCGTAATGAAGCTGACACCTTCATAGAACCATCTGGTGTTGATCAGATGATCGCGTTCCTGCGGGTTTGCGGTATAGAAGTGTTCCCCGGAATTCGGATTATAGAAGCGATAGACCTCGGTATACTCTTTTGCCGGAGGGGTTGGTGCAGGCGGATCTGCTTCTGCAACTGAGAAACCGGCTCTGATTTTTGTTTCCCAGTCCGTAAAGGTAATTGTCAGTGTATGCGTTCCGACCGAGAGTGTTTCAAGCTTATCCCGGTACAGCGATATGACCACTCCTTTATTGCCGTGACCGGCGTTGGAGGTATATTCCTCCGAGGAAAGCAGTTTGCCGTCAAGCTCGACCATTGAAAGATTCCTGCTGGTATCTTCATCAAGCAGGGATGCGCTGCAGGCAAAGGAGATTCCATCCTGTCCCCCTTTCTTCCACTCCTGCTGATCTCCGCTGACAAGCGAATAGGTCTTCATCTCATACGGAGCTTCCAGATAGCAGTACCCCGACATATCATAGCCGGACGGATTAAAGGTGAGCTGGCTTCCCTCTCTGTCTTTTGCAAGTGCAGTCAGACCGGTCTTGATGAAAAAGCGCTTATTTGCGAAGGAACCGTTCCGTGTGTCAATCTTCAGCGAACATTGTTCATCGAATGTCATTTCGGAATAATTAGCGGTATAGAAGCCAAATGCATCGGTAACCGCCGGATCAAGCACAAACTCAACGGAAGACCCCGCAGCAAAGGACTTATTGCCGATTACTGCTCCGATATGTCCCTGGCCAAACGAGCCGGACAGCTTTTCGCGAAGTTCTGTTCCCTTAAGATTCAGCGCGCCGTCAGTATAAATACCGGTAAGCGATCCGCGGCCTGACATATCCATCGTCGTCTGTTTGTTTTCAAGCTCGATATTTCCGCCTGCCTTCAGACCGATGGCATGATAATTGGAAGTATATCTGATGTTCAGACTGCCGTTTCCGGTCAGCTTCAGGCCCTTTTTTGCATAGATTCCATTCGCATCATAGTCATAGACAAGACCGTTTTCCAGATCTTCTCCGTTCTCGGAAGATCCTGCAAGTTCCGGCCTGTTCTCAGTTTCGTTCGATATCCGGTTTGTTCCGTAGAGTACAACTGTGAGATCCCGGTCAATTCCGCAATAGATGCCATAGAATGTACTGCTGCCTTCCCGTAACGATCCAAGAATCGCTGCGTTCTGAAGCGAGAGCGTATTGGTATCCGGGTCATAGCTTCCGGTACCGTTGTCACCCATAGGAAAAACATCAGAATTCTTGCTGGTAATCTGAAGTGAACCAACATACAGATCATAGTTTATTACCGGTTCATCCCCTTCCAGCGGTTCTTCTTCCCCGCTGTCTTCCGGTTCCGGTTTTTCCGGTTCTTCCGTTTCATTCCCGAAAACAGTGATCGATTCCGGTTCTTCCGCTTCTTCTGCATGGACGGCAGGTCTCAGTGTTCCGCCCATCAGGAAAACAGCCAGAAATGCCAAAGACAGTACGCTGAATTTATTTCTGCTCATCGAATTTACCCCTTTCCGTAAACAACTGGTTTTATTGTAACTGTTTCGTTTCTTTCCAATCAACAGGAGTTTTTTTCAAATCACATCCTGCGCTCTGCCGGAATATGAAAAAGCCCTGAATCCTGCAATTCAGAGCTTCAAATCATCAGTGTTTATTTCACAATGCAGAATGCAATTCCTTCATCCTTCCAGCCTGCTTTGACAAGTGCTTCCACTTCCTCTTTGCTGGAGGTAAAGTGATGCGCACCGGTTTCTGCATTCGGGTTGTACAGGCGATACAGCGGTGTTCCGTCTTCACCGGACGCATACCAGGCAACGCCTTCGTCCTTCCAGCCGGCTTTGACAAGAGTCTCAAGCTCTTCCCTGCTGGAGGTATAGTGATGATCTCCCGCATTGGGATTATAGACACGGTATACCGGCATATCACTGGTCTTCAGTGCAGTAAATCCGATACCTTCATTTTTCCAGCCTGCTGCTTCAAGCGCTGCAGCTTCTTTCGGATTACCGGTATAGAAATGCTCGCCGGAACTCGGATTGTACATACGGTTCAGTTCGGTTACATCCAGCTTGCCTTCCGCAATCGTGAACAGTGAATCTACCGATTCTTCCGAATCAATGAAATCAACGCTCAGATAATGTTCGCCGGCTTCCCACTCCGCCAGTTCTTCCGGGAATACCGTAAGAACCAGTCCGGTTCCGTCTTCCTTTGCGTCAAACAGAATGGAATCATCGCTGAGTTCAAATTCGTCAATCGCACACGTGTCAAACCGCAGCATCGTATCTTCATCGAAGATGGAGCTCTTGTAAGTAAAGGTCAGGCCTTCCTCACTGCCCGTGGTCCAGGTCTGATTATCGCCGGAGACCAGAGAATAGGCTTTCATTTTATACGGCATCTCAAGATAGACATAGGCCGAAAGATCTTCTGTTTCAGGCAGGATGGTATAGCGCTCACCTTCCGCATCCTTTACCAGCGCAGTCTGTTCGCTCATCAGCCATGCCTGTGAACTGCCGACATTACCGTTTCCGGTATCAATGGTCATCTTTGTCTTTTCATCGACATAGAAGACCGCTTCCTGTTCTTCCAGGGAGCTGCTGAGACCGACTCCGCCGACAACAGTCAGATTGAGCTCAGACTCTGTGAACTCCGCATCCGAATCATTCAGAACAATTCCGTTCTGATCCGTCTCAGAACCGGTATTGCCGTTAATCCGCATGGAAAGCACCGCATGTTCAAGCTTCAGTCCTTCATCACCGGCCTCAATTCCGAACTTTGACTGATTGCCGTTCAGATCAATATTGAGTGCGGCATTACGGATTGTCAGACCGCCGGCAGAAATACCGAAATTATCCTCATTGGAGATCAGACTGATGTCAAGTGATCCCTCACCGGCAATCACAACCGGGCCATTGCTGTAGATGCCTCCGTGAATTCCGGCAGTCCGATCATTTTTAATCGTATTCTTTCCCGTGAGTTCAACCGTCAGGTCGTCAACCTCTGAAAAAATACCGTAAAATGCGTCCTCTTCCGCCTTTCCGGTGCTGAACGCCGCATTGTCCAGTGTCAGTTTCTTTGCGGCTGCGTCATAGGAAACCTTCTTATTTCCCAGTACATCAGCCGCATTATCAGATGTGACCTGCTTCCCGCCGACCCAGAGCGGATATGGTTCTGCAAGTTCGGTAATTTCACCTGCTGTTTCTCCTGTTTCAACCGGTTCCTCCGCCATTACTGCAGGATTCAGCAGAGTTCCGAGCATCAGAACCGCTAATCCCGCTGCCGGCATAATTCTGAAACATAACCTGTTCATTCGATTTATCCCTTTCCAACTAAGTACTTTCTATTCTACCTTATTGCCATTTTTCTGTGACAACAAGAATCATATTTTTTTCCTGCTCCGCTTCCATCGAAGATCATCTTTCGTTAACGGGAACCGAACCCCAGAAAAAGAAATGAAAGAAAAGCCGCAGCCATCAGACTGCAGCCTGTCATAAACCATTTATTCCGTCTCTGCGCAGAATGAAGCCACAGATGTTGCGTGACCGCCATTCCTGTGCCGATGGTTCATTTTCCGGTTCAGTATTTGGCAAACCAGGCAAAATCCTGTTCCTTGAACGACTGATGAAGCTTGTCCTTCGGGCTTGTCACATAAGGAATATCAAGCGAAGGCCATTCCACGCCAATCGTCGGATCGTCCCATGGTATGCCGCCTTCACTGGACGGATCATAAAGATCGGTGCACTTGTAAACAAACTGGGCGGTATCGCTCAGTACCAGAAACCCATGCGCAATGCCTTCCGGCATATAGAACATGTTCTTTTTCTGCGAATCCAGCACGACGCCGGTCCATTTGCCGAATGTTTCGGAATTCGGACGGCAGTCCACCGCAACGTCATATACCGTTCCGCTTGTCACCCGGACAAGCTTTCCCTGGGTATGGTTTTTCTGAAAGTGAAGACCGCGCAGCACTCCCTTCGTGGAAAAGCTTTCGTTGTCCTGAACAAACGGTTTTGTAATGCCGGCAGCGGCGAAGTCCTGTTCATGATAGGTCTCCATGAAGTAACCGCGCTCATCCCCGAACACCCGGGGCTGAATTACATATACGCCTCTGACTGCGGTTTCCGTAAATTCAAACTGTCCCATAACGGTTTATTCCCCGATCGCTTCCTTTGCGCTGTACATCTGTTCGTAATACTTCTGATAATCACCTGAAGTAATGTGATCAATCCATTCTTCATGCGTCAGATACCAGTCGATTGTCAGAATAATGCCCTTTTCAAACGGTGTCTCCGGATACCAGCCCAGATGCTCTTTGATCTTGGTCGGATCGATGCCGTAACGTCTGTCGTGGCCAAGCCGGTCTGTTACATGCATGATCAGGGAATCGTTGATGCCTTCATCATTGAGACGCTCATGGAGCGTATCAATGATTGTATTGACAATGAAAATATTGGTACGTTCGTTATGACCGCCGACGTTGTATACTTCGCCGATCTGTCCGTCAGAGGCAACCATGTCGATCGCCTTGCAGTGGTCTTCCACATACAGCCAGTCTCTGATCTGCATGCCATCGCCATACACCGGCAGGCTCTTATGATGCTTGACGTTGTTGATCATCA
>JAFYGX010000232.1 GCA_017543025.1 Solobacterium sp.
GGCGGCGCCAACCAGGCGGTCACCCGTAAACAGATCGATGAGGTGCTGTCCCATTTTGTGCACGGCGACTGGCTGATCCTGCAGAATGAGATCTCAGAGCTGCCCTATCTGATTGAGAAAGCACATGACAACGGGATGATTATTGCACTAAATCCCTCACCGATGAATGAATCGGTGATGAAGATGCCGCTCGGCTATGTGGACCTGTTTCTCCTGAATGAAGATGAGGCTGCATTGCTCAGCGATTATGCAAAAGACCCGCTGGAAGAACTCGCTAAGCGCTATCCCGGCGCAATGATCGTCATTACGCTCGGCTCAAAAGGCTGTGTCGCTGTAAATGAAGGTGTTAAATACACACAGCAGGCATATCCCGTCGAGGCTGTCGACACGGTCGGAGCCGGTGATACCTTCACCGGATTTCTGATCGGATCGCTTGCGGAAGGTGTACCGGTACAGGACGCACTGCGTCTTGCGTCCAAAGCCGCATCCATCTCCGTCACAAGAAAAGGCGCAAGCACTTCGATCCCTGAAATGAGGGAAGTGCTCGCGTCGCTGTCCTGATCATTTTCCTTCATGCAGGAAGCGGAATCCCGCTTCCTGTTTTTTTATAGTCCGGAATAATATTTTTGCGCGTATATCAGAAAATTGAACTCCCATTTTTGTTGTGCACGTAGTGGGGAATTCTTGCGAACCGGGAATACTTGTCTGTCAGTCATGAGGTTCTGACAGACAGCGGTTTCCCTTATTTTACAAGCTGTCCCGGCAGTCACTGCCGTTCTTAATGTGTATTCTCAGTTACGCACACAGCAGCCTGAGTCCTCCCCGTTTGATATTGACCGCATTGTTGATATCACGATCATGGTGTACGCCGCATTCCGGACAATCCCATTTCCGGACGAAAAGAAATTCGTCGGTCTGACCTCGGAATGGAAGCCGAATGATTATTATGGAAGTTCACCCAATCTTTTCGTTATGGATGGAGTTCTCACGCTGTCTGCCCAGGTGCCGGAACCGGCATGAGGAAATGAACTCCGGCACTATTCTGCTGCTGGGGAAAGCCGCTGACACAGGGACAGAGGTTAAGCTGTTTTTATGCTCTTATTTAGTTTTGTGGAATATGACAACTGTTTTCATGTATGCATGTATCTTTTTCCGGCAAGAAATATCCGGAACTTTACACCGACTCAGTGCCTGCAGCAGGAACTGCGCTTGCACTCTGATGTTCAGCGTACTCTGAATCCGTACCTTTTGCGGCATTCGCCAACAATCATACGTATTACTATAATGATTTATATACCGGTTTTTAGTGCATTATCGGAAACCGCCAAAACTGTATGCAGAAACAATTTCTCTGCGGGAAGGAGAGCTCTCCTTATGATCTGTATAACAGGCAGGTCCTGTCATCAGATCATAGGCTGATTCCATTATGTTTTATTCCAGTGCCGGCCTTCTTGGCTTGATCGTTAATCTCATTATCAACAGTGACATTCTTTTGAACAGGGCCGGTGACAGATACGATCCCACCAGGCGTAATTACCGTCGTTTCCTTATTGCCATGAATGCATACTTTATCACGGACATTCTGTGGGGTATTTTTTATGCGAATCATCTGATTGCGCTCACCTTCCTTGACACCGTAGTTTATTTCATCACAATGGGCTGTTCCATCCTGTTCTGGACTTTGTATGTAGTCCGGTACCTGAGGGAAAACTCCTGGTTCGGGAAGACGTTACTGGCAGCCGGCTGGATCATCTTTGGTTTCCAGCTGGCTGCGCTGATTCTGAATTTCTTTACTCCCTGCTTCTTTCTGTTTGATTCACAAGGCGTATATCAAGCACAGTACGCACGATATATCGCTCTTGCATTTCAAATTCTGATGTATCTTCTTACGGCTGTATATGCATTTACCGCCGCTTTCCGCAGTAACGGTTCCCGTCGGCTTCGCTATACCGCAATCGGCAGTTCCAGTCTCAGCATGGGCCTGTTCATTGTGCTTCAGGTGATTTACCCTCTGCTTCCGATCTATTCGGTCGGCTGTATGCTTGTGGCCTGTGTGCTGCACCGTTTTGTCATGGAAAATGAGCGTGAAGAATACCGGGAAACTCTTGAAGAACGTCTTCAGGACAGTATTCTGAAAGGTAACTATTATGATCTTCTGACCGGCATGCCCGGTATGTCCTATTTCTTCGAGCTTGCCGGAAAACAGCGTGAGCTGATTTTAAATAGCGGAGAAAAACCGGCCTTTCTGTTCTTTGATCTCTCCGGTCTGAAATTCTATAATCAGAAGAACGGATTTGCGGAAGGCGACCGCATCCTGCGGGCATTCTCACAGCTGCTGCTTCGTTTCTACGGCGAGAACCGCTGCACGAGATTCGGTTCCGATCACTTTGCGGTCCTGACCGAAGAAGCCGGTTTGGAAGATAAACTTCATGAGATTTTCCGGATATGGGCAGAGCGCGGGGATGATAAGACTCCTGCCATCCGGGTCGGAATCTATCTTGATGATGATATCAATGTGGATATCAGCACCGCCTGTGACAGGGCTAAGTCCGCCAGGGATGTGATTCGCTCTTCCTATGTCTCCTCCTTCCGGTACTTTGATGCTCCGATGCTGGAGAATGCAGAACGCTCCCAGTACATCATCTCGCATCTGGATAAAGCCATTGAAGACGGCTGGATCGAAGTGTATTATCAGCCGATCATACGATCCATCAACGGCAGAGTCTGTGATGAAGAAGCGCTTGCCCGATGGAACGATCCGGAACGCGGCCGCCTCTCTCCGGCTGAGTTTATTCCGATTCTGGAAAACGCCCGTCTGATCTATAAGCTCGATCTTCATATGCTGGATCTGATCATTGAGAAAATCAAGAGGCTTGAAGCAGCAGGTCTCTTCCTGGTGCCCCAGTCCATCAATCTGTCCCGTACCGATTTTGACTGCTGTGACATCGTGGAAGAAATCCAAACCAGAATGGACGCGGCAGGCATTCCGCATCATCTGCTGAGTGTGGAAATTACCGAAAGTATTATCGGCACCGATTTCGACTTCATCAAAACACAGCTCGAACGCTTCCGGACACTCGGCTTTCCGGTATGGATGGATGACTTCGGGAGCGGATATTCCTCCCTGGATGTTCTCGCGGATATGCCGGTCGATCTCATCAAACTGGATATTCGTTTCATACAGAAGTTCAGAGAAAATGACCAGAGCAAGATTATTCTCACAGAACTGATGAAAATGGCCACTGCCATGGGAATCGATACTGTATGTGAAGGTGTAGAGGAAAAAGAACAGGCAGAATTCCTGCGTGACATCGGATGTTCCAAGCTGCAGGGTTATTACTTCACAAAACCAATGCCGCTGTCCGAGATCCTTCACCGGTATGAAACCGGTATTCAGATCGGTTTTGAAAATCCGGCAGAATCGGATTACTATGACGCAATCAGCCGTATCAACCTTTATGACATCGGCATTCTCATACAAAATGATGCCAATGCCCTTCACCAGTTCTTCCGTACGATTCCAATGGGCATCATTGAACTCCGCGGCAATAAAGTACGCTTTACCCGAAGCAATCAGGCATACCAGGACTTCGTAAGCCGTTCGATCGGTGCTGAAATGCATAAAAATTCTGATGTTTTTGATGATCTGATCGATGCGCCGGACAGCCCGTTCACCAGAACCCTGAACCGCATTGCCTCTGAAGGCGGCTACGCATTTCTGGACGAAACACGTCCGGACGGCAGTGTCATTCATTCCTTCATACGCTATATATCGCACGATGCACTTACAGACACGACCGCACTTCTTACAGCCGTGCTCTCTTTGACACCGCCGAACAGCGATACTCCGCAGTCACCTCTGGATTCGGAAGAGCCCACGATACAGAATCACTGAGAAAATCACTCAGCCGCCCCGCCTGCATCA
>JAFYGX010000233.1 GCA_017543025.1 Solobacterium sp.
AGTGAGAATATCCGCGTGGAATTCAATCTTGAAGACATGGATATGTCCATGTTTCAGCAAGGGGCTACATATGAGCAGATTCAGGAGTGGGTGCTGGAAAAGTACGGTTTCCATGTGACGCACCTGAATATTGCGAAAACAAAGCGGAAGTGCGGGATCATTGAACGGCAGAACTATAATCTGCCGAAGAGTGAGAACAGCCGGTCGCCGGAGACGCCGAAGGAGAAAGAAGAAGCGATCGTCGAAGCTTTTAAGCACTTTCAAATGATCTGATTGCGCTAAACTCCAGAACAAGTATTGAAATATAGATGTAAAAGTGGTATATATGTCTTAAATCTTTTAAAAAGGCAGATGGCCTCCATGTGATGGTGAAGCAATGATTAACAGATAATCGGTTTCGGGATATGTAAACGGTTGGTGTTCTAGGGGCGTATTATGCCTGTGAACGGTTTGCGTAGACTGAATGAAGATTGTCTGTTATTCGAGCGGATCTGAAGAAAGGTCTTCTGATTGCAGGAAGAGTTCTGACTGCGGTTGATTGTGCCCTTTCGCATATCATTCTATGTAAACAAAGAAACCGCCTCGCTCTGGCAGACTATTATCGGTCTATGCGTGTCAGAGAGAGGTGTTTTTTATGCTGCAAGTCAAATCACTTACCTTAACACACAGAAAAGATCTGAGAACGATTATCAGGGATTTTAATCTCGTACTGAACCGTGGGGACAAGGCGGTCCTGATTGGTGAAGAAGGGAACGGGAAGTCCACATTGCTGAAATGGATCTATGACCCTGGTCTGATAGATGACTATGCGGATGCAGAGGGAACTCGAACCACACAGGGAGAACTACTGGGATATCTTCCGCAGGAACTTCCGGATCCTGATAAAAGGAAAACGGTATTTGAATACTATTCAGATATTCCGGCCTTTCAGGCAGCCGATCCCTCAGAACTCCGAAAGACGGCGGATGAACTGGGATTTTCAGATTCCCTGTTTTATACAGATCAGGAGATGCAGTCGCTGTCCGGAGGGGAGAGGGTAAAGATTCAGATGGCTGGAATTCTTCTGTCCCATCCTGATATTCTCCTGCTGGATGAGCCATCAAACGATATTGATATTGAGACACTTCAGTGGCTGGAAAGACTTATCAATCGGTTTTCCGGCAGTGTTCTCTATATTTCCCATGACGAAACGCTGATTGAAAGGACTGCAAACCGGGTTATCCTAATCGAGCAGCTGCGGCGGAAATCCGTACCCAGAGTGACCGTGGCAAATCTTCCCTTCCGTACCTTTATGGATGAGCGGCAGAGGGCTTTCGATAAACAGGAGCAGGAGGCTTACAGTGAGCGCAGAGAAGAGAAAAAGGCAATGGAACGCTTTCGAAAGATTGAACAGACAGTGGAATCGGATCTTCGGAGCATTTCAAGACAGGATCCGCATGGCGGCAGGCTGCTGAAGAAAAAGATGAAGGCAGTTAAGTCGCTTGAAAAACGCTATGAAAGAGAACATGAAGAGATGACCGAAGTGCCCGAAGTGGAGTCTCCTATAACGATTCGGCTATCACATCAGAAAGCCATGCCTGCAGGAAAAACGGTGATCGAATATATACTGCCGGCGCTTCAATCCCCTGATGGGCGAATTCTGGCGAAAAACATCGAGCTGAAGGCAAGAGGACCTGAAAAGATCTGCATTATCGGAGATAACGGTGTGGGGAAAACAACGCTCGTTCGGAAGATCGCTGAAGAGCTTCTTCTACGGCAGGATCTTTCCACCTGTTATATGCCGCAGAATTATGAAGAAACCCTTCCGTTTGATCTCACTCCGGTCGAATACCTGGCACCTTCTGGAAGAAAGGATGAAATGACAACGGTGCGGACATATCTGGGGTCCATGAAGTATACAAAAGATGAGATGTTCCATCCGATCAGGGAGCTTTCCGGCGGTCATAAAGCAAAGCTGCTGCTGTTAAAGATCAGCCTTTCAGAAACGAATGTCCTGATTCTGGATGAGCCAACCCGGAACGTCTCGCCTTTGTCCGGGCCTGAAGTCCGAAGAATTTTGAAGCAATTTCCGGGAACGATCATCAGTGTTTCCCACGACCGGAAATATATTGCTGAAGTATGTGATAAAACATATAGACTGACATCCCAAGGGCTGGTGGGTGTTGAAAAACTGGGTGCGGAGGCAGTGCAAGTGTCTATTTGATTTTTTGAAAAAACTGAAAACACTTCCACGCTCTCAAACGTTATAAGAGTGAAAGCCGAAGGAAAGGAGGGTGCCATGATCACAGAGCTATATACTGTATATAGGGCAGAGCTGTTGAAATACTGCTGTATGATATCTGAAAAAGCAGAAATAAGAGTGGTAAACGGGATTTGCGGA
>JAFYGX010000030.1 GCA_017543025.1 Solobacterium sp.
ATGGAAACAGTTGAAGGCGAAGCGGCTGACGGTGATACAGTAAACATCGACTATGAAGGATTCAGCGATGGTGTTCCGTTCGAAAGAGGAAAAGAGGAAGGAAGAGACCTTGTCCTTGGCAGCGGCACCTTCGTTCCGGGATTTGAGGAACAGCTGATCGGCGTCAAAGCCGGTGATGAGAAGGAAATTAACGTTACATTCCCTGAAGATTACGCAAGCGAAGAGCTTGCCGGCAAACCGGTTGTATTCAAGGTGAAGGTAAATGAAGTAAAACGGAAAGTCGTTCCTGCACTTGATGATGATTTTGCGAAAGATGTCAGCGTCCCGGGCGTGGAAACTGTTGAGGATCTTCGCAGAACTGTCAGAGAGCGTCTTGAAGCTTCCAGAAAGGAAGCAGCTGAACGTGAAGCTGATACTGCGCTGCTCGCATTGCTGAGAGAAAACTGTGAAATTGATCTGCCGCAGGTCATGATCGAAAATGAGGCGATGGCAATGGTAAAACAGACCGAGTCCCAGATCATGCAGTATGGTATGGATCCGGCTCAGTATCTGAAGATGATGGGCCAGACAGAAGAAACGCTTGCGAAATCCTACATGGAAGATGCTGAGAAGGCTGTCCGTACACGGCTTGCCCTGAAGGCAATCATTAAGGCGGAGAACATTGAAGTCACAGATGAGGAGATCGACGCTGAGCTCAAGGAACTTGCGACACAGCTCAATATGGATCTTGATGCAGTGAAAAAGGCTGTTGATCTCGAACTTGTCAGAGACGATCTTGCTGGCCGTAAAGCACTGGAATTCCTGAAAGAGAATGCCGCTAAGAACTGAATCAAACAAAACGAATTGAGAACAGAATAAGACGCCCCTATGCGTCTTATTTTGTCAAACGAACACTGTAGGGAAACGGAGGTATCAGATGACTGCAGCAAATTTGCTTAATTATCGTGTTCCTGTAATCTGTACCCGCGGAATTGTCATTTTTCCGGGCCAGGATGTCATGATTGAAGTCGGCAGGGCAAAATCCATCAACGCCGTCAATGAATCATCAGTGAATTACGATTCGCTTGTCTGGGTTGTATGTCAGAATGACATCATGGTAGATGATCCGAAAGAAGAAAATCTGTATCGGGTCGGAACACTTTCGAAAATCAAGATTGTCCGCCGCAAGGAAGGCTTCATGCGGGTAACGTTTACCGGAATCAAACGCGCTTCGCTGGATGCGCTGGAAGATAATGAATCCATGATGTTTGCAAGCATCAGCGTTATGGAAGATATTCAGGGCAGTCCGATGGAGGAAGTTGCGCTTGTAAAGCGCATCATCAATGAATTCCATAACATTTCCAATCTGGCATCTACCTTTCCGTCCGATATCATTGCGCAGCTTTCCAAAGGAGTCAGCGCAGTTACGCTGACGGATCAGTTTGCCCAGTATTATCCGCTTGAGACATCTGTAAAACAGGATCTTCTGGAAACCGTCGATGTGAATGAGCGGATGGTTAAGATTATTGCTGAACTGGAAAAACAGCAGCAGTATTCGAAACTTGAAAATACGATCAACACAAAGGTCAAGGAGCAGATGGATGACGGACAGAAAGAATACTATCTGCGTGAAAAGCTGAAAGCAATCCGGGAAGAACTCGGCGATGTATCCAATATCACGGATGATATCGCTGAAATGAAGGAACAGGTGGAGAAAAATCCTTATCCGGATCATGTAAAGGAAAAAGCGCGTGAAGAGATCAGGCGTTATGAGCTGCTGCCGCAGGGAAGCGGTGAAGCAAGCGTATCGCGTGCATATCTTGACTGGCTGCTGAAAGTTCCCTGGTGGCAGAAAACCGAAGACAGCTCTGATCTCAAAGCAGTCCGCGCAATTCTCGATGAGGATCATTACGGACTGGAGAAGGTCAAGCAGCGTATCATGGAATATCTTGCTGTGAAGCAGATGACCGGCAATCTCAACTCACCGATTCTCTGTCTCGTCGGTCCTCCGGGAGTGGGTAAAACCAGTCTTGCGAAATCGGTTGCACGTTCCATTGACCGCAAATTCGTCAAGATGTCGCTCGGAGGCGTCAGAGATGAAGCGGAGATCCGCGGCCATAGAAGGACTTATCTCGGATCCCTTCCGGGAAGAATCATTCAGGGAATGAAGAAAGCCGGTGTAATCAATCCGGTATTCCTGATTGATGAGATCGATAAGATGGGAGCGGATTACAAGGGTGATCCGAGCGATGCGCTTCTGGAAGTGCTGGACCCGGAACAGAATCAGTTCTTCAGTGATCACTATCTGGAGGAGCCGTATGATCTTTCCAATGTTCTGTTCATTGCGACGGCAAACTATCTGGAAAATATTCCTGCTCCGCTGCAGGACAGACTGGAGATCATTGAACTTCCCTCCTATACGGAAGTGGATAAAGTGCAGATCGCACTGGACCATCTGATTCCCAAGCAGCTCGCGGCGAACGGTCTCAAGCCGTCTCAGTTCCATCTGAAGGAAAAGGAAATTCTTCATCTGATCCGGCATTACACACGGGAAGCCGGAGTTCGTCAGCTGGAACGCGCAATCGGGAGTCTTTGCAGGAAATCCGTACTTGAAATTCTCAATGAGGATAAGAAGTCGATTACCGTGACGGTAAAACTGATCACGGAATGGCTCGGCAAGCAGATGTATGATTACGGCATGAAGGAAAAGAAAGATCAGATCGGTGTTGTGACCGGACTTGCCTATACTTCCTTCGGAGGAGATGTGCTTCAGATTGAGGTGAACTACTTTGAAGGCAAAGGAAGACTTGCGCTTACCGGAAAACTCGGTGATGTGATGAAGGAGTCGGCAGAGATTGCCATGGACTATGTCAAAGCACATGCGAAAGAGCTTCATATCAAGCCGGAGTTCTTTGAAAGCCATGATGTGCATATCCATATTCCGGAAGGAGCTGTTCCGAAAGACGGTCCGTCTGCCGGTGTTACGATGACGACTGCACTGGTCAGCGCGCTGAGCGAGACTCCTGTCCACAGTGATCTTGCGATGACCGGTGAAGTGACGCTTCGCGGCAATGTGCTTCCGATCGGCGGGCTGCGTGAAAAGTCTCTTGCGGCAAATCGTGCGGGAATTACGAGAATCCTGATGCCGAAAGCCAATCTCAGAGACCTGGATGATGTACCGCAGGCGGTAAAGGACAATGTGACCTTTGTGCCGGTTGAGACCATGTCCCAGGTTCTCAAAGAAGCGTTGGTGCGCTGATGCAGTATCATGAGGTAAAACTTCTGGCGACTGCGGCTTCCAGGCCGCAGTGGCCGGACAGCGAGCTGCCGGAGTTTCTCTTTGCCGGCCGGTCAAATGCCGGTAAAAGCACATTGATCAATGCGCTCGTCAACCGGAAAAAGATGGCGTATACCGGCAAGACGCCGGGGAAGACACGGCTGCTGAATTTCTTTGAGGTTGACAGCCGGATGGTATTCTGTGATTCTCCGGGGTATGGGTTTGCGATGGGAGGCGGTGATACCGCACTGATGTTCAGTGAGCTGATCGACCCCTATATCAAAGAGCGTGCACAGCTGAAAGCGCTGATCCTTGTTCTGGATATCCGGCGGATTCCAAATGATGACGACCTTCTGATGATGGGCTATGCCAGAGCGAATCATCTGCCGGTGATTCCTGTATGCATGAAAGCGGACAAGCTTTCCCGCGGAGCAGGAATTTCGGCTATGGCGAAGATTGCCAGAGTACTTGAACTCCCGCCATCACAGTGCATTGCTGTATCAGGAGTTACGAAAAGCGGCGTAGATCGGGTAACAGAACAGATTGAAAGCTATACGGCAGACTGAAAGGGTCTGCCTTTTTCTTATCTTCATACGGATTCCTTCCGGTACCGCATCCTTCGCGTTGTGCCGGTGCTATAATGGGTGTCATGAAAGAACTTGAATTTAAACAGGAACATCTTCAGATTCTCTCTGAATATCATATCGATGTGACGAATATTATCAATCCTCAGCTGAGGGGGTTTAATCCGGGAGAATGGCTCTGTGAAGACGGCGAAAAGATGGATTATATCTTTTTTCTTGTATCCGGAACCGTACGGACGCTGATTCCGGCAAAAGAACGGAACGGGCTTGTCATCGGGCAGTATATGAACCGGGGGGTGTTCGATGATACGATGCTGATGCGGGATGAAACGGTTTCTCATATCCGGGCAGTCGCAGAGACAAATGTGACTGTAATCACACTTCCGATCATGAACAAGGAGATTCTTCTGTCGCAGCCTCAGTTTGTTCTTTATCTTGCCCGGGGATATGCGATGTTTATTGATGAAAGTATGAATTCGTTTTATTTCAAGAAATATCCGATGGAGACGCTTCTGTGTTCCTATATTGCGATCAAGCGCACGGATCTTGAGTGGATTCCGGACTGGAATCAATGCGCGTCAGATCTGAACTCCACGCCGCGCGCGCTGGAGCGGTGCGTGAAAATGCTGATGAACAAAGGGATTCTGAAACGGGGAGAACAGGGATATATGATCGCTGATGTGATTCTGTTTGAAGAATACAACAAAGGACTGTTTACACCGGACGGAAGAAGGAAACGAATATGAACGGAATTCACGAATTTCTTGAAGAATATCATCTTCATCTTGATCCATCCAGCCGCTATATCGATTTCATGAGTGAAGCGGGACAGCTTGGTACAGCGATTCTGAATACAACCGATTATGGTACAAAACCGCTTGAGCTGAACGAGGACCTGAAAAAGGAAGCAGGAGATACGCTGTTTGCGCTGCTGGCGTTTCTCAGCGAATGCGGGCTTGATGCGGAAGAGCTGAGCAGGGAAACGCTGATGCATTACCGGAAGCGAATGGAAGAATATACGGAATCGCATTGAGGCTTGCCGGTTCAGACAGAGAGAAGCTGCTGTTAAGCGACCTGAAGCACCTCAGCATAAAAGGGGGTGCTATTCTTCTGCCTGCCCGGTTGCGCAAAAAAAGGAAGCATTAAGCTTCCTCTGATTGATTTCCGATCATCAGGTGGTTCATGATTTTGATGATTCCATTGCGTTCGTCGTTAAGTAATTTCTGATAATCAATGGTGGTCATATACTCACGGACCACAGAAGAATCGGTTTCGTAATCAACCATAAAAATGGTGTTACTGTCGATGCTTCTCATTTTATTGTCCTTTCGTTGCAATTCTTTATGCGACATTATTATATTACATCCGTGCGAAGATGATTTCAACATCTGAAACCTATTTTTTCGCTGATTTCCGATGATTTTTTTCGTTTGCATCGATGTATGCGCTCTCATCTGCGAAATGGTCTCAGGCTCTGAAATCAGGGGTCCGGATAAACGGCGAATATCCGTTCCAGTTCGCTCCAGGTAACTGGAACAGCATATCCGTGTGCAGGCTGTTCGATCGGCAGAAGCAGTTCCCCGTCCTTTTCTTCAAGCTCGCGGAATGAACCTGTTTCGAGTGAATCAGCATACAGCGGAAGAAAGGTGCTGCGCGTATAATCATCTGCGTAAAGGAACCATCCGGGTTTTTCCGGGCTTTTGATCAGCATCGGTCCTTCGAGCTGATGGCGGGGGAAAACCGGGTCTGATTCCGCCTCCAGTTCATACCAGCAGGGGCCGCCGGCACGCAGAAGAACAGAATAGGTTTCCATCGGCTCACGTTCATCCTTGAATATCGCCGTACGTCCATTGGATGTATGGGCAAGTGTGATGTCGATGATGGGGAATCCCGGATCGAAAAAGCGCAGCGGGAAGCTGCATTCATGCAGATCCTGCGATGCGGAGGCAAATACACCGCCGTCTTCCGGTGAACTCCACAGAATGACATATGTATCGAGCAGATTGTCATAAAAGGCTTCCGGTGCCCATGCCTGTTTTCTGCTCATGGAGCCGTCTGCGGAGTCATTGAGCCGAAGAAGGCGCTCATTTTCGTAATGCACAAGATCGTCAGTATCAAAGACATAGATGGAATCCGTGTCATATCCCTGTGTCGCGAGAAGACTGAATCCGCCGCCCGGTTTTCGGACAAGGGCCGGATCGCGCAGACGGCCGGTACCTTTTGAAGGTTTCAGAATGCCGCGGTCATTGTTTACCTTAAACCAGTATGTTCCGTTGTATGTATAGGCAAGTTTCAGCTGTTCTCTGTCCTGTCCGTCAGAGGTGAAATAGGTAATCAGGCTTGCGACAGCAGGGCCGGTCAGCGTCAGATGGTCAAATACTGCTTCGCTTTCAGGAGTTGAAGCTTTCAGTGAGATGATCGTATATTCTTCTGCATCTTCGGTTCGGAAGAGCTGTCCGTCCCGCAGCTCTGCGCTGCCGCTCAGCACTTCCCAGGTGATCGGATTGCCCTGACAGGTACGTGCAGGCAGGATCTGTTCCTCGAACAGTGTCTGATCTATGCAGTCGTAAAGAAAACGTTCTTCTTCACTGAGCGATGGAACGGATGGAAACGGTTCTTCCGGCTGCGGCCCGTGCGAAGGCGCGGGAGAACATCCGGAAAGAAGCAGAATGCTGAGTGCAGTCATGAGATATCTGAGTTTCATGAAATCATTATACGGTGCAAACCGTATTTCATTTCGCAATCATTTTCAGAAAGAAACAGAATGATTCCGAAGCAGAATACGGATCGTACCGTGAACGGTATCCGAAGCAATACAGCTATCCGGACGGTACGTTTCTTCCGGGTTCCTGTTTCTGCGATCGAACATGCATAACAGAGGAAGAACGGATATTCTGCAGACCGTATATCATGGAACGAACGAAAAGCGAATCCCGTGTGATAGAATTAAATCCATGAAACGAGTGATGATTTCTGCCGGTGGAACCGGCGGTCATATTTATCCTGCTCTCGCATTGGCAGGAAGATTGAAACAGGACGGAGTGGAATGCATTTTCATCGGAAGTAAAGACCGTCTGGAAGGAAAGCTGATTCCACAGAATGGCTATCCGTTTCTTTCACTGGATATTCCCAATACTTCGGGTTCTCTGATTCGGAAGATCAGATACGTCTGTTCGATGGGAAAGGAAATCCTCAGCTGCAGAAAGATTCTCCGGCAGTATCAGCCGGACGCGGTGATCGGCTTTGGCAATTATATTTCTGTACCGGTAATTCTTGCCGCAAAACTGAACGGGATCGTGACGATGATTTCCGAACAGAATTCCTTTGCCGGCAAAGCGAATATATTCCTTGGCCGGTATGCGGATGCGGTAGAACTTGCCTATGAGCGAAGTGCCGCGGACTTTGATTCGAAGAAAGTCCGGGTGCTCGGCAATCCGCAGGCGGAAACCTGCGCGCGGCATTCTGCAGACCCGAAGATCCTGAATGAATACGGAATTGATGAGACAAAGCCGTTTGCGGCTGTGATGATGGGGAGTCTTGGCTCTTCTTCCATGTCGGAACTGATTGATCGGGCCTGCGAGCTGACAGACGGATTTCAGATCCTGATCGCTGCCGGAAAGGCAAATGATTATGTGTTCAGAACGAAGCGGCCGGGCGTCATCGTCCGTGAGTATATCTCCGGTATTGACGTGTTGAAACTGTGTGATCTTGCGGTATGCAGAGCCGGAGCGACAACGCTTGCCGAGCTGGCAGCTGCCGGTACGCCTTCCATTCTTGTGCCAAGTCCTTTTGTACCGAATAATCATCAGTATTATAATGCCCTCGAGCTGAAGGAGAATGGCGCCGCTGTTCTGCTGGAGGAAAAGGAGCTGACTGCGGAGTCACTTGCAGAAGCGATGAACCGATTGATGAAGGATGACGCGCTGCGGCAGAGCATGTCGGAACATGCGGCGGCACTTGCGAAACCGACAGCGGCGGAAGACATGGTTTCATGGCTTAAGGAGATTTGCGATGGACAGTAAACTGCTGGAAAAACTGAAACAGATTACAGTTGTGGAATGTGATGTTCCGCTTTCGGCAATGACGACGCTTCGCATCGGCGGACCGGCACGCTATGTAGTCTATCCGGATTCAACGATTGCGCTGGACGCTTTAATGCGTCTTCTGCACCGGGAAAAGGTTCCCTACAAAGTGATCGGCAAAGGATCCAATCTTCTCTGTTCTGACAGACCGTACCGCGGTGTTGTGATCCGGCTTGATAAATTTGATGAGTTTTATTTTCTCGGTACGGATCTCATTGCCCAGTCCGGCTGCTCGATTATTTCACTTGCTTATCAGGCGATGAAGCATGGACTCTCCGGTCTGGAATTTGCGGCCGGAATACCTGCATCAGTCGGCGGTGTTACATTCATGAATGCCGGTGCTTACCGCAGTTCCATGTCAGAGGTGATCGAAAGCGTATTTGTATACCGCGATCATCGTTTTGAATGGATTACAAACGATGAATGCTGCTTTACCTATCGGCACAGCGTTTTTCATGAGCATCCCGACTGGATCGTCGTTGCGGTGAAATTCAATCTGAAAGAAGAAGATTCCGCAGAGATACGTGAACTGATGGAAAGCAGGCGGAAGCGCAGAATGGATTCGCAGCCGCTTGATAAACCGAGTGCCGGAAGTGTATTCCAGAATCCGAAGGATGCGCCTGCTTGGCAGCTGATCGATGGAATCGGCTACCGCGGATACCGTCGCGGAGGTGCGCTGGTCAGCCCGAAACATGTGAATTTCATCGTAAATGATTCCGATGCGACGGCGGAAGATTTTCTGTTGCTTGTAAATGAGATCAAAGAGAAGGTGGATGAGAAATACCATATCCGTCTTCATATGGAAGTGGAGCGTTTTAATTGGTAGAACAGATGAAGGAACCCCAGTCACCTGCAGCGAAAAGCGTTGATACAGTTTTTGAAGAACATGCGGCCGCGGACGATAACAAGGCGTTTGCCAGGGTGAGAAAGCGGCTTTTTTATGGTGCGGTCGGGTTATCATCTGCCATACTGATTCTGCTTTATCTGCTTTCTCCTTCCAGCCGGGTGAAGTCGATTTCCGTAACCGGAAATGATTATCTCAGCCGGGCGTATGTGGAACAGCTGTCCGGAATTCATGTCAATGACCTGTTCTACGCTCAGTTTCCCGTTGCCATTGCCGCAAAGATACAGAAAGATCCGATGATCAGCGAAGCAGATGTGCGGCTTATGCATGACAATCTGATCGAGATCCGGATAACGGAAAAACAGCCGATCGGATGCAGATATGACAGCGATGAGCCGACACTGCTTCTTACTGACGGGTCGATCTGCAAACTGACGAGCGATTACATGCGGATCCTGTCCCGGATTCCGTTTATCACCGGGTTCAATGAAGAAAACGCGACGCATCTTCTGATTACCGGATTCCGGGATGTAAACCGTGATGTGATCGAATCAATGGCGGAAGTGATTCAGTATCCGCTTTCCTACGATGATGAAGCGGTTGAAATCCGCATGCGGGACGGAGGCGTGTTTTTCGGAAGCTATTTTTCACTTGGACTGATCAACAACTATGAGACGATCAGTGCGCTGATGACAAACAAGGATCTCTGCGTTTACGCTGATAACAGCACGTCTGTCGCAGCCGCACGGGCCTGTCCGTGGGATGAAGTAGAGACCGTGCTGGAGTACTGGACGGATGAAGAAGGTAATTATATTTATAATAAGTGGGGAGATCGTGCGGTAAAGCACTATTATCAGGACAATCAGGGGAATTATTATCTGGATGATAACGGGAATAAGATTCTGATTCCGATCGACGAGTATGGGGCGGATCAGAAAGACCCGGATTTTCTGAATCATTTCTTTGAAGGATGTTATAAAAACGGGTATTACGAAGAACCGGAGCCATCCGAAGAAGATGCGGAATCCGGTTCCGAAGAGACGGATTCACAGCAGGAAGCGGAATCCGGCACAGACACTTCTGGTTCTGCAGAAGTACAGGAGGGATAAACATGCTGGTAAAGTCGATGACTGATCTGATCGGAAATACACCGCTGCTGGAATGCAGACGGATGAAGGAAATGCTCGGACTGAAGGGAAACCTGTTTGCCAAGGCAGAACTGTTCAACGCAACCGGCTCGGCAAAAGACAGAGCTGCGCTCTGCATGGTCAGGGAAGCGGAAGCTTCCGGTATTCTGCAGCCAGGCGGGACGATTATTGAACCGACATCCGGAAATACCGGAATCGGACTTGCGGCGGTAGGTGCGCAGAAAGGGTATCGCGTGATAATCATTATGCCGGATACCATGTCGAAAGAGCGCATCACACTGATGAAAGCCTATGGCGCCGAGGTCATTCTTACCGACGGGAAACTCGGAATGAACGGTGCGATAGAAGAAGCGAAAAAACGGAAAGCCGGAATAGAAGGCGCATTTATTCCGGATCAGTTTTCCAATCCGGCGAATCCGAAGGCGCATTACGAAACGACCGGCCCGGAGATCGTAAGAGATCTCGCAGGAAAAGTTGACGTGCTGGTTGCCGGAGTAGGAACGGGCGGCACGCTGACCGGCATCGCTTCCTATCTGAAAGATCAGAATCTGAACACGGAAATCATCGCTGTGGAACCGGAAAACTCTGCCGTGCTTTCCGGCAGAAAGGCAGGAGCACATGGACTTCAGGGAATTGGGGCAGGCTTTATCCCGGATGCGCTGGATCCTGCTCTGATTTCGCGGATCATTACAGTAAAAGAGGAAGATGCATTTCGTACAGCCAGGATGTTTGCCCGATGGGAATCGCTTCTCTGCGGAATTTCTTCCGGTGCTGCACTGTATGCGGCGGCTGAAACGGCGAAGCTGCCGAAGTATCAGGACTGCAATATCGTTGCAATTCTGCCGGACAGCGGAGACCGCTATCTTTCAGCGGGGTTATTTGAGGAGTGAAACATGAGTATCAATACAGAACAGCTGATGGAACAGATCCGGCTTGCCCGCAATAATGATCTTGGAGCGCCGCGGAAGATCAGTGATCGTACGAAGATTGTCGGACTGATCAAAAAGTGTCAGGTGATCCTGCTTCCGGGCTATTATCACTACAACAGTCTGACGCCGGAAGACGCACTGAATGAACTTCAGGCGGATCTGATCGGCGAACTGACTTCCGCATTATGCTTCAGCGGAAAAAATCTGATGAAAGCCGGCGAACTGACGGATGCGTTTCTGAATTCGCTTCCGCATATCATGGAACTGCTCAACACCGACATTCAGGCCATCTATGACGGCGATCCGGCAGCCAAAAGCAAAGCGGAGGTAATTCTCTGCTATCCGGGTTTCTATGCGATTTCGATTTACCGAATCGCACATGAGCTCTATACACTTGGGGTTCCGTATATTCCCCGGATCATGACGGAATATGCGCATGAAAAGACCGGGATTGACATTAACCCCGGTGCGGCGATCGGCCCGTATTTCTGCATTGACCACGGTACCGGCATCGTAATCGGAGAAACTGCAGTGCTCGGTCATCATGTCAAGCTTTATCAGGGTGTGACGATCGGTGCGAAAAGCTTTGAAAAAGATGCGGACGGGAATCCGGTCAAAGGCGGCAAACGGCATCCTGATGTCGGAAATCACGTGGTAATTTATGCGAATGCGACGATCCTTGGCGGTGATACCGTGATCGGAGATTATTGTGTGGTAGGCGGCAGCGTATGGCTCCTTGAAAGCCTGCCCTCGTACTCTGTGATCGTCCATCAGGTAGGAGAAGATCAGATTTTTACGGCAAAGCCGAAGAAATAACAGCAGCCGCTGTTCTAAACGAAACTGATGCGGCGTGCAGTGAATGAGCTGCCGGATCAGACGTGCAGGTTTCACAGCAAGTGATGAAAGAGAATGGGGTTCAGACGGAGGGCTCATCCATATGAATTAGTTTTTTCTTCGGCTGAATACTCTGTAATTCCTTCCGGAAACCTGCAGCCATGCAGACTGAAAAAACATCTGTTTGGCTGTGCGCTTCAGCGGTCATATAAGAGAAATACATTCAGCCTGAACATAGACAGACCTCCGTTCAATTCAGCGGCAGGAGGTTTCGCACGTGACATGCTTTATCACACTTCCGGAATCCGGATTCCGGCACAAAAAGTGAAACGGCGTGATGCTAAAGGTGTTTTCTTATGGGCAGTGTGAGATATAATAATGTCGTTCCTGACATTAGGAGATAAGTATGACAGTAGACAAGAAAACAAAATACGGCCCGATCAGCGTAACGGAAGATGCAGTTGCTTCGCTGGCCGGCGGTGTGATCACCGAATGCTACGGCGTAGTCGGAATGGCGAGCAGAAAACTGTTCCGCGATGGCTGGGCTGAAGCACTGAAACGTGAAAACTATTCACGCGGAGTTGTGGTAAAGCGCAGGAAAGAAGGCCTGGAGATTGATCTCTACATCATTGTCAGCTTTGGTGTTAAGATTTCCGAAGTGGTGAATGAAGCGCAAAAAAAAGTGAAATATGTTCTTGAACGTTCACTTTCCGAAGATATTCTTTCCGTCAACGTATATGTACAGGGCGTACAGGTAATAGAGTAAGCAGGTGGCAGCTATGGATCGAATCAATGGCAAACAGTTAAAGGAAATGCTTGAAAGCGGCTGCAGTAACCTGAACAACCGCAAGAAAGAAGTTGACGCATTGAATGTGTTTCCGGTACCGGACGGTGATACCGGAACAAATATGTCTCTGACATTCACCAACGGCGTGAGTGAAGTGCATAAATCCGGCAGCGAAGAACTCCCGGTTGTCGCAAAGACGCTGAGCCGGGGCCTTCTGATGGGGGCACGCGGAAATTCCGGCGTTATCACTTCGCAGATTTTCCGTGGTTTTTATCAGGGCGTCAACGGGTTGAATGAACTTGATGCGAAGGCGTTCAGCGATGCGATGAAAAACGGCGCAAAGATGGCATACAAAGCTGTAATGCGTCCGGTTGAAGGAACGATTCTGACGGTTGTGCGCGAAGGAACCGATGCGGCGGCTGTTTATATGGAAGAGCATCCGGATGCCAGTCTTGAAGCGTATATGAGTACGCTTTGCGAAGCGGCTGAGTCAAGTCTTGCGCATACACCGGAACTGCTTCCGGTTCTCAAGGAAACAGGCTGTGTGGATTCCGGCGGCGCAGGTCTTGTGGCTATTTTCAACGGATTCCTTGCTTATCTGAAAGGGAAACCGATTACCGATGCCGCTGAATCTGAAACAGCAGAAACAGCAGCAGCCAGCGGCTACCGTACCGAGTTTATTCTTCACCTTTCCGATCAGGGCAGTCATCTGTTCAAAGAACAGAAGTACCGCGACAAGCTGAGTGCGATGGGTGATCATATCACTGTTGTGATAGACGGGGATCGGGTGAAGACCAGAGTCTCTACGCTTACGCCGGGTGATGCATTGAATCTTGGCCAGCGGTACGGTGAATTTGAAAAGATTCAGATTGAACCGGAAGGCGGTACGCTGTCTCCCTCGATCCTGGAAGAAAAGAAAGCTGAGAAGGAGAAGGTATTCGCTATTATTACAGTCTGTGCCGGAGCAGGACTTGAGAAGCTGTTCCGGGATTACCGGGCAGATTATGTAGTGTCCGGCGGACAGACCATGAATCCTTCGACAGAAGATTTCGTTCAGGCAATCCGTGCGCTGAATGCAAAACATGTCTTTATTCTCCCGAATAATTCCAATATCATCATGGCAGCCAAACAGGCCGCTGATGTGACAGAGAACAAGGATGTCATAGTGCTTGAGACCAAAACGATCCCACAGGGACTTGCGGCATGTATTCAGTTCAATCCGGCGGAAGACGCCGAAACCAATACAAGCCGCATGAAGGAAGGGATCGCGGGCGTCAAGTCCGGTCAGGTGACCTATGCGATCAAGAATACGACGATCGACGGCAGAGAAAT
>JAFYGX010000234.1 GCA_017543025.1 Solobacterium sp.
GGGATATTTTCATTTTGCATTATCTTATGCATGGCTGATCAATCTGCCGCTGAAGCTGATGCATCTGCCGGCTGTCAGCACCAGCATGGCGGAACTTTACGGACTCGGGCTTCTGTATGTGCTGATCAGCTCCATGCTGATTGTGGATGTGCTGCGGACAATGAAGCTGCGCAATCACTGGCTTGAATTTGCGCTCGGCGCTTATCTTCTGCTGAACGGGAATTATAACGCATGGTCAGTGAACACGGCGTGGCTCGGGCTGTCCTGGTCTGCATTTTTTGTCTGCCTTGCCGTATTCACCTGGTTTACATATCTGAAGGAAAACAATGAGATGATCAAGTATTTCCTGATTCCGATCCTTGCGGCAGGCCTTGCCAGTGACAACAGTTTCGGGCTGTGCGGCATTGCGATGCTTTATGGGTTCATGATGCATCAGTTTTCCATCCGGAAGATCCGTTCGCTGTTTGATCTGACGACGTTTCTGATCCCTCATATCCTGTATACTGCTGCGCTTTTCGGTGACCGCTGGTGGCCGCAGCTTTCCTGGATTGTTGTTCTGCTGTATGCGGTATTTATCTTCCGCCGTTATCACCGGCCGCTCCGCCGGTGGATCTCGCGGGCGGAGGAGTACTGTTTTGAGCATTACAGGGAGATCTTTCTGATCGCGGTACCTGTAATACTGATTGCTGCGTCACTGATCATCGGATATCTGAACAGTTGGAAGGGACTGATGTCCTACGGCTATTATTTCTCCGACTTCACGGAAATTGACGGAATGCGCGATTATACGTTTATTCATTCAGACATTCTGCAGATTCTGCTGAATCTGTTCCGCTGGGGTGGGATGATCTGTCTCGTCTGGCTTGCGAAAGAACCGGCAGACCGGGCGGTTCGGATGCTGCTGATCAGTGTGCTGCTGATCTTTGTGAATCCGCTCTGCACACCGGCGATTTCCTATATGACCGGTCCGATGTTCATCCATGCATTTAATGTATTGTTCAATCCGTTTACAGAATGCATCATGTTCCTGTATATATACCGTATGTTTCAATGGACTGTAATCGGTCAGTGGGTGCTCGAGATAACGCTCTGTCTTGGTGCGGCCGGGGCACTGATCGGCATGGCAGGCATTCTGTAGGAAACTGAATGAGCAAGGAGCAGGTTCCATGAGTTATATCACGCTGAATTACTACCTTCTTACCGCAGGAATCCTGCTGGTTTATTATCTGCTTCCCTTATCGCACCGCTGGAAAGCGTTGCTTGCCGGAAGCATTCTGTTTTATGCACTGGCAGATGCAAACGGGCTTCCTGCACTGTTCTGGATGATACTGATGAGCTATGGTACTGCCCGGGTTCTGAAGCGCTCAAAGCTGCGCTTTATTCTGGCGCTTGGCGTATCGGTGCTTCCGTTCTGGCTGCATCTGCTTTCCCAGGTCGTTTCCGTGACTCTCGGGCATCTGTTTCTTCCAATGGGACTATCCTACCTGTCGCTGCAGGTCATTGCGTATCTTGCGGATGTATATACCGGAAAAACCGAACCGGAAACGGATCTTCTGAAATATGCGCTCTTCGTCTCTTTTTTTCCGCAGGTTGTTCAGGGACCGATTCCCCGCTTCAGTCGTCTGCAGCCTCAGCTGTGTCAGGGAAACCGGTATGAAGAACGTTCGATCACGACCGGGTTTTTCAGAATTCTCTGCGGCCTTTCACTGAAGTTTCTGATCGCAGACAGGGCAGGTATACCGGCA
>JAFYGX010000235.1 GCA_017543025.1 Solobacterium sp.
AGGGGTTATTATCTGGAAGATGGGTTCCATCTCAAGGCAGATCATTTTCCAGCCTATATCGATTATGTCCGCTATTGCATGAACGGGCGGTAACAGAAGAATCGGTCAGGAGAGTCAGTCAGATTCCTGGCCGGTTTTTGATGCGAGCAGATAGCCGGTCAGAATCAGCGTGCATATAAAGGAACAGAGGAGAGATCCTTTCTGGACAGTTGTTCCGCGGTAATAAACATGGTATGTGTGCGTTCCCTGGCGGACAGGAATTACGATCCGGCCGGTATATTCTTCCTGTGAGATCGGAAGAACAGCCGGTTCTCCGTTATCGTTCAGTTCTGCCTGATAGCCGAGATACCACGATACCGGAAGCGCCGCAAAGCCGTCCTTTTCGCACTCCATGGCAAGCACAGAGTGGGTTCCCGTACGGGAATAGGATATGGAATGCGATGTGGTGTCAAATAATTCAACCGATCCCTGCATTGCCCGGTAATTCATCTGATGGGTAGCAGGAAGATATTCGCCGCTGGATAATTCGGAGACATTGAAGTAATTGTTGTAGTTTTCGTAGAATTCGCGGCTGAACAGTACATCGGCTCTCTCAGTATTGGAGATCTGATTCTCATCGGTCATCAGCTGATGATAGATGACGCCGGTATTGGCGGTGATATAGAGCATGAGAAGTGTAAGAACAATATGTGCGGAATGGTCTGACATCCGATCCATGCCGGCAATCATTACAAACGGCAGAAACGAAGCGATCAGAATATTGAAGCGGTAGGTGAACTGCACGGAGGTAAGATACGGAATCTTCCATACCGGAAACAGGTCGGTTGTAAGAAGAAACAGAAGTATGCTGATCAGTGTGAGAAGGGCAAGAAACGGAAAGGTCTTTGATTTCCGGTCGCAGGCGAGCAGGAAGAGCGGGCAGAGCACAACCGGTATTCCGACGAAGTAATGATGCAGCTCAAGATCGTAATGCCCGACGATGATATAGTCGTGAAATGCGGAGATCAGGGTGTTGCTGTAGGTGCGCATGATCTCTTCGCCCCAGAGTTCACGGTTCTGAACAAACAGGAATTTCTGAGAAACCATCTGCTGCAGCAGCGGTGCAAGGAAGAAGAGGGAAAGAGATGCGCCGATTACAACAGCAGCCAGAAGGCTGAGAAAGTGTTTCGGCTTCTGAAACAGTGTAAACAGATAACAGAACAGCAGAAGTGCAAATACCGCGGCGCAGAATGCAAACGTAATCAGATGACATAATGCAAGACAGCTGAAGAACAGCGCCAGAGGCAGAATGTTGTTCTTTCTGTCTACCAGAAACCGTTTGACGATCACCATGAACAGGGGAAGCAGGGAATAGGCCATCGCTTCTCCGAGAGCAGCGCGGATAAAGAAGTCATTGATATGATAGGCGCTGAATGTGAAGACAATCGTTCCGAACATGCACAGCAGAGGTTTTTTCGTATATTCGTTCATCGCATACAGTGTGCAGCATGCGCCTGACCAGGAGATGAAGAAGACAAAGATCTTATATACTATGACGAGCGGAATATTCATCGAATACAGCAGAGCAGCGGGAAAGATGAACAGATCACAGTAGAATAACGGACTTGCATAGCCGAAGCCGAAATTCTTTTCCGGATAAATGGCAAGCGGAAACTGAAGATCCTTCATCGCACTCAGCATGCCGTCAAAGCGGCTCAGGTGAAAGGTGAGGTCAAGTCCGCTGAACATTGAAGTGCTGTAAAACGGAATGCAGAACACTGCTGCTATGAAAAAAGCGATTAACGCTATATTACGTTTATTCTCAAACATCAAATCAAATATATAGAATATTTACGAAATTTACAATTCTTGGGAGGAAAGACTGAGGGGTGATTTCCAGACTGAAACTGGCGGACATCTGAGTGAAATCTGATCAGATAAGTATATTTCGACCGGTTTGAAAGGGTATGCGATGAAGCTGAACAGATGCAGAAATCGGATAACTATCAGTCAGATAAGCGTTTTTCTGAAAAAAACAGAAAAAAAACAAAAAAATTAGAGATTTTCCTTGCAATGATGAAATGACTTTGCTAATATAAATGAGCACTCGTTAGGTGTGCAGATGCGCCGATAGCTCAACTGGATAGAGTATTTGACTACGAATCAAAAGGTTGCGGGTTCGATTCCTGCTCGGCGCGCCATTTATTCGGGATGTAGCACAGCTTGGTAGTGCACTTGATTTGGGATCAAGGGGTCACAGGTTCAAATCCTGCCATCCCGACTAAATCAGATGGCGAGGTAGCTCAGTTGGCTAGAGCGGTCGGTTCATACCCGGAAGATCGTGGGTTCGAATCCCACCCTCGCTACCATTCCAGATTTGATAAGAACCGTTTGGACCCTTAGCTCAGTTGGTCAGAGCTGTCGGCCCATAACCGACTGGTCGTAGGTTCGAGCCCTACAGGGTCCACCTGATAACGGAGGAATACCCAAGTGGTTGAAGGGACCGGTCTTGAAAACCGGCAGGTCG
>JAFYGX010000236.1 GCA_017543025.1 Solobacterium sp.
AAATACGCAGTTTTCACATATTTTGAAAAGTATATTGACTGCCGGTCAACTGCTGTTTACATTAGAAACTGCAGGAGGAAGAGGCAATGAAAGAGCCGGGTGATTCAGAACTTCGGCGGACGCAGTTCGTAGATGCGGCGGAGAAGCTTTTCCGGGAAAAAGGTATCGTGGATACGACGATCAGCTCCATCGTGCGCGAAGTGAATGTTGCCAAAGGTCTGTACTATTATTATTTCAAATCAAAAGATGATGTGATTGATGCGGTCATCGAAAAATACTGCCGGGAATTCGTTCAGCAGATTCAGCGTTCCCTGAATCCGGCAGATGATTATGACGCGCGGCTTGACGGGTTTATCGATAATACGATTGAATCTTTCCGCATCATGTGGGAGAACCTGAGCGGCGCAAACCGGAATATTGACCTCACAATTCTGTCATCCCGCAGTATGGAGGAAGCGAAAGCAATCGCATCACAGGCGCTGAGCGAACTGCTGAAGGAAGGGAATGAGCGCAGCAGTCTGAACATCAGAAATCCGGAATACTATGCACGGATGATTATCAGCGGTATTGCGGATCTCGTAAGTCAATCAGAAGCGGATGGCAAAGAAATCCGCAGAATGGTCAGAGAACTGATCGGAAAGGAAAGGTATTGAACATGGATGATTACAGCAGAAACAGAATCGAGGAAGAAATCAGAAAGTATGCAAAAGCGCTTGAGGAAAGCGCGAATCAGTGGCTGAAATACGTGGATACGGAAAGCGATAAGATTGCCAAGGCAATCCGCGACAACACCAGGGATTTCAACGATGTCTTCCGCGAAAATACAAAGGATATTTCGGAGTTTATAAACAAGAACACGCAGAATCTGTCTGCCGCTGTCAAAGACAACACAAAGGATATTTCCGATTTCGTAAAGGACAATACCAAAGATCTGTCCTCATCCTTTGTGAAAGAGCGCAGAAAGATGGAACTCCGTTCCGAGATCGGCGAGCATACCCGCACGATCGACAAGGCTTACGCAAAGCTGGGTGAAAAGTATTACAGCATGCTGGAGACAAACGGAGACAAAAAGGAGCTCGAAGACGTGCTCGAAGTGATCCGTTCCAACCGCAAGCTCGTTGACATGCTTACAGCACAGCTCAATGAGCTGGAAAAGGAAGATGAACCGGCTGCAGAGAAACCGGAACAGTAAGCAGCGTTTATCAGCCGGGTATTGAAAGTCCGGTGTACAGAGAACAGTCAGAGCAGATCGGCTGTTCTTTTTTTATATCTGTTTGATGTTCTGACTGATGTTCTGGCCGATGTTCAGAAAACGTTCACATTCGGTTCATATTTGTCTCAGATTCAGGGCCTATTCTTACAGCTGTAAGGAGGAAATCCTATGGACAGCAGAGCAGCTTATGAAGCGACGATCATGCGGGTGGAACATAAATTCCAGATGAACCGTGAACAGATGGAACGGTTTCTGGCGCAGGCCATGCCGCATCTTACCCCGGACAGATATCCGGAATATGATCTGCACAACATCTATTACGACACTGCAGACAATGCATTGATTGTCAACTGTCTTCAGCACCCTCAGTACAAGGAAAAACTCCGGCTGAGAACGTATGGAGACCCCGACGAGACAACGCCCTGTTATCTCGAGATCAAAAAGAAGTTCAAATCTACCGGCATTAAACGGCGGATTTCCGTCCGTGAAAAAGAAGTCGGGGCATATATCGATGAGGGAATACCGCTGAACGATCACAGCCAGATCGCAAAAGAGATCGATTATCTGGTACGGACGAGAAATCTGAAGGAAAAGATGTTCATCGCCTATCACCGCAAAGCATTTTCGGGAATTGAAGAAAGCGATCTGAGAATCACCTTCGATACGGATATCTGCTATCGGACAGAGAATCTCTCACTGCATAAGACAGGGCAGGAGATACCTCTGACCAATGACGGGGACGTCCTGATGGAAATCAAGGTTTCCAACCGCTATCCGATCTGGCTGACGAACATTCTCAGTGAAATGAAACTTTACCGGACCACGTTCTCAAAATACGGAACGATATACTCCGGCCTGCAGGAGACACTCCCCTCAGTGTATCCCGCAGGTACACTATGCATGCATCCGCTGCCCTCTGCAGCAGTAATCTGAAAGGAAGGAATCAATTATGTTTACATCTGTACTTGTATCAGCGACTCCGACAGTCCTGGAAATCGCATTATGCGCAGCGTCCGCAATCGTCTGCGGGCTTGTGATCTCACTCAGCTACCGGGCGGCATCCAATCCGTCCAGATCGTTCTCGCTTACGATTACCGTTCTGCCGGTGATCGTGATGGTGGTGATCTTAATGGTCAACGGAAATCTCGGCGTCGGCGTGGCAGTTGCCGGATCATTCTCTCTGATCCGTTTCCGCTCACTGCCCGGAAAGGCAAGTGATATCGCGGCTGTATTTCTGGCAATGGCGGCAGGTCTTGCCTGCGGCGTCGGCTATGCGGGGTTTGCCCTGGTGATGAGCACGGTAATCTGCCTTGTCGCATACGCGTTTTCCATGAGCGGGTTCTTTAATCAGAATCCGGCTCATCGGTATGTCACAATCACTATCCCGGAAGATCTGGATTATGCGGACGCGTTCCGTGATATCTTTGCGGAATATGCAAAGAATGCAAGCTTGACTTCGATCCGGACTGTCAACCTCGGCGCGCTGTATGAACTGCGGTATGAACTGCGGCTGAAGGATGCGTCAAAGGAAAAGAAAATGCTGGATGCGATCCGTGTCCGCAACGGAAATCTGACAGTAATATCAAGTCTTGCGTCACCAGCCGGAACAGAGCTGTAACGGCTGCCGGAAAGAAAGCCGGAAAGAAAAAAGGGAAACAGACATGAATACATTGAAATCCATTACATCCGCGATTCTCTCACTTGTGCTGATGAGCGGCTGTGCCGCCTCCGCAAATGCGGAAACAGCGGTTAAACAGATGTCCGTTCTTACGCAGACAGCAGAACACAGCTCGCAGCTGCAGATCGAATATGAAGAAGAAGATCTGAATGAGACGTTTGATAAAACAGAAGCAGTAACGATTACCCTGAACGAAACTTCGGCATCCTGTACGGATGAAAGGGTAACAATCAACGGTACGGCGATTACGATTACGGCAGGCGGAACCTATGTGCTGAACGGTACCCTGAACAGCGGGAATCTGATTGTCGCAAGCAGTGATAAAAACACGGTGCGCATCGTATTGAATGGGGCGTCTCTGACTTCGGAAGCCGGACCGGCAATCTATGTCAGCGATGCGTCGAAGGTGATTCTTACCGCCGTGACCGGAACCGTGAACAGCTTATCCGCAGGCGGGGAAAACAGCGATGAGAAAAAAGGCGGCATCTATACAAAAGAAGATCTGGTGATCAACGGCGGCGGAACACTGAATATCAGAACGACGAACGGAGACGGAATTCACGGCAATGATACGGTCCGTGTATTCAACACGATTCTTTCGATTGACAGCGCATCCGACGGGATGGAAGTCAATGATCTGATTGCGGTTCAGGACTGCATCCTTACAGTTGCGGCAAAAGGTGACGGGCTTCAGGCAGCCGGCGATACCGATGAGACAGCCTCCGGGACAACAGCTGCCAATGTGCTGATCAGCGGCGGCGTGATCACGATTGCGGCGGAAGATGACTGTCTTCAGGCAAGCGGTGATGTGATTACGGAAGATGCGGAAGTCAATCTCACGGCTGGCGGCGGTGCTGAAAAGGCTGCTTCTCATACCGGAAGCTCGGGTAAAACCGGCGGCTGGGGACGTGAAGGCTCCGGGTTCATGCCTCCGGAGGATTCCTTCAGTGAGGGCGGATTCCCTTACGGCGGGAAGGGACGCAGACGCCATGAGAACTTCGGAAGTATGTCCGGAAACGAAACAGATCAAGAAGCCCAGGGAAGCACAGAAGCACCGGATCTTTCCAGCGGGGCAACTCCATATGGTAATGAAACCGAAGGGCAGAGCGACGTGCTCGGAAGATTCGGAACCGGCAGACCGGAAGAAGGATCTGCAGCAGACGGTTCACCAGAACAGAACGGACAGCTTCCTTCAGAAGATGTGCCGGAAATGTTCCGCAGAAACAGCACGGGCAGATCAGAAGATGCGTCCAATACTCCGCAGCCGGAGACTGCGGCTTCGCCATCTCCATCTCTATCTCCTTCTTCAGATCAGGCAAAGGATGCAGAAGCGAAGCGTGAAGAATCCGCTTCTTCGGGCAGCGAATCGGACAGTGAGAAGGCAAAGGGAATCTCTGTGGACGGCAATGCAGTAATCAGCAGCGGGACGGTAAAGATCAGTTCAGCAGATGACGGGATCAATGCGGCAGGCAATGTGACCCTGAAAGGCGGAAATGTAACGATTTCGTCCGGTGATGATGCGGTTCATGCGGATGATACACTGACGTTTGAAGACGGCCGGCTTGTGATCGCTGCCAGTTATGAAGGCCTTGAAGCGACATCAATTGTGATTGAAAACGGTACGATTGATCTTACGGCAGACGATGACGGCATCAATACCTCGAATAAGCTGAGCGGAAAGGTTTACGGAATGGAACAGGATGACGGCTCGACGTTTACGATGAACGGCGGTACGGTAACGGTGAATTCCGGCGGAGACGGCATCGATCTCAATGGCAGCGGGTCGATGAACGGCGGTCTGCTGACCATATACGGGCCGGAAAACAACGGCAACGGTGCACTGGATTATACCGGAACATTTACGGTAAACGGGGGCACCCTGATGGCTGGCGGCAGTTCCGGCATGGCGATGACGCCTTCGTCCGGTTCCGGTGCGAAAGTGCTGGTGATCGGCGTGAGTGATCCGGATGGAGCAGTTGAAGTGAAGGATTCTTCCGGCAGGGTAATCTGTACCTATGAGTCAGAGAAGAATTACGAAACGCTTGTGATCGCGTCTGACCAGCTGAAGGAAGCGGAAACCTGCACAATTATGCAGAACAAGACAGAACTTGGAACAGCTGTGCTGAAGGATGCCGTCACGTATGTCAATACCAGTGCAGACGCAGCCGGCTTCAATCAGGGCGGATCCGGCAGATTCCGTTCGAACGGTTCGGACCGGACCGGACAGATCCCTTCCGGACAGGAAGCTGCGCCGGACGTCAGACAGCCGGAAACGGCTGAGCCTCAGGCTTCCGCAATGCCGTACAGCGGTGAAGCGAAAAACTACTGAGGTGCATACTGCAGTAAGCAGAAATCTGAGGAATTATACAGAATGGTCTTTGTCTGACAGGAAGGGCAAAGGCCTTTTCTGTGCCTGTTCGGTTCATGTATATCGAATGTATCCGGACAGCGGGTCTCTGCGGTATCTGTTACAATGAACCGGGCAGCGTACAGACTTTGAACCCGGTTCAATGCGGTGCGGCTGCCGTCTGGTGAATATCAGGAGGAGAAATAAACAGATGAAAGCGTTTATCCATGCGGATCTTTACGGCAGAAAAGAAGATGCATTTCTTATCGACGGAGAGCGGTTCTGCCGCTTTGGCACAAGTGAAGAGATCGAAGCGCAGCTTGCGGCAGAAGATGAGCTGACAGATCTGCACGGGGCGTTTGTCTCGCCGGGCTTTCATGACTCCCATTGTCATCTTCTCGAGTTTGGCCGGTATCTGGAAAATGTTCCGCTGCATTCCTGCCGGAGTACGGAAGAAGTGTGCAGGCTGCTGTCACGGCGTCTGAGCGAGCTGCCGGAAGGAAGCTGGCTGGCAGGAAGAGGCTTTAACGAAGAAAGCTTTGAAGTGCCCGGAATGCCGGAGCGAAAAGATCTGGATGCGGTCAGTAAAGACGTGCCGATCGTCGTGACACGGATCTGTGGCCATAAGATGGTCGTCAATTCAAAAGCGCTGGAGCTTGCGGGAATGGATGAGAATACCGTGATGGAAGGCGGAATTGTGGATGCGGAACATGGGTTTCTGGAAGAAACAGCCGTTACGGCAATGCATAACGTCATGCCGGATGAGACGGAAGAATCCATACGCAGAAGTATTCTGCGCGGCCAGAAGGAACTGAACCGCTATGGCATTACGGCAGTCGGAAGCGATGACTTCGTGTCGCTTGCGGATGACTGGCGGCTGGTGCTGAAGGTGTTTTCTTCCATGGCATATAAAGGGGAACTGACGGTGCGGGTGAATGAGCAGTGCGAATTTCCGTCACTGGAAGAATATGCGAAGTTTCTCGATGAGGGCTATACGACAGATGTCGGAGATGATCTGTTTCGGATCGGTCCGCTGAAGCTGATCACGGACGGTTCGCTTGGCGCAAGGACGGCCGCACTGAAGGAACCGTACAGCGATGACCCGCAGAAGATCGGCTATCTGCTGATGCCGCTGGAAGAGCTGCAGAAATGGGTGGAGCTTGGCGCCCGGTTCAATATGCCTTCGATCTGTCATGCGATCGGAGATGAAGCGGTCGCTTCGGTGCTCGATCTGCTTGAAGAAGTGAATCTGCCGGGCAACCCGCTTCACCATGGTCTTGTGCATTGCCAGATCATGTCGGAAGACGAGATTCAGAAAGCGATTGATATGCATCTGGACTGTTATTTCCAGTCGCTGTTCATCGATGATGATTCCGCGATTGTCTTTGACAGGGTCGGCGCGAAGCGTGCGGAACACAGCTATCCGTTTAAGACGCTTTATGAACACGTCATTGCGTGCAACGGGTCGGACGCACCGGTTGAGCTGCCGAATGTGATGAAGGGAATTGAACTTGCCGTTACAAGAAAATCAATTGCGACCGGTGATTCGATGAATCCTTCCGAATGTCTGAGCGTGGCACAGGCGCTTGACAGCTACACGGTCAAAGGCGCAGAGGCAAACGCAGTCAGCGACCGGTACGGATCGCTGAAGGAAGGACTGTATGCGGATTTTGCGGTGCTTTCTGAAAACCCGCTGAACTGTGATGTGACGAAAATCCATGAAATACGGGTGCTGATGACGGTGATGAACGGAGAGACGGTATATGAGAGCGAGGGAGGCGTCCGTTCATGATCCGTTCATTGAAACCGGAAGACCTTGCGGCGTGTCTGGACATCTATAACCATTACATTGAAACATCTGCGGCAACCCTGGAAGAAAAACCGGCCGCACTGGAAGACTATCAGCGCAGGGCAGAAGAACTCACGAAGCAGTATCCATGGCTGGTTCTCGAAGACAATGGAGATGTGAAAGGGTTTGCGTATCTCAGTCCGTTCAATGAGCGAAGCGCTTACCGCATTACGGCAGATGTGACGGTCTATCTCAGGCCGCAGGAAACAGGAAACGGGTATGGAACGGCGCTGCTGAGTGAACTGATAACGCTGGCAGAGAAACAGTCGATCCGCAAGCTGGTGTCGCTGATTACGGCTTCCAATGCGGCAAGCATTGCACTGCATGAATCACTTGGCTTTCAGAAAGCAGGTGAACTGAAGGACTGCGCATGGAAGTTCAATCAGCTACATTCCGTTCTGTTCTACGAAAAAGATCTGACGGCAATGAACCGAAAGGAAGCCGGGGCATGAGACGGGGAATCCTGGCAGGCATCTCTCTGAAGGGGGAAGAGCGGCGGTTTGAAGGGAAGCTGGAAGAATGCAGAGCGCTCTGTGAGGCGTGCGGAATCGAAGTGGTCGATACCATCGTACAGCGTTCCCGTTCCATTGATCCCCGGATGGCATTCCGGGCAGGAAAAGTGCAGGAGCTTACGGCGGCGGTAGAAGGCCTTGACGCAGAACTTGTGGTATTTTCCATGGATCTTTCCGCCGGCATGATCAGCCGGCTGACAGAAGAAACAGGTGCGGCGGTCATTGACCGGACGGGACTGATTCTTGAAATCTTCTCACAGCGTGCCCGCAGCCGGCAGGCAAAACTGCAGGTGGAGCTCGCAAAGCTGAATTATGCGCTTTCTTCCCGTACCGATCACAGCCAGCAGGAAGATCACGCCCGGGGCGGGAGTTTTCGCAGCCGGGGTGCAGGTGAAGGAAGAACAGCCGGTACGCTGCGTACATCCAGAAAGCGGATTGCAGTGATCCGCAGGGAACTGGATGATCTGGAACATCATTACCGGGTTGCGGAAAACCGCCGGGGAAAATCAGCACTTAGCCGCTGTGCGCTGGTCGGCTATACCAATGCCGGAAAGAGCTCGCTGATGAATGCGATCCTTTCGCTGGAAAAGGGGATGGACCGGCAGGTTTATGCGGCGGATCAGCTGTTTGCGACGCTGGATTCGTCCGTCCGCAATGCCGGGTTCGGCACCAGGAGGTTTTTGCTGTATGATACGGTCGGATTTGTGTCAGATCTTCCGCATACGCTGATTGAGGCCTTCAAAAGCACGCTTGACTCTGCACGCAATGCGGATCTTCTTCTGAATGTGGTCGATGCCTCGGATCCGGAGAGGGATGAAAAAGCGCAGGTTGCGCTAGATACGTTAGCGGAAATCGGAGCCGGCGGGATCAGGGTACTGACGGTCTATACGAAGTGTGATCTGCTGAATGAACAGGGTCCGGAAGGCGGAATTCTCGTTTCGTCGAAGACAAATGAAGGAATTGAAACACTTCTTGCGCAGATATGTGATACATTGTATCCGGCTGAGGTGACGCTGCTGTGCGATCTGCCGTATGAAGAACAGCCGCTGCTTCATGAGCTTCAGAAGACGGTGAAGATCACGATTCTGAACGAACATGAAAACGGTATTCTGCTGAAGGCGTCAGGTCCGTCGGCGCGTCTGGAACCATTGGAAAGGTATATGAAGATATGAAAACAGCTTGGGAACATTATGATGAAGAAAAACTGAATGAGGTGCGCAGTTTTGCACGAGAGTATATCTCGTTTCTCAACCGCACGAAAACCGAACGGGAATTTGTTGCGGAGGCTTCTGCGTTTGCGGAGCGGGAAGGATTCACCAACATCCATGATTCGGTCGGTGAACTGAATCCGGGTGATCGTTTATATGCCATTAACCGGAATAAGAATCTCTGTCTTTTTGTAATCGGAGAGCTGCCTCTGACAAAGGGAATGAATATTCTCGGTGCGCATATTGACAGCCCGCGGCTTGATCTCAAACAGAGGCCGGTTTACGAAAAAGACGGGTTTGTGCTGCTGGATACCCATTATTACGGAGGAATCAAGAAATATCAGTGGACCGCGCGGCCGATGGCACTGCATGGCGTCGTTGTGAAGAAAGACGGAACGGCAGTTCCGGTATGCGTCGGAGAAGACCCGGAAGATCCGGTTGTCGGGATCAGTGAGATCCTGATCCATCTTGCCCAGACGCAGCTGCAGAAAAAAGCGAGCGAAGCTGTGGAAGGGGAAGCACTGGATGTGCTTGCCGGCTCCATTCCGGCAAAGGATACGGAAAAGGATCCGGTCAAGAAGTATCTCCTTGATCTTCTGAATGAAAAATACGGAATTGAAGAAGATGATTTCATTTCTGCGGAAATTGAAGTCGTTCCGGCAGAACATGCCCGCTTTTTCGGGCTGGATCGTTCCATGATCATGGGCTACGGGCATGATGACCGGGTCTGCGCCTATTCTTCGCTGCGGGCGATTCTTGAGATGAAAGTTCCCAAGCGGACTTCCTGCTGTATTCTGGTCGATAAGGAAGAAGTCGGTTCGATCGGGGCAACCGGTATGCATTCAAGATGGTTTGAAAATGTGATCGTCAATCTGCTCGATCGCTCCAATGCGGCTACGCTGCCAGGGCTCAACCGGACGCTTTCCGCTTCGAAGATGCTGTCGAGCGATGTTTCTGCAGCAGTTGATCCAAATTTTGACACTGTATTTGAAAAGCGCAACGCTTCCTGGCTCGGGGCTGGTCTCTGTCTGCTCAAATATACCGGGTCAAGAGGAAAGTCCGGGTCAAATGATGCGTCCTGCGAATATGTTGCGGAAGTGCGGCGGATCATGGAAGACAATGAAGTGACTTACCATACGGCAGAACTTGGCGCGGTTGACGCCGGCGGAGGCGGAACGATTGCCTATATTCTCGGACAGCTGAACATGGACGTGATTGATGCCGGCATTCCGGTACTCAATATGCATTCACCGAGTGAAATCGTATCTGCGGCAGACCTGTTTGAAGCATATCGCGGCTACAAGTCGTTCCTGGAGCAGGCCGGCAGATCAAATCAGCAGTAATCAGCTGCCTGAACATATCAGACATATCAGAGGTATCATCGAAACCGCGGTGATGCCTTTTTTCTGTTTCATAAATCAGCCCGCTGCTGTACCGCTTCAGGAAGCAGCAGAGCGGCATGGAGGAAGATGCGGGGCATGGAACAGGGAATGCAGGAGAAGATACGTATGCATACGTATGCATGAGTTAGATTTGACTTACTGATGGAAACGGTTTGTGCTATGATTATCTCTGAATTTAACGGAGGGTGATTTTTATGAACTTTTTACATGCAAGACTGGTTGGATACGGCGTATTGCTCGGAACTGCAGGCATCAGAATTCTGACATCGGAAGATGCGAAAAAAGTGTATACCCATCTCACTGCAGCAGGAATGCGCTGTGCTGATGAAGTGATGAAAACAGCACAGATGATTTCGGAAACCTGTGGCGATATCGCAGCGGATGCGAGAGCACTGAATGAGAAGCGTGCGCAGGAGAGGGAAGCACGGATGATTGAAGACGCCAGAGCGGTTCTTCAGCGCGCCGAAACGAAGAGCGAGTAAATTATGAACTGCAGAATCCTGCATGAATCGGCCGGCCGCATGAGGGTTCATTTTGAACAGCCGCGGATGACCATGGCGCAGGCGGATATCCTTGAAGCGTATCTGACGCAGCAGGCAGGCGTTCAGCGGGCAAAGGTCAGCGAGCGGACCGGCAATGCCGTAATTGTATATAACGGATTGCGGGAAGCGATCATTCAGTCGCTTGCGGGGTTTAATTATGAAGACTGCGGCATCACGGCGGATGAACACAGCGGGCGGAAGCTGAACCGGGAGTTTCAGGAAAAACTGGTGCAGTATGTATCGCTGCGGTTAGTGAAACGGCTGTTCTTTCCGCTGTGGCTGCGCAATGCGATCACAGTATGCGGCAGTATTCCCTATCTTGCCAATGGGCTGAAAACGCTGGCGTCCGGAACGATCCGAGTGCCGGTGCTGGACGCGGCTTCCATCGGCATATCGATTCTCAACGGGTCATATGATACCGCCTCTTCGGTAATGTTTCTGCTTGGGCTGAGCGACATTCTGGAAGAATGGACGCACCGCAGATCCGTGGAAGATCTTGCCCGGTCCATGGCGCTGAATATTGATCAGGTATGGGTAAAGAATCCGGATGGCACGGAAGGTCTGAAGCCGTTAAGCGAGCTTCATGCCGGCGATCGGTTCATTGTGAGAACTTCTGCTACGATCCCGCTGGACGGAATTGTGGAAGAAGGAGAAATGACGGTGAATCAGTCTTCGATGACCGGAGAATCGCAGCCGGTGTATAAGCGGAAAGGCTCTCTTGTGTATGCGGGCACCATTGTGGAAGAAGGCAGCAGTATCTGCCGGGTTACGTGCTCAGCCGGTGAAGGAAGATATGACCGGATCATTGAGATGATCGAAGCATCCGAACGGCTGAAATCGGATACGGAAAACCGGGCGGCTCTTCTGGCAGACAGACTGGTGCCGTACAGCTTCCTTGCGACGATTCTGACCTGGCTGGTTACCCGCAGCGTACCGCGGGCAACTGCAGTGCTGATGGTTGATTATTCCTGTGCGCTGAAGCTTGCCATGCCGGTCTCCGTACTTTCTGCGATGCGGGAATGCGCACGGTATAAGATTCTGGTGAAAGGCGGGAAATACCTTGAGCAGATCGCAAAAGCCGATACGATCGTATTTGATAAGACCGGTACGCTGACGTATTCAAAACCGGAAACCGAAGCGGTCATTCCGTTCGGCGGGTGGGACGAAACGGAAGTGCTGCGGCTTGCGGCGTGTCTTGAAGAACATTATCCGCATTCGATTGCCAATGCCGTCGTTTCTGAAGCGAAGCGGCGCGGCATTACGCACGAAGAGAAGCATTCTGAAGTGGAGTATATTGTCGCCCATGGGATTGCAAGCTCGATCGAAGGAAAGAAAACGGTGATCGGAAGCAGTCATTTCGTCTTTGAAGATGAAGGGTGTACGATTCCGGAAGGGGAACAGGAACGCTTTGATGCTCTGCCGGCGGAATTCAGCCATCTGTATCTTGCGGTTGGCGGAACGCTGGCCGGTGTGATTCTGATCAGAGATCCGATGCGGCCGGAAGCACCGTATGTGATCAATTCCCTGAGAGACCTCGGCTTCCGCAATATCGTCATGATGACCGGCGATTCATTCCGTACAGCGGAAACGATTGCCCGCCGGGCTGGCGTTGACCGCTTCTTTGCGGAAGTGCTGCCGGAGGATAAGGCTTCCTATGTCGCTGCTGAAAAGCAGAACGGACATACCGTCATCATGCTGGGAGACGGAATCAATGATTCACCGGCGCTTGCGGAGGCGGATTGCGGCATTGCGGTAAGTGACGGTGCGATGATCGCAAGAGAGATTGCGGATGTTGCGATCTCGGATGAGAAGCTGTATTCCCTGCTGACGCTGAAGCAGATTGCAGATCTGCTGGAGCGCAGAATTGACCGGAATTACCGGTTTATCATGTCGTTCAACAGTGCGCTGATCCTTGGCGGCATTTTCGGTATTCTGCCGGCCTCCCTGACAGCGCTGCTCCATAATGCATCAACATTTCTGATCACGCTTAACAGCCTGAGCAACCTGAATCCGGATGAATTCAGCGAGCTGGTTCAGCAGACGGCAATCCGGGAGTTTGATCAGGAACTGACGCTGTTATAGTGCTGCGTACAACAGCTCATATGAAAAAACAGCTGCAGGGCTTCCTGTTTCGTTACGGGAAAAGCTGCAGCTGTTTTGTTATGCGTGAGAGATTTATGGAACGGGTTCATTGCAGGATGAATGCGCCGGCAAGGTCAAGCAGGTCGGGTTTCGCAAGCCCCTGACCGATCATTCCGGGATTCATCTGAATACTGACGCTGCCGCCGAACGGATCAAATTCACAGCAGGAAACGTGTTCTTCTGTTCCTCTGCAGTGCAGGATGACCCCTTTGCAGGGCAGATCATACGAACACGGGTAGCTGCTGTAATCGCCCGACAGCTTCGGGGTGCGGCGGCCTGTTTTGCGGATGATAAGCGAATTGTCGCTGTTGTCTTCATACCGCAGCTCGAGCAGACCGCTCATATAGAAACATGCCGCAAGCTCCATCGACCGGATCACAGGATTTCCGGACAGATCCGGAAAGAGGACGCCGGACAGGGACTGCGCTTCTTCCGCAGAATCCGCTTCTTTCCATTCCAGCATGCTTATTCTCCGTACAGTTCCGGGAAAAGATAGTTCAGAAAGAGCGGAACGATGGTTTTCCAGGTTTCTTCGCTGTGCTTTCCGCCGACGACAACGTTGGGAAAGGTGTTGCAGTGATGTTCCTGAAAGGCGTGATTGATCTGCAGCATCCGGTCCACCGCAAGCGCGAATTCCTTTTTTGGCCCCAGCTCCTTTGAACCGAAGTCGAGATAGATCCGGGTATCCGGGGAAACAGAGCTGGTACGAATGTGGTTCAGGGTGGCATCCAGCGTGATGTCCATCGTGGAAGAAAGACAGGCGGCCTTGCTGAAGAGGGCGTTGTATTCACTGATGCAGTAAATTGACATCAGACCGCCCATGGAAGAGCCGGCGATGCCGGTATGTTCACGGCCTTTCCGGATCCGGTAACGTTTTTCACACGCCGGTTTCAGCGTATGCGCAAACCAGTCAGCGGTGATGGCGCCGAGTACCTTTCCTTCCGGAAACCAGCTACCTTCTTCTGCCGGAAACGGGCAGTACTCGAACAGCCGCATGTCTCCGGTATGATTGCAGTCCTGACCGACAACGATCAGCGGCAGGTGACATGCATCAAGATAATCCTTTATCCCCCATGACTGGCCGTATGTGGCGAGATCGTCAAAAAAAAGATTGTGTCCGTCAAACATATACAGCACCGGATAATCTTCCGTGCTTTCTTCATATCCGTCCGGCAGATATACATAAACGGTACGCGGTCCCTGTTTCAGGGGAGCGATTTTCAGTCGAAATGTTTCTACTGTTCCCATAATTCTGTTTCCTTTTTCTGCATGCCTGACTATTATACCCCCAATTGGCAGAAGGAGAACGCTGTGTTCAGGCATGCGGGTTTCTGTTTTTATCCGTTCGTTATAACATTTGGCCGCGAAAACCACGTGGGCTTGCCCCGTGGTAAGCGGACTTTTTTCTCTACACCGATTTATTTTAGCTGAAATTACACAAAAACATATATTATATATATGGTATATGAAAGGTATGGACACTATGGATCGTTCAAAAAAGAACTATATACAAATGAATCTCACTATACCTGCGGAGTGGAAACCTTTGCTGGAGAACATTGCTCGTATCGTATCTGTGGACGAAGGCAGATCAGTTACCGTCCTTGAGCTGATACGCAAGGCAATTTGTGAAAAGTACCAGCTGGATGTGAGTGATGACGATGAACAATGAATATCATAGCAGCGCACATTGCAAATACCTGACACAATACCATATTATCTGGTGTCCGAAATACAGATATCCGGTACTGACTCCTGAACGGCAAAATCGGCTCAGGACCATCCTTACAGAAATCTGCTATAAATACCGGTACAATATCAAAGCTCTTAAAATCATGCCTGACCACATCCATATTTTTGTTGATATCCCGCAAACTGTAGCGCCAAGTGATGCAGTTCGTACGCTTAAGAGCATTTCTGCTGTCAGGATGCTTCAGGATGATCCGTCCCTGCGACAGTTTTATTCCAGATGCGGTGTTCTATGGAGCAAAGGACATTTTGTTTCTTCTGTCGGACAGGTGAGTGCTGCTGCTGTACAGAAATACATTAAGGAACAAAAGCATGCCGAAACAAAGGATTAAACACGTTCGAACTGACTATGAAACAGCACGCATAAAATACCGGAGCGCCTGTCCACGGCATGTTGTTACATTTGAAACGGACATGACAGAAGACCAGAAGCGGCATGTCTTCGCTTACAGCGAACGGCTCCGCATCATGGGAAACAATGCCGTTGGTGTGTTAAAGCGCCGAATGGAACAGCTGATGCGCACAAAAGAATACCGGGCTCTTCTGAAAGATTACGGATGGCACCGTGAGCATATGAAAGACCTTGACGAATCTTCTGACAAATACAAGTGGCTGGATGATGAGCGTAAGGCTATTGGCGCTAAAATGGAGGACATGCAGAAAAAGTTCCGTGTCACTTTCCAGGATGTCAGGGAACTCACTTCAATGAAAGCCGGCGACTATGATGTTGTTTCTATATTTGCGCTTGCTCGCGGCGAGGATATCTGGGGCGCGTGCAAAAAAATCCTTTATGGCAATGGAAAGCACCTGCATTTCAGAAAACGCGGGGATCTTCCGGTCGTACGCGCAAAACAGATAGAGCGTGGAATTACCATGCGCTTCGTCAATGGACGGATCGTCTTCAAGATGAATGAGATCGGCCAGTTTCATATCCGCCGTAATCCGAAGGATCTTTTCCTCGAAGATGAATATGCGGCGCTTTGTGCCTATCTCACTAATCCATCAGCGGAACAGACCCGGGTAGAACAGCTGATCAAAAACAACTGCCTGATCCCTGTATTTCGTCCGTGCTACGTCAGTCTGGTATGCCGTGAAATCCGTGGCAAACTTCGTGTCTACGTGCAAATTACTATAGCGGATAACCCGGTCTTGAAGCGCAGGAAAGACGGAAGCCGCCGGCACGATTTCAGCAAAATCGGCCGTGTCGGCTGCGACAACGGATCACAGAGCTTTGCCATCGTCAGTAAGGACGTGGTTTTACTCGAAAACACGGCAGAACGCGGCGGTAAATCCACAAAAGTACGCGAAAAACTTATCAGGCAGCGTCAGCGCAAGCTGGATCATTCCCGTAAAAAAACAAACCCGGAGCGCTTCAATCCTGATGGCACCTATAAAAAAGGCACACACGGCAAAATGAAGAAATCTAAGCATTATCGCAGGCTGCAATACCTTGTACAGGAACAGCAGCGACGGGAGGCCGACAGCCGCAAATATGCCATACAGGAAGACGCAAACCGAATCCGGTCTCTTGGTAATGAGCTGGTTATAGAGCCGTCCAATGCAAAAGCGCTGCAAAGGCGATCCAAAAAACCTGCAGAGAAGTCTGATAAGACCATCGAGGTTAAACAAAAGGATGGTTTAACCAAAACAGTACAAAAAAACAAACGCAAAAAGCGTTTCGGCCGTTCCGTGCTTCATCGGTGCCCCGGTGCTTTTCAGGCAGACCTGAAAAAGAAGTTTGGCAACGGGTATCATGAAGTTGCCGGAAACTTCCGTGCAAGCCAGTACGACCACATAATGGACAACTACATAAAAAAGAAACTCGACGAGCGATGGCACACCTTCCTTGATGGAAGAAAAGTCCAGCGCGACATTTATTCAGCATTTCTGTTGTTCTGCAGCAACAATGACTATAAAGCTCCGGACAGAGAAATCTGTCTGGCGGCATTTGACCATTTCTTCAAGATGCATGAAGCACTGATAGAAAGTAAAGTTCACAACCATCTTAACATCTGCAACTCAGGGATAAACGTCTGAGGTAAATACACATAT
>JAFYGX010000237.1 GCA_017543025.1 Solobacterium sp.
ATGTATGAAGCGATGATTCAGAATCAAACTGCTCAGAAACAAAAGTAATCCGGATTAAACCGGATATGGGAGACGTGAATCCCCAGGAATCCGAAAGGATTCCCTTGAAACCACGTGAGATTGCGCAAGCAATCACTCGTGTTAATTCATGGAATGATTTATCCGCAGATGGCTTACAGCGAAATCTATTACGATACCGATGTTCCGATTGTTTATTACAAAGTTGATTTCCCCTAATTTACAAACTTCCAGTCCCGGTTTTACAAAATATAATTCCGCAATATTACAAAACATAATTCACCATTTTTACAAATTAGAAAAAGTATGTAGTGCACAAAAATCTACCAGTCGTGAAGATGCCGGGTTTTATGGAAGGTTTGGGCAAAGGAAAAAATCAGAACGTTCTGATTTTTATTGTGTGATACGATTAAACAGACATTCCGAACAGCGGACATGATCTGTGACAGACATCTCCATGCATGAGGCTGCAGGAGTCAGGGATGCTGTTTTGTTTCGGGAAAATGAAGAGGTGAACAGATGGATTTGAGATTATATTTGTTTTATCTGTTGATTCCGGTGTCGGTGATTCTGGTGATCATTGTGATTCTGAAGAGAAATAAAGCCAGGCATCTGGAACAGATAGATAAAGAAGTGGTTTCACTGTTTGAAAAGATCTGGAAAAGAAATGAACCTGATGGTTCATCTGCTGAACCGTCGTTTACTGGGATGTATTACAAACTGTTGCAGAAGACATATCTTTATGAAGAAGCAGAAGTAATGATCAATAAAAGCGAATACTACATATTTAAACTTCTGGTTCTGTTTGTGATTCTGACCATACCGTTACTTGTTGTGTTTCTGATGACAAAGAAGGAGTTCATACTCGGTGATAACGAGTGGAACAATTTCTATCTGTATATCACGGTTCTGCTTCCGTTATCATTTGCCTATCTGCTGAAAAAGTATATTGATATGAAACAGTACCGGCCAAACTGGATCCACCATGCGCGTGTGAGAGTAAACATGGAATGGAAAATGATGGAATTCATCAAAGATTATGAACTGCAGAGAACCGGTAAAAATGAGAAAGAAACAGCAGAATTACTTACAGCACTGAAAGTGGCCTTTGTAAATGATACCTGTAATCTGTGGAAAGAGAGTATGGATAACTCACCGGAACTCGATCCGAATAAAATGAAGGAATTCAATCTGATTGATGAAATCCGTGCAGTGTTTCAGACAGAAGCAAAGGAAGTAAAGAATAAAAATAAGCAGTAACATCCGGCTGCACAGTACACAAAACAATACAGACACTACCTGAAAATATGGGGGTGTCTGTTTTCTTTGGCTCAATTCCGGAGTTGTTCAGGCGCAGATTGAATGCAAGCGGGAAAAATCAATCAGTGCCTGCTGAAACAGGGAAAATACTTTTCATATAATAAACATACAGGAGGAAAGCGGAATGAGCGAAAGCAAAACAGTATACTGTCTCATCCGGAAGCGAATTCCGGGAAAGATCGTACACGGGAACCATTATGTATACGAAAACGGTGACTGGAAGCCGGATAACGAGCATATTATCGCTGACTGTATTTACGGGTATGATGCATCAGAAGAGCCGGACTCTCCGTATGGGTTCGGCAATACAGACATCATGGATGAACTGGAATATATCACAGAAGAGGAAGCGAATGAAGTGATACGGAGAATCAGGGAAAGAGGGAACGTCTGATATGAGCATAGGAGAAAATATCCGCCGGATCCGGGAAGAACGGGGACTGACACAGGAAAATCTGGCAGACAAGCTGGATGTCAGCTTTCAGTCTGTATCTGCCTGGGAACGGGATGTGAATCATCCGGATGTCGACAATCTGGTACGGATTTCCGATGTGCTGAATGTCGGCGTCGATGCGCTTGTCCGGGATAACCCGCACCCGTTTGTGACAACTGAAACACTGTTTGATATGGACCGCATGAAAACGTATATCAAAACCGTTGCGAGAGAGCACGGACTGAAGGATACGCTGAACGCAGCCGACTTTGCGAAGACCGCACATGAAGGGCAATATCGGAAACACTCCGCGGTTCCATATTTCTACCATCCGCTGAATCTTGCCTGTCATGCACTGGCAATGGGGCTGTATGACGATGCGCTGATCAGCGCCTGCCTTCTGCACGATGTGGTGGAAGACTGCGGCGTAAGGACAGAAGACCTGCCAGTTTGCGAAGAAACTAAAGAAATCGTCCGATTGCTTACCAAAGAAGAAAACGGATATAAGAAAAAGGAAGAAGCGTATTATCAGGCAATTCTTGAAAACCCGAAAGCATGTGTGGTCAAATGCCTTGATCGCTGCAATAATTTGACGACCATGGTGTGGGGATTCAGCCGGAACGGGATGCGGAAGTATATCAGGGAAACAGATAGATGGTACCCGCAGATGCTGAGAGTGATCAAAGCACAGCCGGAGTACTTCCATGCGGCCTGGCTTCTGAAATATCAGATCGAAAGCATGGCGGATATCTACAAGCGCTTCCTGCAGGGATAACGGCAGGGTTCGGCGGGATTTCCGGTGTTCCGGCTCAGAGATCATTTCGGGAAGAACATCAGCCGGACAGCAGCGGCGTGATCGGTAATACGAAGCGTATCAGTTTCATAAAAAAACCGCTCCTGTCGGAACGGCTGTGAAACAGGGGATCCATCAGTTTAATTAAACAAACGGACGGTAGCGCTGCAGAATCTTTTCTGCACATCTGACGCCGTCAATTGCAGAGCTGACAATACCTCCGGCATAACCTGCACCTTCACCGGACGGAAAAATTCCTTTCGTGGAGGATTCCAGAGTCTGGCTGTCTCTTATGATCCGGATGGGGGAACTGGTACGTGTCTCAACGCCGGTGAATAATGCACCTTCTGTGGTGAATCCCGGGAAGATGGACTCCGTGTGTACAAGCATTTCTTTCAGAGACTGGTTCATCACGGGGGAGAACAGCCGGGAAAGGTCGGTCATTTCTGTTCCGAGCGCATAGGTCGGAAGAACAGATGAAGGCGTGTTCGAAGCGGATGGGTCAAGATAATGGGCAATTGTCTCACAGGGGGCTTTTCCGTTTCCGAGCCTGTATGCGGCATGTTCCAGCCTTTCCTGAAATTCCAGTCCGGCAAACAGCCCTTCCCCGTAGTCACTCGGATCCACCTGAATGACAAGGGCAGAATTTGCATTTTTCCCATCGCGTCTGCTGTAGGACATACCGTTGGTGACAATCGTCTGTTCGGTGCTTTCAGCCGGAATGACATACCCTCCGGGGCACATGCAGAAGGAGTAAACGCCCTTCTTAAAGGACGAAGTATGTGACAGATGATATTCTGCCGGCGGCAGAACAGAAGGATCAGAAATGTTCCGATACTGTCTGGCATTGATGAATTCCTGCAGATGTTCGCATCGCAATCCGGCTGCGAACTGTTTGGCAGAAAGAGCGAGTCCTGCACGATTCAGCATATGAAACGTATCGCGGGCGGAATGACCGATCGCCAGGATCAGGGCTTCAGCCGGCAGCTCTTCTCCCTGCTCGGTAATGACAGCGCACAGCCTGCCGTTCTGTATCACGAGATCCTGCATGGCTGTTTCAAACCGGATCTCTCCGCCAAGGGATTCGATTTCGCTGCGGATCGCAATATTGATGGAACGAAACCGGTCAGTACCGATATGCGGATGGTTCAGCCAGGCAATGGATGGGTCTGCGCCGGCGCGGATCAGTTCCTGCAGGATCAATGCGACACGGGGATCCTTCACGCGTGTCGTGAGCTTTCCGTCAGAGAATGCACCGGCTCCGCCTTCCCCGAACTGAACATTCCGTCTCGTGTCAAGGATACCGGTTTTCCAGTAATGATCGACAGCCGCAACCCGGTCTTCCGTTTTCGGGCCGCGCTCAAGAATCAGCGGGCGATATCCCGCTTTCGCAAGCAGCAGACCTGCTGCCATGCCGCATGGCCCGAAGCCGGCAATCACCGGCCGGTTCTGCAGGATTTCGTCTCCGCGCTCCGGCAGCTGATAGCGAAACGGAGTAACGCTGCGGGCTGTTTTTTTATTGCGGGAAAGAAAAGAAGCTTCATTGTTCAGCTCGAAAGTGATCTGATACAGAAAAGCAGCAGGATGATTTGGCCTTGCGTCCAGTGACCGTCTTGTGATGGAAACAGAACGGACGTCTTCCGTTCTGATATGGTATTTCTTTACAGCGCGGTCAATCGGATCGCCGCTGTCCTGTATCGGTATTCGCAGTTCAAGTTCAATCATAATCGTCTTTCCGTTCCTTCGACATTGTAGCAGAAGAAAAAGGGATGAAACAGAACGGAAAACCCGCTTGCCGGGCAGTATCCGGAAAACGGGTTTCATGTGGTTCAGGAAGTGAGGACAGTTCTGGCTTCTGCTTTCTTTCCGGCTCGTCTGCGAGCAGTATCCTTCTCTTCCTGCAGAAGCTGTTTTTCGACCAGCTTTGCGAATTTTCCGTTCAGTGACATCAGTTCATCATACGTGCCGGACTCAGCGATCACACCGTCTTCCAGCAGGATGATTCTGTCGCAGTTCACTACGGTGGAGAGCCTGTGTGCGATCATGATCACCGTGCAGGTCAGCTGATTGACAGAGTCGAGTACCTGTTTCTGCGTTACATTGTCGAGCGCGGAGGTAGCCTCATCGAGAATCAGAATTTTCGGATTTCCGACCAGAGCCCGTGCAATGAGCAGACGCTGGCGCTGGCCGCCGGAGAACCCGCTGGAATTGGATTCCGTGATCTCCGTGTTCAGCTGGAGGGGGAGGGAGCGGATATAATCCGCAATACATGCTTTTTCCAGTGCATTCCAGACATCTTCTTCTGTTACATCTTCCGGAGCTCCGAAAGTGACGTTGCTGTAGATGGTGCCGGGGAAGAGCTTGCTGAACTGGAAGACAGAACCGATTTTCTGACGCAGTGATTTCTGATTCAGCTGATTGATATCCTTTTCGTCATAATAGACAGCTCCGCTTGCCGGGGTTTCCATACCCATGAGGATTTTGAGCAGCGTGCTCTTGCCGCAGCCGCTTTCACCGACAATCGCAATTTTCTCGCCGGCTCTGATGTTCAGGGAGATGCCGCGCAGACAGCCGCGGGAATCACCTTCATAGGCGAACCAGATATCATCAGCCCGGATTCTTCCTTCCAGTTTGCGGACAAATTCCGCATCCGGGTTCTGTTCGTATTTTGCCTTGAAGATCGGCGCAACATTATCCGCAGGATTATTTATTCTGAAAATATTGCTCATCATGCCGGTAAGCGTGGAAGATACCGAAAGAATCATGGAATATGCGGTGGTAAATACCATGTAGGTTTCTCTGGAAAGACCGTGGATTGCCGAAAGCCCCATCAGAGTGACGGTAGCTGCGCTGGAGAGCAGAGTCATGATTGCGCCTTTGTGCTTCAGGATGAAGGGCTCGTTGTAATCGTAGTGCAGGATGTTGCGGTAATTGCCGGCCCATTTTGTGAAGACAGCTTTTTCGGCACCCATTCCCTTGATCTTCTGAATTCCGCGGACAATGGAATAGAAGAAACTTCTGTTTTCCATGTCGAAGGCCAGGGTCTTGCGGTAGATGAGTGCGTTGACGACTGCGGCGATCACAGAGACAAGGATCTGGAGTGCGATGAAAAGAAGAGCCGGGGCATAGAGTTCCGGAGCGATCTGTTTCATCTGTCCGAGGTAAACGGAAGAAAAAGAGAAATTCAGCAGAATATCCAGAAAGATATTGATGATCATATCAGAGAGGCCCGTACAGTTGGAAATACGGGTGGAAAGCTTTCCCGAAGAGTTATCGGCAAAGAAGGAGCGGGGAAGATGAAGCACTTTTGCGATGACATCTGCCTGGATTCGGATGGATACCCGTTTTTTCAGATAGTAGAGAGATCTCTGTTTTATCAGGGAAACCGCGCCGCGGACAAGGTTGATGATCATGAAGATTGCCGCAACGGACAGCAGCGTCTTCGTCTGTGCGTTCGGATCATTCAGAAAGGTGTTGTAGACATAATTCGAGATACGCGGCAGAAGAAGACCGAGCATAGAAACGATCGCAGTAGAGACAATCAGGCTGATGAAATCATAGATTGTCATGTATTTCAGCGTGTTTACGATAAAGGTGAGAATGATGGAATCATATACAGCCATCGGCTGGTTCAGAACATAACATTCCGGTTTCAGAGAGCGGATGAATTTTTTTGTGGCACGGCCGCGTCTGGAATCGTGCGGGCAGTACCACCGATACCCGATCAGGGTGGGGTTGATAGCGACGACCTTGCCGTCCTGACGGAAGGCAAGAATATATTCGGTACGATCCTTTGCCTGATGGACAACCGATTTTTCATGCCGATACATGATGCCCTGAGCATCCAGCATGGATTCCAGCACCGCTTCTACTGAACGGAAGCCGAACTGGCGATGCGCGGGGATATGAAAACGGTCAAGGAAATAGAGCACAGCGCTCTGCATGTCATCGATTTCATTTTCCATCCGGGCAAGAGTCGTATCCTGGAGCAGAGCTTCCTTTGCGTACTGCTCCATTACCGTATTGTTTTCTTCCTTTTTCCGGATCAGTTCGGAATAGATTCCCATAAGGCCCCCTCTCTACTGTGATCCGATCAGCGTACGGTACAGACCTTCCTGCTGATACAGTTCCTGATGCGTTCCCTGCTGAACGATCTTTCCGTGATCCATTACATAGATGCAGTCACAGTCAACGATTGTGGAAAGTCTGTGTGCAACGATCACACAGGTGGTTCCCTTATCACGGATTGCCTGAATCACTCTGTTTTCTGTCTGAGCATCAAGCGCAGAAGTGAACTCATCCAGAAAGAGGACAGTCGGTTCATGCGCCAGAGCACGGGCAAGTTCAAAACGCTGCAGCTCGCCGCCGGAGAAATTGGCGCCATTTTCCAGCACCTGTGCGCCGTACCCGTGCGGGTCACGGATAATCCGGTTGTGGATCTGGGCATCTCTGGCTGCGAGGATGATTTCATAGTCTTCGATCGTGCTGTCCCACAGGCGGATATTGGAATAAACCGAATCTTCAAACATGACGGTTTCCTGATCGACGGTAACGATTGAGGAATGAAATACGACATCTGGTATTTCGCTGCGCTTCTTTCCGGAATAGAGAATTTCGCCGGATTCGGGTTCATACAGATCAGCCATGAGCTTGAGCAGCGTGCTCTTGCCGCAGCCGGTAGAGCCGACAATCGCAACCATCTGTCCGGGATGCACGTCCAGGCTGACATCGTTGATCGCCAGATCGTCGCCGTTGTTGTAGCGGTAGCAGACATGTGAGACCGAGATTTCTCCCGGCAGCTTGTCGTACATTATTCCGTCTTCCAGCGGAATTTCATCTCTGACCGGCCGGGTGCAGATATCGTCAACGCGTTCAATGTTGGTGCGCATGGTCTGCAGCGTATTCATGGAGCTGAGGCAGGCGTTCAGAGAATTGCGCATCTGGCCGAGAATACTGCGGAACAGAGTGAGGGTGCCAAGTGTGAACTGACCCTGTTTGATGAAATATGCGCCAAGGAACATCTGTACGGCAGAAAGGAGATAGCTGTGAATGTTGGAGTATGCCCGGATGATCTGATTGAGGCGGAAGTTTTCGGTCTGTGCTTCCGTCACTTCAGACTGAGAACGATACCACATATTGAAAAAGGATTTTTCCGCTCCGGTGGATTTGATTGTATCAATCATATTCATGCCGTTGAGAACGGAGGAATTCAGCTGTCCGGTACTTGTGGCGGTTGCCCGGGCAATGATCGCAGTACGCTCCTGCAGACGCAGTTCAATGAGGGAGTGAATGACCTCAAGAGTAATGCAGATAAGCGTGATTGTACGATTGTATCTCAGCAGCATCACAAAGTAGAACACCATCATGAAGACATTGATCATCCGCGGTACAAGCGAGCTTACAAGCGTGTTCCACAGTTTTTCGTTGCCGTTCATCCGCTGCAGCATCTCGCCTGTGCTGTACTGTTCAAAGAACCGGAGCGGCTGGGCAATGATGTGGATGAACAGATCGCTCTGGCTTTCAGCCAGCTTCATCCTTGTCACAAATTTGATGAGTGTTTCATTCAGAATGGTAAAAAACGCATCCAGCAGGATAATTCCCATCATCAGCACGATCATGATATTTGCGGCAGTGTAGCGTGTCGATGCTTCCATGCCGAACAGGGAGGTGATCGGAGCGAAAACGGAGAGATCTCCTTTTTCATTGACTACGTTATCCATAAAGGTCTTCTGCCCGTAGGAGAAGGCAATGTCCAGCCAGATGCAGATCACAGACAGAATCAGCAGACCGAACATCGGCCTGATCAGAGAACTGACGCGTTCCTTCAGAAGGCTGAAGACGGAATCGCGTGTGCCGCCCGGCTGAAAATCAGGTCCTTTCTCCAGCAGGATCGCAGTACCGCTGTAGCGCTTCTGAAAGGTGCTCAGCTCGCAGCGGTAAGACCCTTTGGAAGGGTCAATCAGACTGACCAGGTCATTGGAAAAGCCGGTAACGATTGTGTAATACCGTTTTTTCCACAGAATCATAACCGGCAGCTTCTGCTGACGCAGAGCATCCATATCAAGTTCGACAATCTGTGCTTTCAAGCCATAGTGCTCTGCTGCTGCGGCAATCTGCCGGGGACTGGAGCCGTTGCGCGAAGTGACGCAGACTTCCCGCAGTTCCTGCATGGGAACGTACCGTCCAAATCCCGCCAGCATCATCGACAGTGCTGTCTGGCCGTTTTCACCAGTGGTCATCTGTATCTGTACAGGAATCTTCATGCTTAAAAGTTTACCAGCACTGTACCGCATTCCATCAGAAAAATGAAAACTTTCCCTGCAGATAAGACATATGAGGGGTGATGCCTTATGGCATGCGGGGTTTTTTTGAAAAGAAGCGGGATCCGGATACAGGTGGCTATATATCTTTCGGAGGCTGAACACAGATGAACCAGAAAAAACAGAATCATACAGTACATGATGAGCTGATCCGGAAGATGAAGGAAATCAGTGAGCCGGGGCCGCAGGCGTTCTGCGAGCTCGTGAAGAAGGAGCCGGGGCTTCTGGAGAATTATCTGAAGAGCTGCGGGATTCACTGTACAGAAGCGGAACTCGGCAGACGGAAAGGAGAGTGCATCTACCTTTCGGTACGCATGGAGAAAAGCAATCATCGAACCGCATTTGTCCTGCGGTTTCTGCAGACATCCGGGACGCTCCTTTCCGCCTGCGGCGGGTAAGCTGTGATAAACTGTGTATGGAATGGAGAAACTTATGCAACTGAATGTAAATGATAAAATCAGGGGATTTACGGTCAACGCCGCAAGACCGGTGGAGGATCTGAAAGGAACGCTGTATGAGATGACGCATGAAAAGACCGGTGCGAAGCTGGTCTGGCTGAAGCGTCGGGATGAAAACAAGACCTTCTGTATCGGATTCAGGACTGTACCGGAAGATGACAGCGGTGTTTTTCATATCTGCGAGCATTCGGTTCTGAATGGTTCACGGAAATACCCGGTGCGGGAGCCGTTTGTTGACCTGCTGAAGAGTTCCATGCAGACGTTTCTGAACGCGATTACCTATCCGGATAAAACAATTTATCCGGTTTCCAGCCGGAATCCGAAAGACTTTCTGAACCTGATGGATGTATATCTCGATGCGGTACTGCATCCGGCGATCTATACGAATCCGAATATTTTCTATCAGGAGGGATGGCACTATGAAATCCGCAATCCGGAAGATGAGCCGGTTTACAAGGGTGTTGTTCTGAATGAAATGAAAGGCGCATTCTCTTCGGTTGATGAAGTTCTGCTGAATGAAATCAACCGGGTACTGTATCCGGATACCTGTTACCGCTTCGTGTCAGGCGGCGATCCGGAAAAGATTACGGATCTCACCTATGAGCAGTTCCTCGCTGCACATGCGAAGTTCTATCATCCGTCAAACTCGCAGACAGTTCTGGATGGAGATCTGGATATTGATGCGGCACTTGAAAAGATCGATTCCTTCTTCTCGGAATATGAGAAGGAAGATCTGTCATTCCCGCTTGGTCATCAGACTGCTGTGAAACCCGCTGTGACGGCGGTACCGTATGAAATCGGCGCAGACGAAGAGGAAACGGAAAAGACGGAGATCGCGCTGGCAAAAATCCTCTGCGATTATGATGACATTGAGACCCAGCTGGCCTGGAGCGTACTGTCAGTTGTGCTTGCAGGTTCCAATGAAGCACCGCTGAAAAAGGCAATTCTGGAGCGGAAGCTGGGGCAGGATGCGTCAGTAGATGTTATGGATGAGCTTTCTCAGCCATATCTTGCGGTTTCAGTGCGCAATACCGATCCGGAAAAAGGAGAGGCGATTCGTGCATGCATTAAGGATACGGTTGCGGAGCTTCTGGCAAAGGGGCTTCGGAAAGAAGAACTGAAAGCGATTCTGAATCAGGGAGAATTCCGTTACCGGGAGCGGAAAGAACCGGCCGGAGTATATCTTTCCTCAAATATCTATCGCTCCTGGCTCTATGGCGGTGATCCGATTCAGTACATCAGTTTCGGAAATCTGTATGAAACACTGCGTCAGAAAGCGGATACGGATTATTTCGAAAACCTCCTGAGGGAAGGGCTTGGCGATCCGTCGCAGCTGTCGATGATCTCTGCCGTGCCTGACCGTACGCTGGCAGAAAAACGCTCGCAGAAGGAGCAGGAAAAACTGCGTGCAGCGAAGGAGAGCTGGAAGGAAGAGACCGCAGAATATATCCGTAAGAATGCGGTTCTGGATGAATGGCAGGCTGCCGGAGATACGCCGGAACAGAAGGCGACCCTGCCGCAGCTTTCGCTCAGTGACCTGAAGGAAATGACAGAAGTGACAGTGCCGGAAGTGACTGAACTTGGCGGGCGGACGGCACTTGTCTATCCGGAAACCGATACCGGCATCGTATATCTGAATCTGTATTTCAATCTTGCTGGTATTACGAAAGAACACCTGCCGGAGGCGGCGCTTCTTGCAAGACTGCTCATGAAGCTCCGTACACAGCAGCATTCTGTTCCTGAACTTCAGGAAATGATCCGTGACAGAATCGGCGTTCTGAATTTTGGGACGGACGCCTTTACGGTAAACGGAGACCGGACTTCCTGCTATCCGGTGCTTACGGCAGCCTGTTCAGTTCTGAAACAGAATGTCGGCGATGCGGTGAAGATCATCCTTGAAATCATGAAGGATACCGTCTTTGAAAAGGATACGATTCTGCCGCTGCTGCAGCAGGCGAAAGAAGGCTACCGGCAGGCGTTTATCGGCAGCGGACATGCGGTGGCTGTCATGCGTGCAGGATCGCAGGGAAGCGCAGAAGCAGCTGCGAAAGAGATGTTCGGCGGTTACGAAGCGTTCCGTTATGTCAGTGAGCTTGCGGATCAGTATGGGGATCGGTATGAAGAAATGATCGATACCATGTATATGATGCGGGATGAGATCTTTACCGCTTCCCGTATGACTATGAGTATTGCCGGCGAAGATAATCTGCCTCTGCTGAAACCGTTTGTGAGGGAACTGCCGGCTGGCGGCGCGAATGCATGCAAGGTTCATATCCCGCTTTCCGGATACGGAAGCGAAGGCATACAGGTACCGGCACAGATTTCCTATGCCGCGATCGGAAATAACCTGCAGAAATACGATCAGGGTTACAGCGGCGTCCTGCGCACGATTGCTCAGATTCTGAACTATGGGTATCTCTGGAATGAAGTACGTGTGAAAGGCGGTTCCTATGGAACAGGATTTACGTCTTCGATCAACGGAAACATCGCCTGCTGGAGTTATCGGGACCCGTCTCCGGAGAATTCTCTGGAAGTGTTCCGGAACGCTGCAGATTATATTGAAGAACTGGCAGATCAGAACACCGATCTTACTTCCTTTATCATCGGTACGATCGCTGCATTTGAACCGCTGGTCTCTCCGGCTGCGAAGATTCTGGCAGCGGACGGAAGATATTTCAGCGGCATAAGTGCACAGATGCTTGCGGCGATCCGTCAGGAAATCCTGGATACGGATAATGCGGCACTGAAAGCAATTGCCGGCCGCCTGCGTGAAGCGATCTCAGAAGGCGTCTGCTGTGTGGTCGGGTCTGCCGAGGCGATTGACCGCTGCGGAATCGAAACGGTTCGGACGATTTCCTGACACAGCGAGCTTGCCTTCAGAGAAGGGCGGAGTGAAAAACGAAAAGCGGGCTTTTCCGGCTGTAAGAACATCAGAAAAAAGGGCTGTGAGACATGTCACAGTCCTTTGTTATGAAGATAAAGACAAATGGCAGAAGTTCAGTTTTCCTCCCGGCTGAAGGAATAGATCTCTGCCATTGTCTGACGGTCCAGCGTCCGGAAGGAACCGATCGTACGGGTGTTCTGCCAGGAACAGACATCCGCAAGCCGTTCGATTTCCGCATCGCTGACCGGATGGCCAAGCAGTTCATTGAGTGATACCGGCATGCCGAGCGAGCGGAAGAATGCGACAGTCCGTTCAATTCCTTTTTCTGCCGCAAGTTCATCATCGGTTTCATCGATGCCGTATACTTTTTTCGCAAACCGGGCAAACCGGCTGATGTCTTCTTTCATCACTGCTCTGCACCACGATGCCCATACGGCGGAAAGCGTGGCGCCGTGGGTGGAATCATACAGGGCAGAGATTGCCATGCCAAGCTGATGACACGCCCAGTCTCCTTTTCCGCCCAGTCCGGTGATCCCGACATGGGAAATACTTCCGCACCACATCAGTTCACTCATCGCTTCATAGTCGTCCGGGTGTTTGACGGCGATCGGCCCGTAGTGAATGACATCACGGAAGAGACCTTCCGCAATTTCATCGGAAAGATGATTGCCGGTGACAGGAGAGAAATAGCGTTCGCTGGTATGCATGAAAATATCCGCTGCGCCTGCGCCGATCTGATAGGGCGGGAGCGTCATTGTCAGCTCCGGGTCCATCAGGGCAAACCGGCACCGGTTGAACGGTGTGTTGACGCCTTTTTTGATCGGAGGGTCAATCGTATCGTTGGTCAGAACTGCGGAGTCGCTTGTTTCACTTCCGGCTGCAGAGATCGTAAGGATTGTACCGACCGGAAGACTGGCAGTAATCGGGGTGCCGGTCCAGTATTCCCAGATATCATGCTTTGGTCCGGCCACGCCGTGTGCAACTGCTTTTGCCGTATCAATGACGCTTCCGCCTCCGACTGCGAGTACAAAATCCGCATGAAACCGAATGGCCTTTGTGACCATTTCACGCGCAGTGGAAACCAGCGGGTTGGGCACAACACCGCCCAGAGGGATGACTGCGATGCCGGCGGAAAGCAGATCATTCTGAACACGGCTGATCAGTCCGCTTTTTACAGCGGATTTCCCTCCGTAGATCAGAGCACAGCGTGTGCCGCCGTATTTGCGAACGTATTCTGCAGACTGTGAAGATGCACCCTTGCCGAAAATGATTTCCGTAGGCGCATGGTAAACAAAGTTTTCCATATAATATACCTTTCTGATAACACTCTACCATGTACCGTTCACACAGGAAAGGAAACCGCATCGCGTGCAAATATTCCCGGCAGAAAGAACATGGTATGATGAACATACATGCGGGAAAACAGATCGGTTGAAACATTTGCAGAAACGTACGGGCTGACGCTTGATACTGCTCAGAAGAAGGCGGTAAAGCGAACAGCCGGCACGCTTTTACTGCTGGCTGTGCCGGGAAGCGGAAAAACAACGACACTGATCAGCCGGCTTGGCTATATGACACAGGTGCTTGGCATTGATCCGAAATCGATTCTTGCGATTACCTACACTGTCTCCGGATGTGAAACGATGCGTTCCGCATATGAACGGCGCTTCGGGGACGAATCGGGCGATTCCGTTTCCTTCCGCACAATCAACGGAATCTGCTGGGGAATTGTCTGGCACTATTACCGTATGCAGCAGCGTTCTGTCGGCGTGTGCGATGAAACACAGCAGCGGAAAATTATCCGTCAGCTCTTTCGCGAGATACGTAAGGAAGACTTTCCGGCGGAAGGAGACGTCATTGCCGTACAGACAGGGATTTCACTCGTGAAGAACCGGATGATGACGGAAAAGGAAGTCGCTGAACAGAAATGGGAAGTCGAATCATTTCCGGATTTCTGCCGGAGATATCAGGAAATTCTGACCCGGAATAAACTGGTGGACTATGACGATCAGATGATCTTTGCGCTGAAGATTCTGAAAAAGGAACCGCAGATTCTGAAAAAGCTGCAGAAGCGTTATCGGCATATATGCGTGGATGAAGCACAGGATACTTCTCTGCTGCAGCACAGGATTCTGTATCTGCTCAGCAGCGATGCGGACAGCCGGTTTTTTGTCGGAGATGAAGATCAGAGTATTTACGGCTATCGCGGCGCCTGTCCGGAGGTACTGGTCAATCTGAAAGGAATGTATCCGGATACCGTACTGCAGAAGCTGGAGACTAATTACCGCTCGTATTCTGAGATCACAGAAGCCGCAAAGGCATTCATTGATAAAAATAAACAGCGGATTCGCAAGGATATGACAGCGCATCGGGGATCCGGCGGAAGTGTGACAGTGCAGGAAGTGAAGACCCGGGGTGCACAGCTGAGCGAGCTGGTGAACATCTTCAGGGAGCGGAAAGAAGAAACCGCGGTGCTGTATCGCAACAATGATTCTGCGGCAGTGCTGGTCGACCTGCTGGATCGGAAGAAGATACCGTTTGTGCTGAACAAGCCGAAGGATACGTTCTTTTCCAGCCGGGTGGTACGGGATTTCCGGACGTTTTTTCAGTTTTCCATGGATGTGGAAAACAGCGAGCTGTTTCTTAAGTGCTATTCCAGATTCATGCTGTATTTCCGGGCAGAACAGGCACAGGAAGCGATCAGCCGGGCAGCGTTTGCACATACGCGGCTGCTGGATGAATTCGTGCGTGTACATGTGCGAAAAGCCGGCGGGAAACGGAATGGAAAACGGAAGGGATATTATAATGACTCTTCGCAGGGAGAAAAAAATGCGGAGCGGTTCCGCAAGGTATTTCAGACGCTGAACGAGCTGACTCCGACGGAGGCATACAAACGGTTAATGGATCTTGGATACCGGGATTACCTCAGAGAAAATGAACTCAATGAAGGAACTGCAGAACTGCTTTCAATGATTGCAGGAAACACGAAAACGATTCCCGAATGTCTGGCAAGGATGGAGCAGCTGGAAGAATGGCTGAAAAACGGAAAGGACGTTCATGGAAAAACACCTGTCTTTCTTTCCACGATCCATTCCGCAAAGGGAATGGAATTTGAGCATGTCATTCTGTTTGATATGATCGACGGCATCCTGCCGAATGGTGGGAATCAGCAGCGAAGCGGCGAGTATCAGGAAGAACGACGTCTGTTTTATGTCGGTATGACACGGGCAAAGAACCATCTTACGATGTTTGCCGTAAAGCGCGGCGGAAGCGGGTTTGTACATGAAATTCAGGCGGGTATCCGAAGACGGATGAAGCAGCAGGCAGAAAGCACAGATCCGGTTTCGGAAGAAGGCGGCTATCTGTTTGTCCGTGATACGGATACGGGAAGTTTTTATCTGATCGAGGAGCGGAGCGACCATGCGATTGTGAAAGCCTGGCGCGTGAACCGGGAAACCGGAGAGGTGATCAAAGGAAGCTGTACGGAAAAGGTGCGGGCATTAATGAAGGCAGACCGTCTGCGAATCGCCGAGATCAGGGAATCAGAACAATCTGGGAAAGACTGAGAGTTTCTCTGTACTAACCGGAACAGGCCGTCTATACTGAATTTAGAATCATTCTAAATTCGCTATGGCAAGATACAGAGAACTGATACTGGAACTTATCCTGCAGTCGCATATGCATCCGACGGCCGAAGAAATCTATGCACTTCTCAAACCGGACAATCCTACACTTGCGCTTGCGAGCGTATACAACAATTTGAATACCCTTTCTGCCAGTGGGGAAATACGGAGAATGTCAATTGACAAGGCGCCGGATCGATACGACCGGCCAACCCGGCATGACCATCTGATCTGCGCGGAATGCGGGGCATTGCAGGATGTTGTTCTGAATGATCTCAGCGAACAGCTGACAGCGGAAATCGGAACAGAAATACTGTCTTATGACCTGCAGATCCGCTATATCTGTCCCGCCTGCAGGAAAACAAAACATATACGGTAATTCCCTTTGCGGCAGAAGCAGAGGCAAAAACAGGAATCGAACAGAAAAAAAGGAGGAAGAACGATTCATGACAACATTCAGATGCAAGGTTTGCGGAGAAGTATTTGAAGCGGAAAGCGCAGAAACAGCAGTATGCCCGAAGTGCGGCGTCAGAGGCGACCAGCTGGAAGAAGTGAAAGCGGAAAAGAAAAATCCGTATGCCGGAACTCAGACGGAAAAGAATCTGGAAGCGGCGTTTGCCGGTGAGTCACAGGCTCGCAACAAGTACACCTACTTCGCATCCAAGGCAAAGAAGGAAGGCTTTGAACAGATCGCAGCGCTGTTTCTGAAGACAGCTGATAATGAAAAAGAACATGCAAAGATGTGGTTCAAGGAACTGAACGGAATCGGCACGACAGCGGAGAACCTGGAAGCTGCGGCAAACGGCGAGAACTATGAGTGGACCGATATGTATGAGGGCTTCGCAGTTACAGCAGAAAAAGAAGGCTTCCCTGAACTGGCAGCCAAGTTCCGCGGTGTTGCCGCAATTGAAAAGCATCATGAAGAGCGTTACCGCGCATTGCTGAAGAACGTTGAAATGCAGGAGGTGTTCAAGCGCAGTGAGGTGAAGATCTGGGAATGCCGTAACTGCGGACACATCGTTGTCGGTACGGAAGCTCCGGAAGTATGCCCGGTATGTGCACATCCGCAGAGCTATTTCGAGATCAACGCAGAAAACTACTGAGATCGGAAACAGAAGAGAGTCTGAACGGCGGACTCTCTTTTCTGTTGGCTGAAGCAGGAACCGGAAACAGTGTATGAAGTGAAATGAATCTGTAACTGCGATAGCAGATATGAAAAAGCTCCGCGATTGGCGGAGCTTCAGGTATTTGCGAACAGTTTTGCGGTTTCCTGTTTTGCGGCATCAATGTCATCACAGACGATCAGAATGGCATAATCGTTCCGGGTGAAGATATAGCCTTTGTTCAGAAGATCCAGCTGTTCCGGGGCGTATTGGGCTGCAGAAGACTGCAGTGTGGTGAGGTAATAGTCCATGCGTTCGGCAGCTTTAAGAGCAGCCTGCTCATCTGCGGCCTGCAGTACGATGAGAGCCTGCGGGCCTCCGTCAGCGTCGAATGCGGTACGGCATTCTTTTATCTGATCACTGTCCAGTCCGAGCAGCTTTGCGGTCACTGCCGCATCCTGTGTTTCATACTGCGGCAGATATTCGCTCAGTGCACGGAACACGTTGTCGGCAGACAGTTTCGCAGCCGCAGGTGCTTCTGTATCACTGCCGCATCCTGAAAGCAGAACAAAGACAGATGCTATAACGAGAAAGAATCGTTTCATTGATCATGCCCTCCCGGGAAAAAGTATGCTGTAATTATAATACGCAAACGAACAGTTCGGGGAGGTAAGATACGGTATCATTTCGCTGCTGGATGCTGAAACAGGCCTGGAAAACGAATTCCCGCCGGAAACTGCTCTCTGCAACAGGAGACGACCGGGAATCTTTTCTGCTGGAAATGCGGCCGAAACAGTTCTGCAGTGTACCGTATGCATATCTGCGCAGCAGTGTCGAAGTGGCGGAACATAAGACCGGAACGAGCAGAACGCTGGTACTGACCGCAAAGAATCAGCGTGCAGGCGGAACTGCAGTGCTGTATCTGTATGACAGTGCTTATATTGCCCCGCCTGGGGAAGCGGACTGGGAGCTGGCAAAACAGCTCGTCGAACAGACCGGATGTGATCTGTATTTTCCGATCTATCCGCTGTTTCCTGAAGCGAAGTTTCATGAGATTGTGCAGGCGGTGGATGAAAGCATGCGGTTCATGATGGGCCGAAGCAGGCCGGAAGTCAGTACGGTGCTGGGCTTTGCGGCAGGCGCACAGCTGTGCATGAGCACATTTGTGCTTCAGAAACAGAAGGGAAGCAACCGGCGCATACCGGAGCACTGGATTCTGAATTCTCCGATCCTGCAGATGCCGCTGGATGAAGAAAGTGAAAACGCGATGCGGATATCTGATCAGAAGGACCTGATTTTTCCGATGTGCTTCTGTCAGGAAGACGGAATCGGCGGGCTGATTGCGGCGCAGGAAACAGGGGAGTACAGAGGACTTCTGAATCTTTTCGCCTGTGATCTTGGCGGAATGCCGGATACACACCTGTATCTTGGCAGTGAAGAAAACGCAATGGTGTTCCGGGAACGGTTTGAAGAGAAATGCCGCACAGAGCAGATTCCGCTGACAGTTCATATCGGAGAGGGGCTGATGCAGTGCTGGGGGCTGTACGGAGTGATGAAGGAAGCGGAGCACGTGAGAAAGGAATATTTTTCACTCATTCAGCGTAATGAAACGATAAAATAGAACTGTTTTATAGGAAAGTAAAACAGGTTTGAAGAAAGGGGAACAGAATGGCCGCAAAACGCAGAAAAGGGATTCATCCTGCGGTTGTCGTCGTGCTTGCGATATTGTGTGCATGCGGAGCGACAGCGTGGAATTATATCTCTTTCATAAAAACAAAATACGGAGGGGAGGCTCATGTCAACTGGAGCCGGCAGGAATACCGGAAGCTGGATGAGAATTCGCTCGAGTATAAGATCGCGAATGCAGTGCTGTCAGAAGATACGCTGAAGCGGCTCGGCAAAGCTAACACGCAGGCAGGCGAATACGGGACGGCGCTCGCTGAACTTTCAGCTGAAGAAGAAGCAGCGAAAGAAGCACAGGATATTCATATTGAACATGTATCGGCAGGGACATATGAAGGTTTCATGCTGGTGGTGCCGAACCCGGATGATGTATCGATCGTGATTAACCCGGGCTATCAGTCCGGTGCGGCGGGACCGGAACTGGACTGGTATGTGGAGCACTTCCATGCGCTTGCCGGGACAAACGGCGGCGGATTTGAAGATGCCGGAGGGCATGGCGATGGCAGCGTACCGCAGGGTCTTGTAATTCAGGACGGAAAGATAGTCCATGGTTCGGAAGGGACACGGTCTTCCATTGTCGGAATTGATAAGAACGGAAAACTGGTTACCTCCACGCTGACCGGTGCAGAAGCGCTTGCACGCGGAGTGATGCAGGCGGTTACGTTCGGGCCGACGTTTATTGAAAACGGAACCGTCGTGTATACAGCAGCTGATGCGGGAACGCTGAATATGCTGAATCCGCGGACAGCGATCGGGCAGAAAGAAGACGGAACGATGCTGCTGCTGGTGATTGACGGACGCGGTCCTACAAGCTTCGGTGCAGAATATGAAGATGTGATCAAGGTATTCAAAGATTACGGGGCAATCAATGCCGGCAATCTTGACGGAGGAAATTCTTCGGTCATGATTTATGACGGCTCTTATGCAAATTATCCGGTATCCATGTATAATTCCCGCAATCTTCCGTCTGTCATTCTTGTAAAGGGGGATCAGTAATGTCTGAGAAAAAGAAGCGGAAAAGAGGTATCCGTCCTCTGGCAGCGATCCTGTTTCTGCTGATCCTTACCGGTGCGATTCTGGCTGCCGGAAGCGTTCTGCGGAAGAAACAGGAGGCGGAGTTTGCGGCAAATGAAGCAGATATGCCGGAAGTGCAGATCAATGCGGTCATGGAACAGATCCGTGCCGGAAACTACGGAGATATCTATGAAACAACACAGTCGATCAATCCGACAATGGACTCCAGGGAAGCATATATGGAACGTCTGACGGAGATCATGACTGCGGAAGACCCTGCCGGAATTCAGGCGGAACCGGTTTCGATCGAGGAGAACAAGCGTGTTTATCAGCTGGTTAACGGAGACACCCTGCTTGGAACACTGACCCTGATCCGTCAGGGAGATGAGTGGAAGCCGGCGTTTCCGATCAGAGGAAACAGATCCTTCCGGGTTGAAGTTCCTTCCGGTGTCACACTGACGGTGAATGGACAGCCGGTTGGCCAGGACCACCTCGTGGAAACGGGGAAGGAAGCGGCGAATTTTTTCCAGACGACAGATTCTTCTGTGATTCCGTTTGTGGATATTTATGAATTTGACGGTCTCCTTGGGGAACCGGCTCTGAACCAGGAAGAAGGCTATGGCATGATCAGAGATGTGCTGAGCGGGGACTGGCTGATGGGGAAGACCGTAACGGATGAGGCTCTGAAGAGGAAGCTGATCGATGCGGCTGAGCTGATTGCGAAATATCCGGCACAGGATACCGCGCTTGCCAATGTCACGGCAGTCAGCGATACGAGCTCTGCCTGGTATAAGAAATATGTGACGCTTCAGAATTACTGGTTCACCGCGCACAATACAATGAACATCACAAATGAAACGATCGAAGCGATTGCGCAGAGCGATAATACGATCGCTGCACAGATTTCCTTTGATTATTTCGCTGACAACGGAGAGGTGAGCCGGACGTGGCACTGCGGCTATCAGCTGACGTTCCGCAAATTGGGAGATGACTATCTGGTATGCGGTACGGAGATCAGCTCTCTGCTGAATCCGGCGCAGCCGCATTGATAACGCCTATGCCACTGACAATTATCCGGCAGGATCTGACAGAAATTGAAGCAGACGCAATCGTCAATACCGCAAACCCGAATCCCTGTATCGGACCGGGAACGGATGAGGCTGTCTATGAGGCGGCAGGCAGAGAAGAACTGCTTGCGGAGCGGAAGACAATCGGCGTGATTCCGCCGGGAAGCGCTGCGGTAACGAAGGCTTACAGGCTGCCGGCAAAAATTATCATTCATGCGGTGGGGCCTGTTTATATCGATGGCTTTCATGGCGAAGAGGCACTGCTGAAAAAGTGCTATCGAACGTCCATGGAGCTTGCATGCAGATATGAATGCGAATCCATCGCATTTCCTCTGCTCGGTTCAGGGTCCAACGGTTTTCAGAAGGATATTGCCTTTCATATTGCCCTTGATGCGATTCAGACGTTTCTTCTTGAACAGGAGCTGAATGTGATTCTTGCGGTTTATGATCGGGAGTCGTTCCGTATTTCCCGCAAGCTGTTTTCAGATATCCGTTCCTATATCGAAGATCATCAGATAAAGGAGCGTTCCGAACGGCGCGGGGCGCGTATTTCGGAATCCATACGCAATCGATGGGGCCGGAAAGAGGATGCCTTTCATTCCTGTGGAGCAGAGCAGTTTCTGAAGCCGGAACCGGCGCTGATGGATGACGCAATCGTTCTTCCGAAAGCAGAGGAAACATTTCAGAAAAAACTGCTTTCTCTGATCGATTCCTCCGGTGAAACGGATCCTGCGGTGTATAAGCGGGCGAACATTGACCGCAAACTGTTTGCCAAGATCCGGAAAGATGAGAACTACAGGCCTTCCCGCAAAACTGCGGTTGCCCTGGCGCTTGCGCTGAAGCTTTCTCTGCAGCAGGCGGAAGATCTGCTCTCACGCGCAGGCTATGCACTGTCCCTTTCCAGTACGTGGGATCTTATTATCCGGTATTGTTTTGAACATCATATTTTCCGCATCCTGGAAGTCAATCAGATTCTGCTGGACTTTGATCAGGAAACACTCTGAGCCAATGTCGCTTTCCAGGCGACCATATCCGTTCCGCAGACGGCTACGATGAAGCTGTAAACAGGGAGGATATGAATATGAAACAGAATGAACTCACCGAAATCGTCTTCATCATTGACCGCAGCGGTTCGATGGCAGGGCTTGAATCCGACACGATCGGAGGCTATAACTCCTTTCTCGAACGGCAGAAAGCAGAACAGGGAAAAACGGTCATTTCCACCATTCTTTTCAGCAATGACAGTGAAGTCGTCCATGACCGGATTGATTTAAGCGGTGCAGAACCGATGACCCGGAAGGAATATATCGTCGGTGGCTGTACGGCGCTTCTTGATGCGATCGGAGGTGCAATCAGACATATCCGCAATGTGCATAAATACATCCGGCCGGAAGATGTTCCTTCGCATACGATTTTCGTCATCACAACCGACGGAATGGAAAACGCCAGCCGGAAATATGACAGCCGGAAAGTGAAGCAGATGATCGAAGAACAGAAGAAAAAAGACTGGGAATTTCTGTTCCTTGGAGCCAATATCGATGCGATTGAAACGGCAGCCCGCTTTGGGATTGAGGAAGACCGGGCGGTTCAGTATCATTCCGACTCTGCCGGTACAGCTCTGAATTACCGCGTGGTCAGCGAAGCAGTCAGCGCGATGCGCATGACAACAGGGCACATCGGCAGAAACTGGAAGAAAGAAATCGAAGATGATTTTCACAGCCGGAACTGATCGGACAAGGGTGCATGAATTCGGAATTTCAATGTCCCTGAAGCGATTGCCCGGCTGAAAGTGAAGTCTGTCAAACCGGCCGGCATCGGTAATGGTTCAGAACTGTAACCGACGGAATTGACGTGCGCCGTTGTCGGCAGGTAAAATGAAAATACGAAAGAGAATACCATCATGGACAGACAGACAACAAACAAAGGTTTTGAAACGAAGCTGTTTCTTGGGCTTGCGCTGGCAGCCTGCGCGACCGGAGCGCTTGCCGTATACAATAACAGCGCACAGCGGGCATTGAACCCGCAGCCTGCGGCGACACCGGTAGCAGCTGTACCTTCGCCGGCAGAGAAAACACCTGTACTGACAGCGAAAACAGGTACGGGCATTACCGTCACGAAATCAGGCGACTGGGAAGAAACATATCCGAACGAGTATCACTCCTATGCAATGAATGAGGAGAACAGCGAGCATCACAGCTATATTGAACAGCATCCTTATATTGAGACGCTTTACAGCGGATATGGATTTGCGATTCAGTATGAAAGTGCCCGCGGTCATACCTTCGTTGTGGAAGATGTTACAAGTACAGGCCGCCCGCATAAGCTTGCCAACTGCTTTACCTGCAAGACCAGCGATTTTACCGCCAGAGCATTGAATGAAGGCAGCAGTGCCTATTCCATGGCATTTGAAGATATGGAAACGCAGATTACAGATGCGTTTGGCTGTTTTCACTGTCATCAGAATGAGCCGGGCACGCTCTATGTGACACACACGTATCTTGCCGATGCACTGGCAGATGATCTGGAATCGCAGAATGCGCAGACACTGTCCTGTGCACAGTGCCACAGCGAGTATTACTTTGATCCGGAAACCAAAGCGACGACCCTCGGATATGTCGGCCATGCCAATGCAACACCGGAGAAGATTCTGGATTATTACAATAACATGAAAGATGCGGATGGGAATCCGTTTGCGGACTGGGTGGATGAAACGACCGGCGTCCGCAAGCTGAAAACCCAGCATCCGGAATTCGAAACCGTCAGTGCAGCGGGCGGAATACATCCGGATATGACATGTGTTACCTGTCATATGGGCAAAGCGACGGCAGAAGACGGAACAACCTATACGAATCATTACTGGACTTCTCCGCTGGACAATGCGGATACACTGGCAACCTGCAATGCATGCCATGGCGATCTGACATCGACCGTTGAGGCGATTCAGGCAGAGATCGGTGAGCGCAAAGACGCAATCGGAGAATCGCTTGCTCAGGCAAACCTTGATCTTGCGGCGGCGGTGGAAGCCGGTTCGCTCAGTGATGCAGACCTTGCAAAGGCAAGAGATTATGCGCGTACTGCACAGTGGTACTGGGACTTTGTCTTTGTGGAAAACGGTAAGGGAGTACACAACAAAACACTCGCAAACGATTGTCTTGACAAAGCAGAAAGCAATCTGAACGAGCTGGTAAAGCTGCTTGGCTGAACCGTTCCTTTGCGAAAGACACAAATCATTGACAGCCATCCGCGTCATGCGGATGGTTTTCTTAAAGGGTAAATGATGAAGAAGATCTATTCATTTCTGACCTCCATGCGCTTCGGTCTGATTCTGCTGGGGCTGATCATTGCAGTCTCACTGATCGGATCGCTGATTCCGCAGAACAATGAGGCAATGTATTATGTAAGGAATTATCCGGATACAGCTCAGTTGATTCTGAACCTGCAGCTGAACCGGGTGTTTACCAGCTGGTATTTTATCCTGCTGGTCGTGCTGCTGTGCGTTAATCTGATTTTCTGTTCCATTCTCCGAATCCGGAGAATGCCGGAAACCGAAGCACTGCCGGAGTCGTTTACACCGGCAGAACGGTTTGGGAAGGGAGACCGCGAACTGCTGGAAGCGGATCTAAGCAGCCGCGGATACAGGGCGGAACGAAACGGCAATCTGGTGCGCTATACCGGAAATCAGATCGGCGTCTATGGTTCGTTTCTGCTGCATCTCGGTATCCTGCTCACGACGGTATTCTTTGCGCTTGGACTATCGGTTCCGAAAATCACAGATCAGACATGCCTTCCGGGTGAATCCGTCCGGCTGGATGACGGAACTGAAATCAAAGTGGATTCCTTTTCCATTGAAAATGAGACAGGCATGCTGGATTATGCCAGTGAGATTGAGATCATTCTTCCGGATGGAAGAAGCTCCGGGAAGAAGCGGGTCAGTGTAAACCACCCGGTATCGATGGGAGATTACAAAGTGTACCAGCAGACATATGGTACGATCGGAAGAATTTCGGTCAGCGATCAGAAAGGGCATACGGATACGTTTACCGTTGAACCGGAGGACTTTCTTTCCGCAGACGGCGAAAACGGGATCTGGTATGACGACCTGTATCCGGGCTATGAACAGGATGAAACGGGAAAACTGACTTTGATCACCTCAACGTCCGGTCATTACGAAAACCCGGTGTATGTGTTTGTTCTGAGAAATCAGGGAAACAGTGAGCAGATGCTGGCATTTCCCGGTGATACGGTTGAAGTGGGAGAATATACGTTTCTGTTTGAGGCGCCGGTGGAATATCCCGGTCTGCGGATTAAGAAGGCTCCGGCTGTGATCAATCTGTTTCTGCTGCTGTCTGTCATTCTGATGACGGTCGGACTGTTTCTGATCTTTTTTATGCCGCAGGTGAATGTTGTGATCAGCGACGACGGCTATACCGTGATCGGACGGAATGAATCACTTCGGCTTCATATCCGTCATCTGCTGAACAAGGAGGAAATAACGAATGCTTGATGTTCTGTTCTTTGCGGGTCTGATCCTGTACTTTGCAGCGATGATTCTGCAGTTTCTGGGCGCTTCCTTCCGGAAGGATAATCTGAAGCAGATCGCATGGTTTCTGTTTCTTGCGGGCTTTATATGTTCGTTTGCGTATCTTGCCGCAAGGGGAATCAAAGCCAGGCGCTTCCCGATGTCCAATCAGTTTGAATTTGCGGCGACGTTTTCGTTTGGCATTGCTCTGATACTGATTATCATGAAGTACCGGATCAAAGCAGACTGGCTGCTCACAACCGGAATTCCGATGGTGTTTCTGATCCTTTCCTATGCGGCATTTCAGCCCAGAGGCATCAATGAACTGATGCCGGCGCTTCGCAGTGTCTGGTTTGTCTTTCATATCGGTACAGCAGCGTTCTCCTACGCATGTTTTGTTCTTGCGGGGGCGGCAGGTATCCGGTATCTCTATTCCGAGAAGAAAGGGACAGATCAGAAGGAACTGGAAGATATTGATTTCATGATTTACCGGCTGATTTCGCTCGGACTGCTGTTGCTTACCGTAACGATTGTCTCCGGTGCGATCTGGGCGGAACAGGCATGGTCTTCGTTCTGGACATGGGATCCCAAGGAAGTGTGGGCACTGATTACCTGGCTGCTGTACAGCATCTATCTGCATCTGCGGCTGAACCGGAAGTGGCGGGGACATCGGATGGCAGTCTTTGCGGTTCTTGCTGTGCCGGTCGTGCTGTTTACATTTGTCGGGGTCAATACGCTGATGCCTGGACTGCATTCCTATGGAGCGGTAACACGCGAACTTCTGTAAGCGGAACGCTGAGATGCATTTTGTTTGCATTACAGCCGGTTCTGCAGGAGTATAGGAATACCTGGGAGAGAAGGAAATGAAGCAGAGAGATGAACAGCTGGCAAAGACCCGGCTGGTATTATGTGATATCGACGGTACATTGTATGACTGGGATCGGATTCTCAGTCCGCGGACCAGAAAGGTGATCAATATCCTGCATGAAAACGGATACGGACTTGGTCTTGCCTCGGGGAGACCGTATGAAGAACTGGTTCATTATGCAGATCAATGGGATTTTGCATTTCAGTTTGATGTGCTGATCGGACTGAACGGAGCGGAGCTGTATATCGACAGAACAGATACTCTGAAGGAGTCTTATAAGCTGAGCAGTGACGTACTGAAGCGGGCGATGGAAGTCATGTCACAGTTTGAAGCCAATCCGTTTCTGTACTGGCATCAGAAAATTCTCAGTATAAAAGAAGATGCGATGCTGAGAAAATCCGCAAATACGTCACAGCGGGAAATCGTGATTGCGAAGGATCCTTCCGAGCTCTGGAAAGAAGAAAATGCGAAAATCATGTTCCGGATGAGTGAAGAAGAGACGGCAAGAGCAATTGCATATCTGGATGCGCATCCGGATCCGGAGTATTCTGCGTTCCGGACACAGTCCACATTGCTGGAGTTCATGGACCCGCGCATTTCAAAAGGGTTTGCGATCGATCAGCTGGAACAGCTCGGAGAATACCGGGCAGAAGAGATTCTTGCGTTCGGTGATACGACAAATGATAATTCCATGCTGGAGAAAGCCGGCTGGGGCGTATGCATGATCAACGGCAGTGACGACACAAAAGCTGCAGCGGATGATATTACAGCATATTCCTGCAGGGAAGACGGTTTTGCCCGTTATATTGAAGAGTTTCTGCTGAAGGATATGGCCGTGGACCAGAAGGAGGACGGAAATGAATCGGGATCTTCTGATCCGAACGGTGACGATTGACTGGGACAAAATACCCGAAGACAGCTATCTTCACGGAATTGAAGCAATTTCCTCTCTGAACGCACTGGGGCTGGAACAGCCGGTCACATTCTTTACGGGTGAAAACGGGACCGGCAAGTCCACGCTTCTCGAAGCGATCGCAGTTACCTGCGGGTTCAACCCGGAAGGCGGGACAAGAAACTATCGTTTTTCCACCTATGATTCCCATTCTGAGCTGTCTGAAGTGATTGGTCTGATCCGCAATGCGCGGAAGATCCGGTTCGGTTATTTTCTCAGAGCGGAAAGTTTTTATAATGTGGCGACAAGGGAAGAAGAATACAGCAAGGGGCCGGGAGGAATCCCGATGCATTTTCATGAGATGTCGCATGGAGAAAGCTTTCTGAAGCTGGCACAGAATTTCTTTTTACCGGGAGGGCTGTATCTGCTGGATGAGCCGGAAGCTGCATTGTCTCCGCAGCGGCAGCTGACGCTTATGAAAGAGATTCATGACTGTGTCAGGAAGGGAGCGCAGTTTCTGATCGTCACACATTCGCCGATCTTACTGGCAATGCCGGACAGCAAGATACTGAGCTTTGATGACGGTCCGGTGCATGCATGTACCTATGAAGAAACGCTGTCGGTGCGGCTGACATCCCTTTTCATCAACAATCGTGCCGGTATCCTGCACCAGCTGCTGGATGAGCCAGAAGAATTGCCGGATGAAAACGGATGAAGGAATGTGGAAACATTGTTCAGAAGACGTATAATAACCTGCGGCAGTGAGTCTGCCTGAAACAGCAGGAGGTGAATCGTGAGAATATTGCTTAATATTCTTTGGATGATTTTCGGAGGGCTGATCAGCTGGGCAGGATGGGTTCTGGTTGGCTGTCTCTGGTGCATCACGATCGTGGGTATTCCGGTCGGAATGCAGTGCTTCAAGCTTGCGAGCATTTCTCTGAATCCGTTTGGAAAAGATGTGACCTATCCGGAAGACAGCGGAATCAGTATGATCCTTAACGTAATCTGGATTTTCTTCGGCGGCCTGGAGATGGCGGCGCTGAACCTGACGATCGGAGTGATTCTCTGCATTACAATCATCGGAATTCCGTTTGGCAAGCAGTTCTTCAAAATCGCAAGGGTTGCGCTGCTTCCGTTCGGAGCTGAAGTGGTCCGCGTCAATGTGCTGTGACAGCCGTTTCGCTCTCATCAGTACCAGGCATGCCCGCAGATTGCCGGGTTTTTGCTTAGTAAGGAAAACATCTGTGTTTTCAGTCTGGAAATGAGTGTACTTTTTAAGTGCAGTAAGGATTCAGACAATTATGTGGTTTTGTGAAAATAAGAAGAAACGTCCTCTGCGTTCTTCTCTGATCATATGCGCTGCTGCAACAGCGCTTTTTACCTGGGGTTTTTCTGCGCGGTATCTGCTCAGGGCTGAGGAGTCAGTTCTCGCAATTGATCCCTCCGGCAGTGATGAAGGATATTCCGCAGTGCTGTATAACAGTGAAAACGGTCTTCCTACCTCTGAAGCAAATGCAATTGAAGAGACGGAAGAAGGATTTTCTGGATCGGCAGTTATAGCGGACTGATCCGATATGACGGCAATACATTTGAGCGACTGGATTCTACCGGCGGAATTGCCAGTGTGGTCAGTCTGTTTGTCGATCACAGAGACCGGCTCTGGATCGGAACGAATGACAGCGGAGCAGCTGTAAAAGAGCAGAATGAAGTCCGTATGTACAGCAAGGCAGATGGCCTGAAGTCGCTGTCAGTACGGTGCATTACGGAAGATGACCATGACAATATCTATATCGGAACAGCCCGGGGCATCATACTCATCCAGCCGGATGACACGATTGTTCCGCTGGAAGATGAAACCCTTGGCGAGCCGTATGTCAGGCGCATGAACAAAGGGGCAGACGGTCTGATATACGGTGTAACGCAGACCGGATCGGTTTTTGCGCTGGATGGAGACCGGGTTGTATTCTGCCATGATAACGATATGCTGAATCTTCCGCATGTACGGTCTGTTCTGCCGGATTCATCCAATCCAGGATCGGTTTACCTCGGAACGGAAACCTCTGAGATTTTTTACGGGCGCATGGACGCGGAAAGATTTAAAACCGAACAGATCATTGATGTCTCTCCGGTAAACTATGTCAATGACATAAAGGTCTATGGCGATCAGATGTGGATTTCCGGCGATAACGGAATCGGCATCTGGAAGAACGGTGTCGTTCGCCTGATGGACAGCATTCCGATGAACAATTCCGTTGAGCATATGATGTCTGATTATTCGGGGAATCTGTGGTTTACATCATCCCGACAGGGCGTGATGAAAATCGTACCGAATCAGTTTGCGGATGTGTTTGAACGGTTTGATCTGCCGGATGTTGTCGTGAATACAACCCGTCTGAATAACGGGAAACTGATGGTCGGTACAGATAAAGGACTGACTGTTCTGGAGAAGGATCGTGTGCTGAAAACATTTCCGGTCAATCGGGTAAGAACCGCATCCGGCAAGGAGATGGAACAGAATGATCTGCTGGAGCTGTTTGACAGCTGCCGGATCTTGCGATCGGTGCAGGCAGCCATCACGAACGTCCGGATGGAAAAGGCTATCCGCGAGGCCTTAAAGGAAGCGATATTCCGCGGGTTGCACAGATCATTGCGGTAGCGGATACATTTGATGCGATGTATTCTGACCGTCCGTACCGTAAACGGATGAATTATGACAAAGCGGTATCCATTATCAGAGAAGTAGCCGGTACCCAGCTGGCGCAGGATGTTGTAGATGCATTCCTGCGGCTTCATGAGCAGGGAAAACTCCGTGATGTAAATGATGACGGAGGCGGAACGACGGAAGATATCGATAATATCCATAAGCGGCAGAACAGGAAACAGAAAGACCGGCAGAGCGAACCATCAGAAAACAGAGCATAGTTACAGCGTATTCGTCGGCTGATGATTGCGCTGGCATGAACTGTCAGATATAAGCTGTTTTACTTATTTCCATACAACAGAATACATAGTATGAACTGTCAGAGAAAATGCGGGTTTTAAGCCATTTTCAGCGATTCTGACCGATCGGAACTGTCGAAGATCCTGGTAATCGGGCGATTTCAGTATGACGGCTTTGCGATATGGATTTCATGGTCCCTGAAGCAATTCTGTTTTACCGGTAACTCAGAGATATAAGAGTACGCTTCAGAGAGGTGATAAAATAGGAGCCGGTAAAACAGGAAGATAGAGCACGATGGCGGAACAGAAGAACAGAGGATTACGGTACCGGCTGTATCAGCTGGTGGAGTTTGTCGATCTCAGCGGAGACGGAATCGCAGATTACGATATTTATGACATTGTAATGTGTATTGTGATCGCATTCAGCCTGATACCGCTCCTGTTCAAGGAAGAAAACCGGATTTTGAATCTGATCGATATCGTCACGATGTCCATATTTATCGTGGATTATTTTCTTCGCTGGATGGTAGCGGATTATATCGCAGATGAAAAGGGTATCCTTCCGTTTCTGAAACACCCGTTTACGCTCTGGGCAATCATTGATCTGCTTTCTGTGATCCCGTCATTCTCGCATTTCGGTGCATCGTTTGCATTTCTGCATCAGGTTCGTGCAATGCATGCGCTCCGCGTTGCCCGGACGCTGCGCACAGCGCGGTATTCCCGTTCGCTGATGATCATTAATGAGGTGCTCTACAATTCCAGAAAACCGCTGTTTGCTGTCTTTAATCTTGCGATCGGGTATATCTTTCTTTCCGCTCTGCTTGTCTTCAATGTTGAACCGGGTTCCTTTCACTCCTTTTTTGACGCGATATACTGGGCAACGGTCTCTCTGACAACGGTCGGTTATGGTGATATTTATCCTGTAACCGTAACCGGCCGGATTGTGACAATGATTTCTTCCTTTTTCGGAATTGCGATTGTCGCACTTCCTGCAGGTATTATTACAGCCGGTTATATGGAAGAGATTCATAAGCTTCAGGCGGAAGAGGAGAGACGGAAAAAGGAAGCTGCGGAAACAGAAAAACAGAAGTGAAAAAGGTTTTCTGCAATCTTCGGATGAAGGTGTCTGACGGATTGATCCTGGTGTAAGATGGAATCAGATGCTCTGAGGAAGCGGTATGGTTGTAAATTTTGAATTTCTGTCAATGGAGCCGATGAACAATGTCATCACCTGTCTTCACTACAAGGTAGATAAAGTGGTGTTTTTTGGCTATGAACAGATGGTCAGAGAGATGCGGGAAATAACCGGAGATTTTCTGATCAGTCATTGCGGAGTCAGTGAAACGGAATTCATTGTGCTGCCGGAAGGCGATTTTTCGAAAATCCGGGATGGAATCCGGGCAGCGATGAATCAGGAAAACGTTCAGGGAAATGAGCTTTATTTTGATATTACCGGCGGCGACAGTCTGATTCTGGTCGCGTTCGGTCAGATTTCCAGAGAATATGGTACTTCCATGCATCTGTTTGATGTGGTGAAGGATCAGCTGATCGAATTCAATGAGCAGAGTCCGCATCTGATGTCGCGCGATGTTGAGAAAAAGGAGAAGAAGCTGAATCTGGATCTGATGATTGAAATGCGGGGCGGCAAGATCAATTACCGCCTTCAGAAGCGGATCAAACAGGAAAATGATCCGGAATTCAGGAAAGATTCGGATGCGATGTTTGATGTTGCCAAGGCGGAGTGGGAAGTGTGGAATCCGTTTTCAGAGTTTCTGAGAACAAAGCTGACAACTGATCATAATCTCAATGTTTTCTGCAAAACCGATCGGCTGAAGAAAGAACTGGCATCGTTCAGCTCAAAACTGAACCGGATTTCTCAGTTTGATGAGATTGTTGATGCGCTGGCAGAGCGTGGTATCCTGCTGGATGTCTTGCGCAATGAAGCGATATACCGCTTCCGGTTCAAAAGCCGCGCGATCAAAGACTGCATCTGGGAAAGCGGAAGTATTCTGGAAATGAATGTTTACGGAAGAGAAAAACTGATCAGTGATGACTGCCGTGTCGGCGTTCATCTTGACTGGGGGTATGGAATGCATGAAGGAAGCTGGGAAGATGTGCTGAATGAGATCGATGTTCTGACGCTCAAAGGCAATATCATGACTTTTATCTCCTGCAAGACCGGACGTATGGACTCACATCAGACCCTGCATGCGCTGTATGAGCTGGATACGGTATCGAAGCGGTTTGGCGGAGAGTATTCGAGGAAGGTGCTGGTCAGTGCGCAGCCGCTCAATAGCTCCAACCTTGCAAGAGCAGCTGAGATGGGCATTGAAATCAGAAGCGAATGAGTCAGTGACAGCAGGAATCCCTTCCTGCTGTTTCATAATATGGCAGAGAATGTGCAGAAGCAGTATTTCTGAAAGCATCAGTACCCGGGAAGAAAATATAACGGCGCGAAGGATTGCCGAAAGGTATATACTTCAATGTGCAAAAACGAACGAAACAGCAGATCGGTTTCTGTCAGCTGTTTGATATCAAGCGGAGGTTGATTGCGATGGGAGAGTATTCAAATTCGGAAAAGGTTTCAAGAGCAGAAAAATACAGAGATCTTCATGATTCGCTGCTGACGGATAACGAAAATCTGGTACGGACGCCTGCTCTGAAGCCATATGAAGAACGTATCAAACGGGTAAATCCAAATATTCTGGATCAGAATACAGCAGTGCTGGACGATCTCAATACAATTCTGAATGATATAAACAGAATCACAGAAAGTCAGAATCAGAGTCAGAAGGAACAGCTCGCTCCGCGGCAGGATCAGACGCTTCAGGTCTACAGCCAGAGAGGTTCCGAAAAGACGGCAAATGCATATGAATATGAAGCACAGCCGGAGTACCGGGAAGAACGTCAGGAGCGGAAAAAACCGGATACGACCGTGATTCCGTTTCAGACCGGAAAGAAAAAACGCAAAGCAGCGAAGATTGAAAAGCGGATGGTCTCGAGAGAAGAACTGCGAAACGAAGTGCGTCATGAGAGAAGAGCAGAGCCGGATGAATACCGTCAAAGTGCGCCTGCGGCAGATTACCCGAAGCAGAAAATGCGTGAACTGCCGGATTCTGAACCAAAACACAGGCGTATGGAAACGGAAGAAGTGAATGAAGAAGCGGAACCTGCTGTTGCGGAACAAACCGAAACCAGCAGGCTGATCAACATACTGCTATGGGTGCTGATCGCTGTGCTGTCAGTTATCCTGTTTGCGGTGATATATCAGATTTTCACAAAATAAGCGGTCAAATGCAGCGGAGGTATTATGGCATTCAGCAGACAGAAATATGAACGGACGCTGAAACGGAAGTTCATGAAAAACCCGGGTAAGGCGAATCGCGCACATCGCAAAGAAGTACTGAATGCGACTCGGGGAGAACGGGTTTCTTCCGTGAAAGTGGTTCCGGACAGAAGACGCAGAAAAAACGAAAAGCGAATTCGCAGAGAACTGACAGATTCTTTTTCTGACTGAATTCAATCCTGTGATCTGATGAGTCATCATTGCATGCATGACGTTCTGCGGGCTTCTGTTACGGTTCAAACAGAAAGGATGTACAGATGAAGAAAAATAGTGTGCTGAACATATGGCTGTCAGTGCCGCTTTATGCAGTTGCGGTCACATTGATCTGCTATATTCTGTTTTCACTGTCGTTTTTGTTTCCGGTAAAGCCGATACTGATGCATATGCAGGAATCGGCTGATACCATTACAGAAGAAGCGATGTACGGTTCCTGGATTGAAGGCAATCCGTCGACAAAGAATGACGGGTGGTCTGAATGCATAATACTCAGTATGGCAGTATGCCCGACAGAGCCAGGAGCTGCTTTTAAAGGACCGCTGATTCTCAGAACGGTCTCCGCAAAAGGGTATGATAATGCATTTGAAGGTCTGAATGCGTATGTGAGAAATCCGGAGACAGAGACTGAAATCGGTTCAAACAACCGCTACTGGAATGGGTTTGTGATGGTGCTGAAAGCAGCTCTGATGTGCTTCAGTCTTTCGGAAGTACGGATGCTGTTTCTGTTTGTTCAGCTTTCCCTGCTTTGTCTTGTGGTGATTCATATGGCAGACAGCCATATGAACCGGGAGCTGATTCCTTTTATGCTGATGATCTATGCGATTAATCCGGTGACGCTTGGAATGTCATTAAAACTGATTCCGGAATATCTTGTCATGCTGGGGGGATGCCTGTTTCTTCTGTGTCAGAAGGAGGAGTTTCTCTGCGACAGACGGAAGATGATGGCTGCGTTTACAGTGATCGGTACGATTACCAGCTTTTTCAATATGCTGTCATTTCCGCTGATTGCACTTGGCATTCCGCTTATGATCTGGACATGGAAGCAGAACCAGTCTTCTGAATGTTCTGTCAGAATCTTTCTGAGCAGTATCGTATCCTGGTTTGCAGGATATATGATTTCCTGGGCTTGCAAATGGATTGCATGCACGCTGTTTACGGAAGACAATCTGATTGCGGATGCGCTTCTTCGCGCAGGTATGTACCATACGGAAGGGGAGAACTATACTGCAGTTGTTCTGCGTAACCTTGAGGTTTATAACAATCGGTTTACAATTGCGCTGTTTGCGGGGGCGCTGCTTTATTTTGCAATTCTGGCTTTCCGGAACAGGCGTTCGTTTCCTTCAACCAGGCAGCTGCTGAACTATGCGGTGATTTACGGCATACTGTTCCTGCTTCCATTTCTCTTTTTTGCGGTGATGGGATCGGCATATGCATATAACCATCACTATATGGCATATCGGAATCTGGTCTTTGCAATTACGGCACCGGTCTGTTTTGTGATGCATTTATCTGATCCGCCTGAAACAGACGCAAACTGAGCGGACTATCAGGATAATGACCGCAAAATCTGTTTTCTGATTCTGAAGGCACGCTTTATTTACTGGCGGGAACCCAATAACGCTGCGGTTATCTGAATCGTTCATCACAGATTCTGTATATCATGATGAATCAGAGTCAGAAAGATGTGGTTAACGGGTTTGGGAGGTGCGTTTGTTCTGTCATATGGAGAGATGTATTTATATTCGGGGATTTCTGCATTGATTCACTGCGCGTATCCGGAATACTCTCTGAAACTGTGTGGTGTGGACAGAACAAAAAGCTGCCTGTAAAAGGCAGCAGTGTGGATGCGGAAAAGAAACATTCCAATTGCAGGATGATGTTTGCGATTAAAGAATAATGCTGAAGCAGTACTGCAGATCTCCCTGGCCGTCAATCATCGGATCATTTACAGACAGAGTCCATGCGGTATTGTTTTCATTGAGTACTTCGGTAAATGAAGCGAGTGCGATGCCAAGATCGATCTTCTGAAGATCGCCGGTGCGATCGGATGACGGAAGAGTCTGTTTTTCATAGAAATGATATGCGCCGTCTTTTCTGACAATTCTCCATGGCTGTCTGTTTACAGCAGAAGGCGCTCTCTGAACCATCTTCAGAGCAAGTGCACATACTGGATTCTGTTCGTTCAGTGCGGTCGCAAAGTCTGTATCAAAGAACAGTTCTGTTTCCGGAAGACGATTGTCTGCTTTGACGCCTTTGCGCATCAGTGTTTCGCGTAATGCCATCTTCTTTGCCGGAATGCCGACCGGAGAAATACACGGCATGCGTTCATTGTCGGAAAGACCCATCACTTTCTCGAATGCAGGGCGATCCATTGTTCCGCCGATGAATACGGTGCCAAGACCGAGTGATTCGATATACATCAGGGCTTTCTGCATACTGAAGCCAAACGCTTCTTCAAAATGATCCTGAACTGTTACTTTGCCAAGCAGATAATACATTGCGTTGACAAGAACCGGACAGTCGAGGTTATAGTCGGACGCTTTGATGAGCTGGAATGTACATGGGATGTTAAACGGATTCGGAATATCGCGAATGTAACTGTCGATTGAATCCAGAACGGAATCAGACAGCAAAGACTTTTCGAATGTGCGAACGCTTCTGCGGCTGCGGATAATATCTTCAAAATTGCTCATTGCAGTACCTCCGTAAAAATCATAACCTCTGCGTTGCAAAAGTGCTTTTCATATGCCCGAATCCGGTTTCATTCCGAAAGAAAAAAAGAGCTTCTTCCGGAAAACCGCAGAAGCTCCTTCAGCTGTGTTTGTCTGTTTACTGACGGGCAAATACAGTTACAACATGCATATATGGGTCAGTTTCGTTGAACTCCCGCATCAGAACATCCTCTACCGGATCATAAATGTAGACTTCTCCTTCCGATGCGTCTGCTTCTGTGACCGTATAGCTGCCGGTGTCGTTGGTTACCCAGGTGACCTTCTTTTCAACCTGATCCGGGCCATCTACGACAACCATTGTTCCTGTTCCATCTTCTGCGAATGTGTAAACGTTATTCTTTTCGCCGAACATGGAAGCGTGATCGTCTTCTTTGACTTCGGCCGGCTGTTCACCTTCCTTTTCGGAAACGAGAACTTTCGAGAGCTTCCAGGAGCCGACAATGGCAGCCTGAGTGGAAGCTGTCTCAGCCGTCGCAGCAGGTGTTTCAGCTGTTTCTGCTGTAGCAGCAGGTGCAGCTGTAGCGGCCGGTGTGGCAGTTTTTCCGCAGGCTCCAAGACACAATGTCATCGCAGCTGAACAGAATGCGGCTGTAAGTTTTGCGTATTTCATAATTTCTTTCCTTCTTTCTCAGCGCGTGATGCGCAAGAACAAGACTAATACAAACATCGAACTTAAGCAATCCATACAATGAATCAGTTTGCGTTATACAGCAGGTATAACGGGCTGCCGGAAGTGTCAGAGTAATGCCTGTTATCTTTGATGTTATGCAGGGCTGTTTCTGCGTCTTCAGGATGTACCAGCGCTGTAAAGTGATCGTGTCTGTGATCAGATTCTGTTTAAACCTGAAGCTTGTTAATGCCGCCAAGAAAAACCGCAGGCAGTCAGAAGGATGAACAGATTAGTTAAAAAGGTTAAATAATTTGTAAAATCAGAAAAAACTATTGCATTGCAATGTTCGGTATGCTATAAAAAATACGTGGAGTGTAGCTCAATATTAGAGTAAGTGTAAGATCAGTGGCGCATGCGCGTCACCGAGTTTGTAACAGGTTGTTGGTGTAAGTCCAATCACTCCCAAATATCCGTATATATTATATATATATACGGATTTTTTTTGGTTATATGCCAGAAAATTGATATGCGCAGTTAAGGGGCTGAAATCTGTCCGGAAAGAGCTCGACATATGACGGTAACGAGTCTCAGTATAAGGTGAATGGAAGGTCGTACAGCTTCGAAAGAGCAGGAGAGCTGATCTGCGAATAAAACCGGCATCAGATATTGTTCTGTGTGCAGAACATCATTACTTTGCGCAAGATCCTTATTTCTTTTGCATAAGTAATCCGGAATTATCACGCCATCATTTAATTTTGGTGCAGCTGCAGAAGCATCGGTGACAGCCACCGGGCAATAGCTGAATTCCGGTGAAATCGAATTCAGATTATTGGATTCAATGCTATTATGGTGAAAAAGAAGGAGATCATTATGCCAAGACCTAAAGGAAGCAAGAACAAGGTGAGTTCCAAAAAGGAAAAGATTGCAGAAAAATCCATTGATCTGATTGATCGGGAGATCGCAGAAGCAGAAGAAACAATCGCTTCTCTGAACGAAACATTAAAGGAGCAGAAACACAAGCTCAAGAGGCTACAGAAAGAAAAAGCAATTGCAGAAAAAGCTGAAGAAAAGGCGAAGAAAGAAAGCGAAAAGAAGAAGCTTCTGGAAGCGCTGGAAAACAGCACCAAGTCTGCAGAAGAAATAATAGAATTTCTGAAATGAACTTCAGTATCACTCATCGAAACAGAAAGGAAGGACAAAAATATGAGTGGATTCATGATCAGGAAAACGGACAGCGGGTATTCATTTAATCTAACGGCTGACAACAACAAAATTGTCGGAACATCTCAGGTTTATTCTTCAAAACCAGCATGTCTGAAAGGAATTGAGAGTGTTGAGAGTAATGTATTGTACGCTCCGGTAGAAGACCAGACTGCAAAGGATTATACAACTGAGCCAAACCCCAAGTTTGAGATCTTTACAGACAAGGGGGACGAATATCGTTTCCGTCTTAAAGCATCCAACGGAGAGATTATTCTGTCCAGTGAAAGTTATACGACCAAAGAGAATTGCCTGAAAGCAATTGATTCGGTCAAGTATAATACCATCTGGTCTGACATCAGAGAAGAGGAATAACATAAGCGGCAGTTTTCAGGATTACAGTTCTGGAAGCTGTCTTTTTTTTTTTGTAAAACTGCGATAATCCGATGATGGATATATTGATAATGCGGTGAGTGAAGGGTGACGAAATGGCTTCCCGGTCCTGCCATAACTGTTTTATCTGTAGTCTCCGGTTAAATTGCAAGACGATTCCGGGGAAGCCTGCATTTAGCATTACTCCATGAAAAAATAGTCATATTTTTGAACATTGCTGACAGAGTAGTGTCTCTTGAAATATTCAATGATCCATCTTGACAAGCGGGCCCATCCCCCTGCACCCTGAGATGCCGAAAAACGGGCGAAAAATAGTCATATATGCTGTTTTTCCGCACAAGCATAGCAAGGGGGGATCATCCCCTTGATCAAGACGGCTTTCACGGCATATTTTCAAGAGAGTGAAAACCTCAGGAAATGTTCAAAAATACGACCCTGCAGTTTTTCCGGATTCTTTATGCAGTTTAACCGGAATCATCATGCAGTTGGTCCGGAGACCGCATTAGCATAAAAGAAAAGTTTTGATTCAGATTTAAGGCGTACGAAAAGTGCATTCATATCAGAACTGGGATCATCCGGTTCTTTTTACGATTCTCATAAGAGCGGGAAAGGGCGTTTCACTCGCTCAGACAGCGCAGTGATCCCGGCATTGATTGCAGTGCTGTTCTTCCTCTTCTGTACGGTTTCTGCAGTAAACACCGGTGCAGCAGCTTTGCGGCCATGGGAGCAGTTCTGTATGATATTCTCCGTTTCAGGATCCAACTTGCCAATGCAGCGCTTATGCTTGCTTGTCTGGACTGGCAGTTATTCACCGTCTTGTCTGCTGCAGTCGACTTCGTATCGGATTTCTGTGCGTAAGGACATGATTTTGCGTTATCTTCTTCTTCCCGATAGCTTTCGATGAGCAGGCCGGGGAATCAATGATGATTCCCCGGCAGCCGGTGCCTGTTCGTGACTTTTAAGCCTGAAGATGTATGACATGCCTGTCATAGAAAAAAGCTGATAAGTTTATATTCTCATCAGCTTTTGATCATTATTTTATGCATCACTGCAGGCCTTTAGCCAGACTGTTTCACTTTTTGGTTACTTCAGCAGTAATGGAGATGCTTTCATCCGACATGTAAGCGGAGTAATCCTTGTCATAGGAGTAACCTTCCGGCACAGAAACGATCTGGATGTGATACGGATATGCCGGACCTGTGAAGAATGCGATACCCGCTTCATTTGTCTCAGAGATATTGCATTCGCTGTCGGTGCAGAAGCCTATCACAGCACCGCTGACAGGATCTCCGTTCTGGTCAATGACCTGTACGGAATAGGTGTTCTCATCATTCGGCACAGGGGTTTCATATGAGGTATCAATCTTTTCACCGGCAATAAGCATTTCAATGTATTTCTCATACTTTTCAGGATTTGCGCCACGGATCGGCAGTGCGGCTATCTTTCCGTTCCTGTCCACGAAATAGGTGAACGGTGTGCCATGGAACGGAAACATCTTATCAACAGATTCACTGGCCGCAAGATTCATTGCGAAATTGTAGCTTCCGACCGTCTTCTTTGCCGCAGCGATCAGTTCTTCATTCTCTGCATTCGCACAGTAGGTAACAATCGCTACGCCTTTATCCGCATATTTCTTTGCCATCTCATCAATTGCCGGGAACTCTTCCACGCAGTAGTCGCACCAGGTGCGCCAGATATTGACCATGGTGTACTCGTTCTTTGCGAACAGATCCTTACTGGTAATCCTGTTTCCGTCAAGGTCTTCTGCCTCAAATGAAATCTGTGTTCCGATTTCGGGATATACGACAGACGGGTTGCGAGTGATCGGTGTAATGTACTTCGTACAGTTTTCTTCCATGTCAGCACAAAGTTCCTTATACTCTTCCACCAGATCAGGATCTGCTTCTCCCATATAGCTCTGAATCTCAGGATCATCGGTATTCAGCGTCAGCGCATAATACCTGTATCCGTCTTTTTCGCCGATTTCAAAATGCTTCCTGACGGGCGTTTCGTCGCCGCCGAGGGCTTCGTCAACAATTTCCTTGTACCCGCGTCCGCCATTAATAGCGACGATCACAGCCAGAGGAAACTTTCCGCTGTAATATGCGTTAGCCTTTTCCACTATCTCATCCGTGATATTGGTATCACTCGTGATTGTGCTGTACCATGCATCAAATTCATCCCGTTCCTCCTTCGTGTGCATCAGATAATTGACGTTGGCGGACAGAATTCCGCATCCGACATCGATTTCTCCGCCGTCAGAAGGCTGCATAATCGCTCCTTTCAGATTTACGTATTTTTCCGGAAGAGAAATTCTGATTCCGGTTTCCGGAAGTTCCTTTTCAAATCCTGCGGCTTCTTCCGGAGTTGCGGTCTCGGTTGTTTCCGAGTCCTTCACCTCTGCAGAAGCGGTGGCTTCCGGAGCGGTATAGCCGCCGCATCCGGCAAGCAGTGCGGCCACGGCAAGAAATAAACAAGTTTTCTTAAACATAATTCCTCCTGCTGCTAAAATTCAGCATATATCGATTATATCGTTCTCTGCATTCTGTAGTTATAAAAATACTGCCGGGCTATTCAGCATTTTGTGCAGAATTATTTATTTTTGAAGTCATATCAGGCATCACATATTTAATCCGGTTGAAGATGTTTTCCCCGAACTTCCCAAATAATATAGCCTCGTCTCTCTGAAACAAGTTATTCAGTCACCTTCTATTATCCATGAATATCGCCCAAGCGCCGCATAAAACCGGCTATTTTCAGTTGGATCCGGATAAAGTGAAAGGATATTCATGAATACGCTTGACTCGCCTATTAACGAGGCTATATTATAGCTTCGTAAGGAGAGCGATTCATGCCCAGGATTTCCAGAACTGATGACAACCTGTTTGCGTTCCCCAAGGGCGCATTTCTGCGCAATGAAAAGTATGTTTACGTCAATGTTTCAAACAACTATGTTTCCTCCTCCAGACGTGTAACCAGCGGGAAAGGTTACACCGGTCATGATAGTGTATGCATAGGGGTCCTTCAGAATCCAAAGGATAAGAACAATAAGATGCTCTATGCAAATAACAAATACAAAGAACTGTTTACAGAACAGGAGCTTCCTGATCCGCCGCTCTTTGCGGACAGTATCTCCGTCGGGTTTAATGGCTGGATGGCAAAAGTGATGGAATCATCCGGTCTTTCTGCTGATCTGAATGAAGCATTTAAAGATGAAGAACATGTAAGGTTGGTTCTGGACCTTGCGTCCTACATGATCTCAAGGGAATCCGCTGTGATGCAGCACTTCCCAGCATGGGCAAGAGAACACATGCTGTTTTCAGAAGATGTCTCCAGTGACACAACGATAGGCAGATTCATCAGAGATACCCTTTCCGTCTCCAAGATCAAGCTGTTCCGTGAACTCTGGTTCAAGAGGAATATCGGTGACGGCAGAGTGTATCTCTGCTATGACTCCACCAACGTCAACTGTCAGGCAAGAGGCGTCATGATTGTTCAGAAAGGTCATGCCAAAGACGATGCAACTTTGCCGCAGGTGAATACTGATTATGTTGTAAGACAATCAGACGGCTTGCCGCTGACTTATCTTCATTCACCGGGATCTGTCACGGATATCGCGCAGGCTCAGGAGATGATTGAGTTTATCCGGGAGGCGAAGAAACTCACAGGTATAGATGTCGTTATCTGTCTCATCTGTGACAGAGGATACATATCGGAAAAGAACGTCAAAGACATGGATAACTCCGGTATTACGTATCTTCTGATGCTCAGAAGTAACTTCACTCTGTACAAAAACCTTGCGGATCAGGTGATCGATACCATCAAAACATATCGCAACGAAATATCGTGTGACGACAATGATGAAAAGTACGGTGTAACTGTAGAATGCACTCTGTACGAGGGTGGACCGGTGTGTTATGCGCATATCATCTGGAGTAACGAGCGGTACCGTAATGAACGCGGCAACGCGAAAGAGACAATCGCACGAGAACGCAGGAAGCTTGAAAACTTCATTCAATCCTCAAAGAAGAAAAGCCTTGAAGAGAAAGAACTCGAATGGGTACCAAAGTACTTCATTCTGAAAACAGAACCAGGCACTCCAAAGGAAGAGATTCAGAAGAAACGCGGACGAGGCACCGGGACAATAACCGTCAAAAAACCAACCGTTCGGTTGGTCGGTTATGAAGACAACGAAGAAGCGATCAACAGAGAGATTATGAAAGCCGGTCTGATGATCCTGATCAGCAGAGAAGAAATGACCGCAGAGACTGCATTGCATGAATACGGAAAACGCGATTGTGTGGAAAAAGTGTTCCAGGCACTGAAGAGCCATATGGGAATGGATAAGATCGGAGTGACTACAGAAGAAGCCATGCATGGCAAAGGGCTGATCTGGTTTGTGGCATCGATCTTACATGCATTGCTGTTTACCGGAACATCAGAACTTCGGATATCCGATAAGAAACACTACACAGTTCCTGCCATGGTAGATCAGCTCGAAGCGATCAAAGCTGACAAAGATCTGCGTACGGGGAACTACAAGAGACGATACAAAGTGACCCGGACACAATCGAGAATCCTCAGCCAGTTCGGCATGAACGAGAAAGATATTGATGATCGAATCGGTCAGCTAGACTGACGATTATCTGGTCAACGAGGTTATATTTGTTGAGAAGTTAGGG